>NZ_JBIDAJ010000003.1:33771-412771 GCF_043202395.1 Streptomyces sp. NPDC048197
CCGTCCACCGGGGGGGGGGGGATCCACCCCCGGTTTTTTTGGGGGGGGGGGGGGGGGCCCCGGGGGGGGGGGGGGCGCGGCCCCCCCCCCCCGGGGGGGGGGGGGCCCCCCCCGCCGCCGTGTGGAGGTCAGTCCGCGAGCGCCGGGTAGTCGAGGTAGCCGGTGTCGTCGCCGCCGTAGAAACTCGCCCGGTCGGGGGTGTTGAAGGGGCCGCCGAGGGCGAGCCGGCGGGGCAGGTCGGGGTTGGCGAGGAACAGCGCGCCGTAGGCGAGCAGATCGGCCCCGCCCTCCTCGATCAGGCCGAGCTCCTCGGGGCCGGTGGGCCGGCCGTCGGTGGCCGGGTTGAGCAGGAACGTGCCGCCGAAGCGCTTGCGCAGCCGGGCCAGCAGGTCCAGGTCGCGGACGTCGCAGGTGTGCAGATAGACCAGGCCCAGCGGGGCGATCGCCTCGATCAGCGTGGTGTAGGTGGTCTCGGGGGCGGGCTCGGCGATGTCGTTGAAGGGGTTGCCGGGCGAGATCCGCAGTCCGGTGCGGTGTGCGCCTATGGCGCCTGCGACGGCCCGGACGACCTCGATGGCGAAGCGGGCCCGGGCCTCGTCGGAGCCGCCCCACCCGTCGGTGCGGAGGTTGGCGTTGGGCGCCAGGAACTGGTGGATCAGATAGCCGTTGGCGCCGTGGATCTCCACGCCGTCGAAGCCGGCCTCGACGGCGTTGCGGGCCGCCGCGGCGAATCCGGCGATCGTCGCATCGATCTCCTCGCCGGTCAGCTCGCGCGGGGTGACGAAGTCCGTCGGGCCCTCCTGGGTGAAGCCCTGGCCGGCCGCGGCGACCGCGGAGGGCCCCACCGGCACCAGGCCGTCGGGCAGCAGCACCGGGTGGCCGACGCGGCCGCCGTGCCACAGCTGGGCGAAGATCCTGCCGCCGGCGGCGTGCACGGAGTCGGTGACCGCGCGCCATCCGGCGACCTGCTCGGGGGTGTGCAGGCCGGGGGTCAACGGGTAGCCGCGGCCGACCGGTTCGGTCTGGGCGGCCTCGGTGATGATGAGGCCGGCCGAGGCCCGCTGGGTGTAGTAGCGGACCATCGACGGGGTGGGGACGCCCTCCTCGGTGGCGCGGTTCCGCGTCATGGGCGCCATCACGATGCGGTTGGCGAGCGGAATGCCGGCGAGCTCGAAGGGCTCGAATGCGGTGGTCACTGAGGGCCTCTCAACTACGGTGCGGAAGCAGGGCCGTTGACCATGACGGTCGACACCTTCCCACTGACGGTTCGACACTTCCAACGTCCCGGGCCCGCCGCGCATTCCCGTCACCGGCCGGCTATTTCAGCAGCTCCAGCAGCCGTTCCACGTCGGCCGTTCCGTTGTAGAGGTGGAAGGCCGCGCGCAGCAGGCCGCCGCGCACCGAGATCCGTACGCCGGCCTCGGCCAGCCGCTCCTGGGCGTCGGCCGGTCCGGGGGCGGAGACGATCGCCGAGCCGGGCGCGCCGCGCGGGGTCAGGCCGCGTTCGGCCAGTCCGGCGCGGTACTGGTCGGCGAGCGCGGTGTTGTGCGCGTGGACGGCGGCCACGCCCAGCTCCTCGATGAGGCCGAGGGACGCCGCGGCGCCGATGTACGCGAAGTGGGCGTGCGGTTCGTCGTAGCGGCGGGCAGTGGCGGCCGGCCGGATCAGGCCGTAGTTGGACTCGCCGATGTCCTCCCCGGCCACCCAGCCGGCGTGCGGCGCCGGCCAGTCGGGTGCGGTGCCGGGTCCGCCGCGGTCGCCGCCGAAGGCCATGAACGTCGTACCGCGCGGACAGAGCAGCCATTTGAACGCGCCGCAGACCAGGAAGTCGTAGTCGGCGGCGCGCAGCGGCAGCCAGCCGGCGGCCTGGGTGGCGTCGAGGTAGGTGAGCGCGCCGTGGGCCGCCGCAGCCTCGCGCACCGCCGCGAGGTCGGCGATCCGGCCGTCGAGCGACTGCACGGCGCTGAAGGCGACCAGGGCCGTGCCGGGGCGCACCTCGTCGGCCAGGGCCTCCAGCGGCACGGTGCGCAGGGTGAGGTTCGGGTGGGTGCCGAGCGGGTTGACCAGGGAGCTGAAGTCGCCCTCGGGGGCGAGGACTTCGCTGCCGGGCGGGAGCGAGGCGGCCACGACCGCGGACTGCACCGCGACCGAGCTGCCGATGGCGACCCGCTCGGCGGGGATGTCCAGCAGCCGGGCGAAGGCGGCCCGGGCGGCGGCGGGCGCGGCGAAGTAGTCGCGGCCCATCGTGCCGTAGGAGGTGGCCTCCTCGACGGCCGCGCGCAGGGCGTCGGCGCTGCGCCGGGGGAGCAGTCCGCTGGAGGCGGAGTTCAGATAGGTCGTCTCGGGCGCGAATTCGGCCCCGCCGAGTGGCTCATGTCGCTGCATGCCCCCACTGTGCTCGGCGGGGCACGCTCCGTCCACGGTGTTCCGGTCCGTGGTCGTGCCCGGTCGGCCGCCGGCCGGCGGTCAGTTTGCGGGCACCGCGCAGCCGTCCGGCCCGCAGACCTCCGCGTCACCGGCCGGCACGATCTCCACCACGCCGTCGGCGTGGGCCCGCTCCAGGGCCTGCCGGAAGACCTCGGCGGGCTGGCCGCCCGAGATGCCGTAGCGGCGGTCGATGACGAAGAACGGGACGCCGGTGGCGCCCAGCTCGGCCGCCGCGCGCTCGTCGGCGCGCACCTCCTGGGCGTACGCGTCGGGGTCGGCGAGCACCCGGGCGACCTCGTCGGCGGGCAGCCCGGCGCCGGTGGCGAGCCCGGCGAGGACGGCGGGGTCGCCGAGCGGCCGGGCCTCGGCGAAGTTGGCGCGGTAGAAGGCGTCGAGCAGCGCCTCCTGGCGGCCGTGCGCGTCGGCCAGGTGCAGCAGGCGGTGCAGGTCGAAGGTGTTGCCGTGGATGCGGTCGGACCGGTAGTCCAGGCCCTCCTGGGCGGCCGCGGCGGCGACCCGGGCCTCCATCTGCTCGGCCTGGGAGCGGCTGACGCCGTACTTGGCGGCGAGCATGTCGAGCACCGGGACGTCGGAGGCCGGCGGCGCCTTCGGGTCCAGCTCGAAGGAGCGGTGCACCACCTCGACCTGGTCGCGGTGCGCGAACGCGGCGAGCCCGGCCTCGAAGCGGGCCTTGCCGATGTAGCACCAGGGGCAGGCGATGTCGGACCAGATTTCGACGCGCATGTGCTGACTTTCCTCGTGGGGACGGGTGGGGACGTGTGGGGACGTGTTCGTGTGGGCAACCGCGCGGGGCGCCGGGCTATTCCGCGGGTACCGTCCGGACATGACCTCGCCACAGGGATTCCTCGGTTTCTGGGAGACGACCGGCTCCGCGAAGACCTTCACCCACCCGCTCGATCCGGGTCTGCTGGCCGCCCACGTGCCGCGGGAGGCGCGGGTGCTGGACTACGGCTGCGGCTACGGGCGGCTGACCGCCGAGCTGGCGGGGCTGGGGTACCGCGGGGTGTGCGGGGTGGACGTCTCGGCGGCGCTGATCGCGCGGGGGCGGCGGGAGCATCCGGAGCTGGACCTGCGGCACCACCCGGGACTTCCGCTGCCGTTCGGGGCGGGGTCCTTCGACGCGGCGCTGCTGTTCGCGGTGCTCACCTGCGTGCCCCGGGACGTGGACCAGGAGGCGATCGCCGGGGAGCTGGGGCGGCTGGTACGGCCGGGCGGGGTGCTGTACGTGAGCGACGTGCCGCTGCAGGACGATGCGTTCAACCAGGAGCGGTACCGGCGGTTCGCGGACCGGTACGGGACGTTCGGGGTGTTCGAGACGCCCGACGGCGGGGTCTTCCGGCACCACACCCCACAGCGGCTGCGGGAGCTGGTGCGGGCGGCGGGCTTCTCGGTGGTGGCGGAGCGGTCCGGGTCGGTGGGGACGCTGGACGGGCGGCGGGCCGAGCGGCTGCAGCTCATCGGCCGGAGGACGGCGGCTCCGGCGGCTCCGGCGGCTCCGGCGGCTCCGGCGGCGGAGCGTCCGGAGCCGGGCCGGTCAGGTCCAGCGCCAGAGTGAGGTGGGTGGCGTCGGGGGCGGGGCGGCGGTCCGGGTCGGGGCGCCAGCCGAGCCGGTCGTAGAAGGCGCGGGCGCGGTGGTTGTGCCAGAGGACGTCGAGGACGGCGCGGGAGAACCCGGCCGTGTGCCAGGCGCGCAGACAGGCGGTGTGCAGGGCGCGGCCGACGCCGGTGCCCCAGTGGGCGGGCGCGACGTGCAGCTGGTCGAGCGCGACGGTGGGGCGGGCGGTGCCGGTGCGATCGGGTTCCCCGCGCGCCGTCGAGGCGTGCGGGAGGTAGGAGGCGGCGCCGACGACCGTGCCGTGCCGTTCGGCGCAGAGCGCGGGGGCGTCGGCGCGGTCCAGGACCCGGGCCCAGGCGTCGTGCCAGCGGGCCTGTTCGCCCGGGATGTCGAAGGGCGCGCCGGGGTGGCGGGCACGGTGGTACGCGGCGCGGGCGCCGGCGTGCAGGGCGGCGATCGCCGGCAGGTCCCCGCGGGTCGCGCCGCGGACCCGGAGGACGGCCGTGGCCGTGTCCGGGGCGGGGCGCACGCCGGGCCTCACCCGCCCTCGGGGCGGCCGTCGATCCGGCGCGGCAGCCCGAGGGGATTGCCGTCGCGGAGTGCGGGCGGCAGCAGGGCGGGCGGGGTGTCCTGGTAGGCGACCGGCCGCAGCCAGCGTTCCACAGCGGTGCCGCCGACGGAGGTGGCGGTCGAGGTGGTGGCCGGGTAGGGGCCGCCGTGGTGCTGGGCGGGCGCGACCGCGACGCCGGTGGGCCAGCCGTTGACGACCACCCGGCCGGCGAGCGGGGTGACCCGGGCGAGCAGCCGGGCACCGAGGCCGTCGCCGTCGGTGCCGTCCCCGTCGGTGCCGGTGGTCTCCGCGTCGCTCAGGTGGAGGGTCGCGGAGAGGTTGCCGGGCAGCCGGGCGAG
This sequence comes from Streptomyces sp. NPDC048197, assembly GCF_043202395.1. Lineage (NCBI taxonomy): Bacteria > Bacillati > Actinomycetota > Actinomycetes > Kitasatosporales > Streptomycetaceae > Streptomyces > Streptomyces sp. NPDC048197. The sequence continues at coordinate 38,684 of NZ_JBIDAJ010000003.1, forward strand.
GACGGCACCGATCTCGGCCTCGTCGGTGTAGCGGGCGACGACGGTGACCGGGCCGAAGCACTCCTCCAGCAGCAGGTCGTGCGGGCCCTCGGCGGTGAGGCGGGCGGCGGGCACGGTGAGGAAGCCGGCGCTGACGGTGTGCTCACCGCCGGCCCCCGGGGTCACCGGGGCCTCGACGTCGGGCAGTTCGGCGCGGCCGCGGATGCCGCCGAGGAACGCCTCGCGCATCCGCCGGTCGAGCATCACCCCGGCCTCGGTGTCGCTGACCGCGTCGGTCAGCGAGGCCAGCAGCCGGTCCCCGGCCGGCCCGGCGGGCGCCAGCACCAGGCCCGGCTTGACGCAGAACTGGCCGGTGCCCAGGGTCATCGAGCCGGCCAGCCCGGCGCCGATCTGCTCGGCGCGTTCGGCGGCCGCGGCCTCGGTGATCACGACCGGGTTGAGGCTGCCCAGCTCGCCGTGGAAGGGGATCGGGTGCGGGCGGGCCGCGGCCGCGTCGTACAGGGCGCGGCCGCCGCGGACCGAGCCGGTGAAGCCGGCCGCGGCCACCAGCGGGTGGCGGACCAGGTCGATCCCGGCCTGGAAGCCGTGGACGAGGTGCAGTACGCCGGCCGGCAGCCCGGTCTCGTCGGCGGCGCGGCGCAGCAGCGCGGCGCACAGTTCGGAGGTGGCGGGGTGGTCCGGGTGCGCCTTGACGACGACCGGGCAGCCGGCCGCGAGGGCGCTGGCGGTGTCGCCGCCGGGAACGGAGAAGGCCAGCGGGAAGTTGCTGGCGGAGTAGACCGCGACCACGCCCAGCGGGATCTTGTAGCGGCGCAGGTCGGGCCGGGGCGGGGTGAGGGCGGGGTCGGCGTGGTCGATCCGTACGTCGAGGAAGGCGCCCTCCTCGACGAGGTCCGCGAAGGACCGCAACTGGTAGGTGGTGCGGGCGAGTTCGCCGGTGAGGCGGCCGGGGCCGAGCGCGGTCTCGGCGTCGGCGGCCTCGATGACCGCCTCGCCCGCCTCGTCGAGCAGGCCGGCGGCGCGGCGCAGCAGCGCGGCCCGCACCGCACGGTCGGCCAGCGCGTCCCGGGCGGCGTGCGCGGCGCGGACCGCGCTGTCCACCTCGGCCTCTGTGGCCTCCACCGCAACCTGCTCCCGCCGCTTCCCGGTTCGGGGGTCGACACTCCAGACTGGTGCTGCCGCTGCCACCGTGCATTCCTCCTGGTGATGCCGTGCCGAGGTCGTACTGCGTCGTGCCGCATCGTGCTGCGTGGTGCGGCCCGTCGCCGTGCCGGTCCGGAACGTCCGTTCCCGGGCGTGCTGCCCGGCTTCCGGAGCCGTCCGGCCCTTGCAGCGGACCGGACACCGTTCGATATGGTGAACGTCGTCCCAGATCTTGAACAAACGGGACTCTATGGCTGTCCGAACAGAGGGGTCAAGGGCGATGTCAGCTGCCGATTCCGGAGGATCGCAGGTCAAGTCCGCGGTGCGGACGGTGGAACTCCTGGAGTACTTCGCGGGCAGCCCCGGTATGCATTCCCTCGCCTCCGTCCAGGAAGCCGTCGGCTACCCGAAGTCCAGCCTCTACATGCTGCTGCGCACCCTGGTCGACCTCGGCTGGGTGGAGACCGACGCGACCGGCACCCGGTACGGCATCGGCGTCCGCGCGCTGCTGGTCGGCACGTCGTACATCGACGGCGACGAGGTGGTGGCGGTGGCCAGGCCGGCGCTGGACCGGCTCTCCGACGACACCACCGAGACCATCCACCTCGCCCGCCTCGACGGCACCAACGTGGTCTACCTCGCCACCCGGCAGTCGCAGCACTACCTGCGCCCGTTCACCCGGGTCGGCCGGCGGCTGCCCGCCCACTCCACCTCGCTGGGCAAGGCGCTGCTCGCCACGTACACCGACGACCAGGTGCGGGCGATGCTGCCGCCGGGCCTCGCGCAGCTGACCGAGCACACGATCACCGACCGCGAGCAGCTCATCGAGGAGCTGCACGCGGTGCGCGAGCAGGGCTACGCGGTCGACCGCGAGGAGAACACCCTGGGCCTGCGCTGCTTCGGTGTGGCGATCCCCTACCGCACCCCGGCCCGGGACGCGATCAGCTGCTCGGTGCCGGTGGCCCGGCTGACCCCGGCCCATGAGCAGATGATCAAGGACACCCTGTTCGACGCCCGCGACCGGCTGGCCCTGGCGACCCGGCGGCTGTGAGGCGCCCCCCGGGCCGGGTGGCCCTCCCCCGTACGGCGGAGGCGGATCGTCGGCGGGACCGAGGCGCGCGGTCCGGCCGGGCGGAAGGCTGGCGGGCATGAAAGGACACGTCCGGCTGCGGCTGAGGGGCGGCCGCTGGGTCCATCTGATCCTGGGCGGCGCGCTCCTGATGCCGTTCTACCTGCTGGCCTCGGTCGTCCTCCCGCTGTTCTGGCCCGGCGCCGACCCGCTGCGTCAAGTGCCCGTGCAGTTCACCGCGTTCGGCTGCGCGCTGCCGCTCGCCGCGGTGGCCGGGCTGCTCTTCCCGCTGCTGCGCCCGCTGGAGGTGGCCGCCGTACGGTCCCTGTGCGGGGTGCCCGGGGAGCGGCTGGCCGACGGGCCGGCGCTCACGTGGGCGGCCCGCCGGCGCAGCGCGCTGTGGTTCGTGGCGCATCTGACGACCGGCGGCATCGTCAGCGGTATGACCCTGTCCGCCCCGCCCGCCGCGATGGTGCTGCTGGTACTGCCGTTCTCCGCGCCGCTACGGGACTCCGTACCCGCCTGGACGCGGGAGCTGCCCGGCGTCCTCGGCCCGCTCGCCGGGCTCGGGTTGCTGGGCCTGGTCCTTTGCACCACCTGGGCGGCCGGGACCCTGCTGGCCCGCTGCGCCCCGCCGCTGCTGGGGCCCACCCCCGCCGACCGGCTGGCCGCCGCCGAACGCCGCGCCGCCGACCTGGCGTCCCGCAACCGGCTGGCCCGCGAACTGCACGACTCCGTCGGCCACGCGCTGAGCGCGGTCACCCTCCAGGCGAGCGCGGCCCGCCGGGTCCTGGACGCGGACCCCGAGTTCGCCCGCCGGGCGCTGGCCGCCATCGAGGACACCACCCGCGCCGCGGTCGCCGAACTGGACACCGTCCTGGGCCTGTTGCGCGAGGAGGACGGCTCCGACCCGGCGCTGCCCGCCCCCACCCTGGACGCCCTGGAAGCACTGCTGGAGCGGACCCGGGCGGCGGGCGTACCGGTCGAGGCGACCGTGCGGGGCCGCTGCACCGGACTGCCGCCGGTGGTCTCCCGGGAGGCGTACCGCATCGTGCAGGAGGGCCTCGGCAACGTCCTGCGGCACGCCGGCCCGGTCCCGGTCCGGCTCCAACTCTGCGCAATAAACGGCGAGTTGACGCTTCGGATGGAGAACCCGCTTTCCGGAGCGGCGCCGGAGGGAGCGCCCCGGGCCGGCGGCGGCCGCGGTCTGCGGGGCATCGCGGAGCGCGCCCGGCTGCTCGGCGGGGAGGCGGCCGCCGGGCCGCAGGACGGCACCTGGCGGCTGACCGCCCGGCTGCCGCTGGCGGGGCAGACGCACGACACGACCGATCACACGGGGAACGGGACGCCGGGCCGACGACGGGCCGGGCCGGAGGGGGACGCACCATGACGCAGGAACCGGCCACGGAGCCGTCGGCCGAGCAGGGCGGGCCGCCGCACTCCCCGCTCCCACTCCGCATCGTGCTCGCCGACGACGAGCGGATGGTGCGCACCGCGCTGCGCGCCATCCTGGGCGCCGAGCCCGATCTGGAGGTCGTCGGCGAAGCGTCCACCGGAGCCGAGGCGGTGCCGCTGATCCGGTCGCTGCGCCCGGACGTGGTGCTGATGGACGTGCGGATGCCGGAGATCGACGGGATCCGGGCGACCGAGCAGGTGCTCGCCACCATGCCCGAGCCGCCGCGGATCATCGTCGTGACCACTTTCGAGAACGACGCCTACGTCTACGACGCGCTGCGGGCCGGCGCCAGCGGCTTCCTGCTCAAGCGGTCCGGTGCGGACGAACTGGTGCAGGCGGTACGGCTGGTGGCACGCAGCGACTCGCTGCTCTTCCCGGCCGCGGTGCGCCGGCTGGCCGCCCGGCACGCCGGGCAGCGGGCCGCGGAGGACACCGCGCGGCTGCTCCGGGCCCGGCTGTCCGACCGGGAGCGGGCGGTGCTGCGGCTGATGACCGCGGGCCTCACCAACGCCGAGATCGCCGACCGGCTGGGCGTGGGCCCCGCCACGGTGAAGACCCATGTGGCGGGCGTGCTGGCCAAACTCGGCGTGCGGGACCGCACCCAGGCCGTCATCACGGCGTACGAGTGCGGGTTCGTCCGCCCTACGGCCGCTCCCCCGCTCCGTCCCTGAGCCGGGCCAGCGCCTCCCGGACGGCGGCCAGGTCGTCGTTGCCGGCCAGGCCCGCGTGGTACAGGTGCAGTTCGCCGGCGCCCAGGCGGGCCGCGTGGGCGGCGTCGGCGGCGAGGGTGCGGGGGCTGCCGCCCAGGCCGGAGACGATGGTGAGGTTGGCGGCGACCGTCGCGGCGGCGGGGCGGGGCCCGGCGAACGGGCCGAGTGCCGCGGCGCGGGCCGCCGCGCCGCCGGTGCAGGGCAGGACCACACCGTCCGCGTCGGCCAGCGCCTCGGCCGGGTCCACACCGGGGTGCGCGCCGCAGCGGTGGGTGGCGGGATCGGCGTGCAGCAGCACCCGGAAGCCGCCCGGCGCGGCCGCCCGTACGGCGCCCACCACCGCGCGCCGCAGCCTCCGGGCGGCGCGGTCCCGCCAGGTGCGCAGCACAGCCGCCGGCTCCGCGCCGAGCAGCGCCTCGACGGCGGCCCACTCGCCCTCCCGGTCCACCGGAGGGGCGGACGGGCCGGACGGCCCGGACGGCGCCTCCGCCGACCAGAGCGGTTCCAGGGCGCTCACCACCGCCGCCCTCAACTCGCGGGCTGATATGCCGAGTTCGCGGTAACCCTCGGCGCACACCGTGCAGAAGCAGACCGACATCAGGTACTGCGCGGCGGCGGACAGCGGCACTCCGGCGATCTTGTCGTGGGCGTGCAGATGGGCCAGCCCGTACCAACCGCAGGACTCCAGTTCCGTACCGCGGGCGCCCGGGCGGACCGCGGCCTCGGCGGCGAGGTCGACGAGGTAGCCGCGCACCTCGGGCCGGGCGATGCACGGCGCCCACGGGTAGGCGTCCCCGTAGGCGTTGCGGACGACGAGGGACGGATGCTCGGCGCCCAGGCGGGAGTTGTGCGCCAGAACGACCCAGGTGTGCACCTCCAGGCCCGCGTCGGCCAGCGCCCGGGCGGCCGCGCCGAAGGGGTCGGGGCCGGCCACCCAGTCCTGGGCGTAGGGGCGGAGCTCCCGGCCGGACCAGCGGGCGGGGTCCGGCGGGTAGAGGACGGCGGAGTGCCGGGCGGTGACGATGCGGTGGCGCGGGTGGCGCGGGGTGAGGGCGCGGGTGGAGTGGTAGGCGGCGGCCAGGGACACCTGGTCGATGCCCAGGCCGGCGAGGCGGGCCGGGGCGTCCGGGTCGCCGATGACGTCCCAGGGGTAGAGGAAGGCGGCGGCGCGCATCAGGCGCCGGTCCCGGGTACCGCCGCGGCCAGCTCCAGGCCGTGGTGGAGCAGTGCGGCCAGCTGCTTCCGGTGCGCCGGGGCCGGTTCGGACAGCGGGGGCCGGACCTCGCCGACGTCCAGGCCGCGCAGCCGGACACCCGCCTTGACCAGCGAGACGGCGTAACCGCGGCCCTGGTTGCGGAGTTCGGCCAGCGGCCGGTAGAAGCCGTCCAGCAGCCGCTGCACGGTGTCGTGGTCGCCGGTGGCGAGCGCCCGGTGGAAGGCGAGGGCGATCTCGGGGGCGAAGGCGAAGACGGCGGAGGAGTAGAGGTGCACACCCAGGCCCCGGTAGGCGGGGCCGGTGAGTTCGGCGGTGGGCAGGCCGTTGAAGTAGAGGAAGTCCTCGCCCGGGGCTTCGGTGCGGACCGCGCTGATGATGCGCTGCAGCAGATCGAGGTCGCCCAGCCCGTCCTTGAGGCCGATGATGCCGGGGGTGCGGGCCAGGGCGACGACGGTGGACGGGGCGAAGACGGCGTTGTCGCGCTGGTAGACGATGACCGGCAGCTCGGTGGCGGCGGCGAGGGCGGTGTAGTGCCGCAGCAGGCCGTCCTGCCCGGCCACGACGAGGTAGGGCGGCAGGGCGAGCAGTCCGTCGGCGCCCGCCCGGTGGGCGAGGCGGGCGAAGTGGACGGCGAGCGCGGTGCCGTAGCCGGTGCCGGCGATCACCGGCACCCGGCCGGCGGTCTCCTCGACCGCGGCCGCGACGCAGTCGGCGAACTCCTCGGGGTCGAGCGCGGGGAACTCGCCGGTGCCGCAGCAGGCGAAGACCGCGGCCGCGCCCGCGTCGATGCCGCTCCGTACGTGGGCGCGGAAGGCCGTCAGGTCCAGGCTGCCGTCGGGGCCGTACGCGGTCACGGGGAAGAACAGCGGTCCGTCGAGGCGGTCGGCGAGCCGGGGGCCGGCTGCGGCGGGAGGAGGGGGTGCGGTCACTGGGCTCTCCCTGACATGCCCGCACATCGCAGTACGTGCATGTTTCTGATCGACGTCCATAACCCTGAACCGCGTTCACGCTAGAGCAGCCGACCTCCACGGTCAAGGATGCCCAACTCCCCTGACATCAGCGGGATTACAAGCCGATTTACCCGATCCGTCACATGTCTTGACCGGCCATGGCGCCCTCCTTAGCGTGTGGCGTCCACGGACATGAATCCGCATGGACATGAATCCGCCATCGAACGCCGCCCTCGAATGCGCCCTTCCGTGCCGCACGGGAGCCGTCCGCCCCACCGCCCGAGGAGTCCACCGCCCCATGACCGCACCCCGCACCGTCCTGCTCACCGGCGCCGCCGGCGGGCTCGGCACCCTGATGCGCGAGCTGCTGCCGCCCTACGGGTACCGGCTGCGCCTGTTCGACCAGCGAACCATCGAGAACATCGAGAACCTCGAGGACATCCGGCACATCGAGGACGCGGCGGGCGGACCGGAGGTCATCACCGCCGAGTTGGCCGACAAGGAGGCGCTGCGCGAGGCGGTGCGCGGGGTCGACGCGATCGTCCACTTCGCCGGGATCTCACTGGAGGCGCCGTTCGAGAAGATCCTGCGCGCCAACATCGAGGGCACCTACCACCTCTACGAGGCGGCGCGCGAGGCGGGCGTCCGCCGGATCGTCTTCGCCTCCTCCAACCACGCGGTGGGCTTCACCCCTCGCCCGGCGGACGGTTCCGGCGCGATCGGGGTGGACACCCCCCGCCGCCCGGACACCTACTACGGCCTCTCCAAGGGGTTCGGCGAGGACCTCGCCTCGCTCTACTGGGACCTGCACGGCATCGAGACCGTGTCCGTCCGGATCGGCTCCTGCTGCCCGGAACCGACCACGGTGCGGATGCTGTCGACCTGGCTGAGCCCGGCCGACGCGGCCCGTCTGCTGCACGCCGCGCTCACCGCGCCGGACGTCGGCCACACCGTCGTCCACGGCTCCTCCGCCAACACCCGCCTGTGGTGGGACCTGTCGTCCGCCCGCGCCCTCGGGTACGAGCCGAGGGACGACGCCGAGCTGTACGCCGCCGAACTCCTCGCCGCCCAGGGCGAACTGGACGCCGACAATCCGGAACACGCCCATCTCGGCGGCTCCTTCTGCACCGATCCGCCCCAGTGGCCCCACTGAGCGCCGGCCGCCGGCCCGGGCGGTGCGCACGTGGTACGGACCACGGCACGGAACCCGCGCCGCCCGGCCGGCGTCCTCGTCTGTGCACCGGCACCCCGCCGGGCACGCACACACGCGCAGGAACGAGGAACGCATCATGGGCATCGTCAGCTGGCTCGTACTGGGGCTGATCGCGGGCATCATCGCCAAGGTCCTGCTGCCGGGGCGCGACCCGGGCGGGATCGTCGGCACGACCCTGATCGGCATCGTGGGGTCCTTCATCGGCGGCTGGCTGTCCACCAAGTTCCTGCACCGCCCGATACCGAAGGACTTCGGCGAACCGTCCATGTGGATCGCCTCGGTCGCCGGTGCGCTGGTCCTGCTGATCGCCTACCGGCTGCTGTTCGGCAACTCCCGCGAACGACGGTGAGGACGACGGTGCGGCGGCCCGGCGGCCGGCCGGCCGCGGGTAATGGAACCGCAAAGGCGAACCGATCGTTGGTCCCGGCATGACCGCTATGACTCCTGGCTCGAACCTCCCGCTCACCGCCGTACGGGTCGCGGTGGACGTCACCGCCCCCGTACGGCTGGACGTCTCGGGCCTGCTGCTCGGCCCCGACGGCAAGGTGCGCTCCGACGACGACTTCGTGTTCTACAACCAGCCCACGGGCCCCGGTGTGACGTACTCCGCGGCGGCCGGCGGCGACACCATCACGGTGGACACCGCCGCGGTGCCCGACGCCATCGAGAAGATCGTGGTCACCGCGAGCCCGGACGCCCCCGGCGCGACGTTCGCGGGCACCGAGCCGACCGGCACCGTCCGCAACGCCGACGACGGCAGCCTGATCGCCACCTTCACCCCGCCGCGGCTGGGCGCGGAGACCGCACTGGTGGTCGTCGAGATCTACCGCCGGGCCGGGGCCTGGAAGGTCCGCGCGGTCGGCCAGGGCTACGCCGACGGCCTGGCCGGGATCGCCACCGACTTCGGCGTGAGCGTCGAGGAGCCGGCCGCCCCGGCCGCCGCCCCCGCCACCCCGGCGGCCCCGTTCACGCCTGCCGCCCCGCCGGCACCGGCCACTCCCCCGGCCCCGGCCGGCCAGTGGGGCCCGCCCGCCGGCGCCCCGGCCCCGGTGGCACCCCCGCCGGCCGCCGCGCCCGCGCCCGCCCCGGCGCCCGGCTCCGGGAAGGTCAACCTCGACAAGGGCCGGGTCAGCCTGCAGAAGAACCAGACCGTCTCGCTGGTCAAGGGCGGCCGCCCGCTCCTCGGCTCGGTGCGGATGGGCCTCGGCTGGGAGCCCGCCTTCCGCGGCAAGAACATCGACCTGGACGCCTCGGTCATCGCCTACGGCCCGGACCGCAAGAAGATCGACAACTGCTTCTTCGGCAAGCTGATGATCCTCGGTGGTGCGGTCCAGCACTCCGGCGACAACCTCACCGGCGAGGGCGCCGGCGACGACGAGGCGATCACCGTCCACCTCGGCGGGGTGCCCCCGGAGGTGACCGGCCTGGTCTTCGTCGTGAACTCCTTCTCCGGCCAGAAGTTCTCCGACGTCGCCAAGGCGTACTGCCGCCTGCTGGACGCCCAGACCGGCGAGGAACTGGTCCGCTTCGACCTCACCCACGGCGAACCGCGCACCGGCGTGATGATGGCCAAGCTGATCCGCCAGTTCTCCGGCGAGTGGGAGATGACCGCCATGGGCGAGTTCGTCGACGCCCGCACGGTCCGCGGGATGGTCAAACCCGCCGGTCAGGCACTGTGAGCCCGGCGACCCGCGCCAGCCGCTCGTACGACTCGGTCAGCGCCGCGCGGTCGTAGGTGCTGGTGGTGACCAGCACCTCGTCCGCGCCGCTGCGGTCGATCAGCGTGCCGAGGGCGTCGGCAACCTGCTCCTCCGTGCCGTGCACGTGCCCGCGCAGGGCGTCCTCGTAGAAGCCGCGCTCACGGTCGGACATGCCGGCCGTGGCCGCCGGGCCGTCCTCGGCGGGCCGCAGCGGCGGGAAGACGCCGTGGGTGCGGGAGTGGGCGAGCGCGCGGGCCTCCGGCAGCAGCAGCCGGCGCGCCGCCGCCTCGGTGTCCGCGACCGCCACCGTCCCGGAGACGACCACGTACGGGCGCTCCCACAGCGGCGAGGGCCGGAAGTCCTGGCGGTAGCCGTCGATGGCGTCCAGCATCTGCTGCCGGCCGCGGACGTCGCCGATGACCAGCGCCAGCCCGGCCGCCGCGGCGATCCGCGCGCCGGCCCCGGTCGCCAGGACGAACGCCGGGACCTGCAGCCCCTCCGCGGGCCGCGCGTGGACCTCGGGATGGGCGGTCTGCTCGCCCGTGAAGTAGCCGATCAGCTCGGCGAGTTGGGCCCCGAAGTCGTCGGTGGCGTCCTTGTCCGTGCCCAGGGCGCGGCGGATCCCGCCGGTGAAGCCGACCGACCGGCCGAGCCCCATGTCGATCCGGCCGGGGAAGAGCGACTCCAGCACCCCGAACTGCTCGGCGACCACCAGCGGCCGGTGGTTGGGCAGCATCACCCCGCCGGTGCCGACCCGGATCCGGGACGTCGCGGCGGCCACCGCGGCGGCGAGCACGGTCGGCGCGGAGCCGGCCACGCCGGGCACGCTGTGGTGCTCGGAGACCCAGAAGCGGTGGTAGCCGAGCTCCTCGACGCGGCGGGCCAGCGCCACCGTGTCCCGCAGGGCGGCCGCCGCCGGGTGCCCTTCCCTGGTGCGGGAGCGGTCCAGGACCGAAAATTGTGTCGTCCGTGTCGTCGAGTTCACCACCCCTGCTTCAACGTCCCGCCGCCCCCAGGATTCCCGTCCCGCCCGCCGGCCGCGGAAGGAGCCTCCCCCATGGCGCAGCAGCAGCCGGAGACCGGCCCGGCCGGGGCCGCCGGCCACCCGGACGGCCCAGCGGCCACGCCGGACCTCCCGCCGCGGGTCGCGAGGGTCTACGGCGAATGGGACCTGGCCACCGTGCCCGCCTTCGCCGGCGGGTTCATCAACTTCGGCTACTGGGCGGGACTGGGCGATCTGACCGGCCGGGTGCTGACCGAGGCGGACCGGGTGCGCAGCGAGCAGGACCTCTACCGCCTGGTGCTCGGCACGTTCGGCGAGGCGCGCGGCCGCAGTGCCCTGGAGGCCGGCTGCGGGCGCGGGCTGGGCTGTGTGCTGGCGTTGCGGGAGTTCGGGCTGGATCCGGTCATCGGTCTGGACGCGCACCCCGACCAGATCGCCCGGGCCCGGGCGGCGCACGCCGAGCTGCTCGCCGGTGGCGCGGGCGGCGCCGGGCGGCTGACGTTCGTGCTGGGGGCCGCCCAGCGGATGCCGCTGCCCGCGGATGCCGTCGACTGCCTGTACTCCGTCGAGGCCGTGCAGCACTTCCGTTTCCCGGCCGCCTTCGCCCGGGAGGCGGCGCGGGTGCTGCGGCCCGGTGGCCGGCTGGCGCTGACCACGTTCTTCGCCCGTACCCCGGGGGCCGCCCGGGAGCTGCCGGGGCTGCTGCCGCCGTACGCCGACGGGCTGGACGTACCGCATGTGATCGACGAGTTCGCCGGGACGCTGGCCGGGGCGGGGCTGCGGGACGTCGTGGTACGGCCGATCGGCGACGCGGTGTGGGAGGGGTACGACCGGTACATGGCCCAGCAGCCCGAGCTCTCCGGCGGGTGGCCACGCCGCTATCTGACGGCGTACGAGACCCGGCTGCTGGACTACTACCTGCTGACGGCGGCGGGCTAGGCCCGGCGGCCGTGCCGCTTCCAGGGGCCGGTGATGGCCAGCATGATGCCGGGCTCCTGGATGTTGGCGAAGAGGGTGCGGCCGTCCGGGGAGAAGACCGGGCCGGTGAACTCGCTGTACTCGGGCTCCTCGGCGGTGCCGATGTTGAGTTCGTTGCGGGCCAGCGGGTAGGTGCGGCCGTCCTCGGTGGCGCCGAAGAGGTGCTGGACGCCCTCGCCGTCCTCGGCGATGATCAGGCCGCCGTAGGGCGAGACGGTGATGTTGTCCGGGCCGTCGAACGCGCCGTCCTTGCCGGGGTCGGGGTTGACGCCGAGCAGCACCTTCAGGGTCAGGGTCCGCCGCCGCGGGTCGTAGAACCAGACCTGCCCGTCGTGCTGGACCGGGCTCTCCTCGCGGGCGTAGGAGGACACCACGTAGGCGCCGCCGTCCCCCCACCACAGGCCCTCCAGCTTGCGGGCGCGGGTGATCTCGGTGTCCTTGAACTGCTTGCGGACGGAGGTGGTCCGGGCGTCGCGGTCGGGGACGTCTATCCAGTCGACGCCGTAGACCGTGCCGGGCCGGGTGGCGCGGGAGAGGTCGTCGACGAACCGGCCGCCGGAGTCGAAGCACTTGAAGGCCTGGAGCACACCGGCGTCGTCGGCGAGGGTGCGCAGTCGGCCGCGGCCGTGGTGGAAGCCCTGCGGCGGGGTCCAGCGGTAGAAGAGGCCGTTGGGGCCGGCGGCGTCCTCGGTGAGGTAGGCGTGGCCGCGCCGGGGGTCGATGACGACGGCCTCGTGGGCGTAACGGCCCAGCGCCTTGACGGGCTTCGGGTCCTGGCCAGCCCGCCGGTCGTGCGGGTCGACCTCGAAGACGTAGCCGTGGTCCTTGGTCATGCCGTGCTGGCCGGCCTTGTCCTCGGTCTCCTCGCAGGTGAGCCAGGTGCCCCAAGGCGTGGTGCCGCCCGCGCAGTTGGTGGACGTGCCGGCGATGCCGACCCACTCGCCGACCGGGGTGCCGTCCTTGGCGACCTCGACGACGGTGCAGCCGCCGGCCGCGGCCGGGTCGTAGACCAGTCCGGCGGCGAGCGGGACCGGGTGCGGCCAGTCGCCGCGCGGGCCCTTCAGCTCGTGGTTGTTGACCAGGAGGGTGGTGCCGCGGTGGCCGGCGAAGGTGCCGGTGCCGTCGTGGTTGGACGGTGTGGACTCGCCGCTGTCCAGCTTGGTGACGCCGGAGTGGGTGACGATCTTGTACGAGAACCCGGCGGGGAGGGCGAGGATGCCGTCCGGGTCGGGCAGGAGCGGGCCGTAGCCGGCCGGGTGGCCGGGGCCGTCCGCCGTGCCGTCCGCGGCCGGTGCCGCGTCCGCGGCGAGCGCGCCGGGCGCGGTGGCCAGTACGCCGGCGCTGCCGGCCAGCGCGACCCCCGCGCCGGCGAGGGCGGAACGCTTGGCGAAGTCTCTCCGGGTGAGCGGCATTGTCATCTCCAAGATGGCCGGTTCTACTCCCCTGTGCCTGCGCCGCACACGCTCCCGTGCGTCGTCGAACTCCAGTTGAACGCGGCGCGACATCCAGGAAGCAGTTGGGGCCGGCCCGGGCGGTGTTTCCCGCCTGTGGACCGGCCCCGACGGAAGACCGCTCAGTTCGACTGCCGGGAGCGCGCCTTGAACGCGGCCTTGCGGGCCTCCTTGGCGGCCTTCTTGTCCGGGTGCAGCCGGCCCATGGCCTCCAGGACGTCGGCGGTGGCCGGGTGGTCCACCCGCCAGGCGGCGTCGAAGAAGCCGCTGTGCTGCTCGGTCAGGCCCTGGACCAGGTCGCGCAGCTCGGCCTCGGTGCCCTCGTCCGCGCCGGCCAGCTGGGCGGCGATGGTGTCGACCGTCAGCCAGAAGATCATGTCCTGGGACGGCTCGGGGATGCCGGGCAGCCCGCGCTCGGCCAGCCAGACCCTGGCCAGACCGCCCAGCTGCCGGTCGTCGAGCACCTCGCGCAGCGCGGCCTCGGCGTCCGGGGCGACCAGCGAGAGGGTCTGCTGGGCGGCGAGCCGGCGGCGCGGGGCGCCCTCGTCGTCGCCGCGGGCGGCGCCGAGCAGCTCGCGGGCGGCGTCGAGCGGGGCGCGGGCGGCGAGCCACTGCTCGGACTCGGCCTGGGCGTGCGCCTCGGGGTAGTCGGGCAGCGCGTCGAGGAGGACGTCGGCGCCCTTGCCGGTGAGGTCGCCGACCGCCGGGGCGTCGGCGCCCGCGTCCAGCAGCCGGGCGCGGACCGCGTAGACGCCGAGCGGGGTGAGGCGGACCAGGCCGTAGCGGGAGACGTCCTCGTCGGTGAGGGGCTCGGCCGCCCTGACCGTCTCGCCCTCCTCGTCCAGTTCCTCGATGAGCGCCTCGTCGACCGGCCGGTACGCGACCAGGCCGATCGGCTCCAGCACCCGGAACTGGTCGTCGAGCCGCATCATCGCCTCGGAGACCTCTTCGAGGACGTCGTCGGTGGGCTCGTCCATGTCGTCCGGGACGATCATGGAGGCGGCCAGCGCGGGCAGCGGGACGCTCTGGTCGGGGCCCTCGGCCAGGGCCGTGAGGAGGTAGAGGTTGCCGAGGATGCCGTCGAGCAGCTCGGCCTCCTCCTCCGGGTTCCAGTCGAGGGCGTCCAGGTCCAGCTCACCGCCCTCGGCGAGCTGGTCGGCGAGATCGGCGAGGTCGGGCGCGGCCGCGTCGGCGAGCACCGTCTCCATACCGGACAGCCAGATGTCGAGGACGTCCTGCGGGCCTCCGGAGGTGAGCAGGGCGAGCTCCTCGCCGGGGGTGGCGGTGCCGACCGCGGCGTCGTCGTCGGGCCCGGCCCCGTCCCCGGCCGTCGTCCCGTCGGCCTCCGGGGTCTCCTCGATCTCGACCAGGCCGGTGTCCACCGCCAGCTGCCACGCCTCGGCGGTGCAGGCCGGGCCGTCCTCGTCGGCGGTCAGACCGAGGTGCTCGGTGGCGGCGGCCAGCGCGTCATGGAGGATCTCGCCACCGGCACCGACCGGGACGCCCCGCTCGGCCCAGCGGGCGAGCCGGACGGCCCGGGACATCAGGGGGGCGCTGAGCGCGTCCCGGGCCAGTTCCGCCTCGGAGAGCAGCCGCACCGGCGGCAGGGTGGGACGGTCTGCGGACATCGGGTGCTCAGCTCCTCGGAACGGACTACGGCTGGGGGTACCTCCCAGCGGTAGCTCCGGGGAGGGCGCCGCCCCAGCGTAGACGGAATTCTCCGTATCTCGGGCGGTTCACCCCCGCGCCGCCCGCCGGTCACCGGCGAAACCTTGACAACTCCCTTGCCCGCACAAGAGATTGACGCGCGTAGCGTGACGCCGTTCCGGCTCCGCACGCACTCTTTCCACCCCCCTCTTCCCTCGGAGGCATGCATGCCGTCCCGTCGTCCGCTCCGCAGACCGGCCGCCATCGGCGCGGTCGTGGCGGCCGCCCTCGCCGGTGGACTGCTGACCGCCACCCAGTCCGCTTCGGCGGCCGGCGCCCGGATCCACGACATCCAGGGCAGCACCCGAATATCCCCGCTGGCCGGTAAGCAGGTCAGCGACGTGCCCGGTACGGTCACCGCCGTCCGGGCGTTCGGCTCCTCGCGCGGCTTCTGGGTGCAGGACCCGCACCCGGACGACGACCCGGCCACCAGCGAGGCGGTCTTCGTCTTCACCGGCAAGGAGACCCCGAAGGTCTCGGTCGGTGACGCGATCACGTTCTCCGGCACGGTCAGCGAGTACTACCCGGGCGGCAAGGACGCCGGCCTGCAGTCCGTCACCGAGATCACCAAGGCGACCTGGAAGACCGACTCGTCGGGCAACCCGCTGCCGGCCGCGTTCACGCTCAACTCCGCCTCGGTGCCGAACCGTTACGCCCCCGACGCGGGCGGCAAGAGCATCGAGTCGCTGAAGCTGCGCCCCGGCTCCTACGCGCTGGACCGCTACGAGTCGCTGGAGGGCATGCGGGTCGCGGTCGGCGGCGCCCGGGTCGTCGGCCCGACGAACCAGTACCACGAGCTGTGGGTGACCGCCGAGCCCGGCCACAACCGCACCCCGCGCGGCGGCACCCTCTACCGTTCGTACGCGGACCCCAACGGCGGCCGGGTGAAGGTGGCGTCGCTGATCCCCTTCTCCGAGCGGCCGTTCCCGGTGGCCGACGTCGGCGACACGCTGGCCGGCACCACGGCCGGGCCGCTGGACTACGACAACTTCGGCGGCTACACCCTCCAGGCCACCGAGCTGGGCAAGCTCACCGGCAACGGCCCGAAGCCGGAGACCACCCGCAAGCAGAAGTCCGGCGAGCTGGCGGTGGCCACGTACAACGTCGAGAACCTCGCGCCGGACAACCCGCAGGCGAAGTTCGACCGGCTGGCCAAGGCGCTGGTGCACAACCTGGCGGCCCCGGACGTCGTCGCCCTGGAGGAGGTCCAGGACGACAGCGGCGCCAAGGACGACGGCACGGTCACCGCCGGCTCCACCCTGAAGAAGCTCACCGACGCGATCAAGGCGGCCGGCGGCCCGGCGTACGACTGGCGGGCGATCGACCCGGTCAACGACCAGGACGGCGGTCAGCCGGGCGGCAACATCCGGGTGGCGTTCCTGTTCAACCCGGCGCGGGTGTCGTTCACGGACGTCAAGGGCGGCGACGCCACCACCCCGGTCACGGTGGTCGGTGACCACGGCCGGGCCGCGCTGTCCGCCTCCCCGGGCCGGATCGCGCCGGCCGACCCGGCGTGGAAGACCAGCCGCAAGCCGCTGGCCGGGCAGTTCTCGCTCAAGAGCCGCCCGGGCAGCCGGATCTTCGTGATCGCCAACCACTTCAACTCCAAGGGCGGCGACCAGGGCCTGGACAGCCGTTTCCAGCCGCCGGTCCGCTCCTCGGAGACCCAGCGCACCGCGCAGGCGAAGCTGGTGAACGCCTTCGTGAAGGACCTGCTGGCCAAGGACCCCAAGGCGGACGTGGTGGTGGCCGGTGACCTCAACGACTACCAGTTCTCGCCGGCCCTGAAGGACCTCACCGCCGGTGGCGTCCTGACGGACCTGGTGAAGGGGCTGCCGGCGGCGGAACGCTACGGCTACGTCTACAGCGGCAACTCGCAGGTGCTCGACCACATGCTCACCAGCCGCCACCTGACCAGGCCGGACTACGACATCGTGCACATCAACGCCGAGTACGCCGACCAGGCCAGCGACCACGATCCGCAGGTGCTGCGGATCAAGCCGTGAGGCCCGCACTCCCCCTCTTCCGTCACCCCGAGTGACCTGTCCGTCACTCCACCGGCCCACGTCCGGGAGCCGATCCCGGCCGGGGGTGCGGTACTGGGCAGGTAAGCAACATTCGGCGAGACATAGGGAGTCATCATGCCGAAGGCGCAGAACCGTAAGTCGGGCAACAAGGACCGTGCCGCGGAGCGGCGCGCCGACCAGCGGAAGCCGAAGTCGTCGGAGGAGTCCGCGTCCGAGCGGACCCAGGACCTGAAGCGTTCGCGGAATGGCCTGACTGACGCGTGATGGGCCTCAGCAGCCCGGCGGCCGTCGCACCGACAGGTGCGGCGGCCGCCCCGCGTTTGCGGGGCGCGGAGCCACCGGCAGCGCGGCACGGACCATCAAGCCATCAACTACATGGCATCACTTAAGAATCGCGCAAGAACAACTAAGTGGACGTGAAAGATGATGGGCCTTCACACTTCCGGCATGGAGAACCCCACCCCCTTCGGCCGTACCGCGGTCGCCATGATCACCCCGTTCACCGCGGACGGGGAGCTGGACCCGGACGGCGCCCAGCGGCTCGCCACCCGGCTCGTCGACGAGGGCGGCTGTGACGCGCTCGTCCTCAGCGGCACCACCGGCGAGTCCCCCACCACCTCGGACGCCGAGAAGGAGACCCTGCTGCGGGCCGTCGCCGAGGCGGTCGGCGACCGGGCCTGGATCACCGCCGGGGTCGGCACCAGCGACACCCGGCACACCGTCGAACTGGCCCGCAGCGCCGAACGGGCGGGCGCGCACGGCCTGTTGGCGGTCACGCCGTACTACTCGCGGCCCCCGCAGGAGGCTGTCGCGCACCATCTGCGCACGGTCGCGGACGCCACCGGGCTGCCGGTGATGCTCTACGACATCCCCGGCCGCACCGGCACCGCGCTGACCGCGGACACCCTGCTGCGACTGGCCGGCCACCCGCGGATCGCGGCGGTCAAGGACTGCGGCTACGACCTGCTGAAGTCGGCGAAGGTCCTGGCCGCGACGGATCTCGCGTACTACGCGGGCTGCGACGAGCAGATCCTGCCGCTGCGCGCGCTGGGCGGCGCCGGCTGCGTCAGCACGGCCGGCAATGTGGCGCCGCGGGCGGTGCGGGCGGTCCTCGATGCCTACGACGCGGGCGACACCGCCGGCGCGGCCCGCCGCCAGCTCGCCCTGATCCCGCTCATCGAGGCGGTGACCGGGTCCGGGACGCCCGGCACGGTCGCCGTGAAGGCCCTGCTGACGCACCTCGGGCTGCCGGCCGGGCCGGTCCGCGGGCCCCTGCTGGACGCGGACGCCGCGCTCACCAGCCGGCTGGTGGACGCCCTGCGGACGGCCCTGGACCGGACTGCGGACGCGGAGGCGGTGGAAAGTGCGGTGCCGGCGGGGGTACCGGGCTAGCCGGGAGGGGGCCGACGCCGGCCGGGGCCGCACCCTCGACGCGGCCCGCGGCCCCGTCCGCGCCCCGGTCGCCGCCCTCGTCCCCGTTCCCGTTCTCCTCCGGCAGCAGGTCCCGCACCAGCAGCGTCGCGCCGGCCACCGCACCCGGCATCAGGACGACCGCGACGAACGGGATCAGGAAGAGCAGCACGAGCGGGGTGCCGAAGCCGACCGCGAGCGCCTTGCGACCGCGCAGGTGCCGCAGCCGGGCGCGCACCGGGACGTCCCGGCGCTGCATCGCCACCGCGGTCAGCTCGACGGTGAGGAAGAACCCGGAGACACAGAAGCCGATCGCGGGCACCACGGTCTGGCCGAGGAAGGGCACGAAGCCGAGGACGAACAGCAGCACGCCGAAGCCGGCCGCGCGCAGCAGCACATGGACGCTGTCCCGCAGCGCGAGCGCGATCTCCCGCCACAGCGGCCGGTCGGGGCCGGGCGGGCAGGACCCCTCGCTCTGCTCGACCTGCTCCGAGAGCGACTCGTAGAACGGGTCGCCGATCAGCAGGGTGACCGCCGTGAAGGTCAGCACCGACAACGTCAGTCCGCCGGCCAGCAGCAGCGCCACGAACACCCCGCGCAGCAGCTGCTGCCAGGGCGAGCCCCAGTCGTCGGCGAACGGCGTCGCCCAGGCGGCGAGATCACCGGACCAGATGGCCAGCGCGGTGAGCACCCCGGCGTAGAGCACCAGCGCGATCAGCGCCGGGATCAGCCCGAACCCCCACCACCGGCCGTGCCGGGCGACCCAGCGCTGCCCCTCGCCCAGATACCGCATCCCCGCTACAAGATCACGCATGACGCCCAGCCTAGAGGGTGCCTGCGACGGTGTGGACGGGGCGGTCACCACGCAAAGGGCGGTCCGGCGGAAAGGTTTCCGCCGGACCGCCCTCCGCTTCACCGAAGGTGCGCCACCGCCCCGTCGAGGGCCGGCCCGTCAGGGGGGATCGGACCGTCAGTTGTGGCTGTGCAGGATCTCGTTCAGGCCGCCCCAGACCGCCTTGTTCGGGCGGGCCTCGACGGCGCCGGTGGTGGAGTTGCGGCGGAAGAGGATGTTGTCCGCGCCGGACAGCTCCAGGGCCTTGACGATCTGGCCGTCGGGCAGGGTGACCCGGGTGCCCGCGGTGACGTACAGACCGGCCTCGACGACGCACTCGTCGCCCAGGGCGATGCCGATGCCGGACTCGGCGCCGAGCAGGCAGCGTTCGCCGACCGAGATGATCTGCTTGCCGCCGCCCGAGAGGGTGCCCATGGTGGAGGCGCCGCCACCGACGTCGGAGCCGTCACCGATGACCACGCCGGCGCTGATCCGGCCCTCGATCATGGAGGTGCCGAGCGTCCCGGCGTTGAAGTTGACGAAGCCCTCGTGCATGACGGTGGTGCCGGCGGCGAGGTGGGCGCCGAGGCGGACCCGGTCGGCGTCGGCGATCCGCACGCCGGCGGGCGCGACGTAGTCGGTCATCCGCGGGAACTTGTCGACGCTGGTGACCTGGAGGTGGAGGCCCTCGGCGCGGGCGTTCAGCCGCACCGTCTCCAGCCGGTCGACCGGCACCGGGCCCAGCGAGGTCCAGGCGACGTTCGCCAGCGCGCCGAAGATGCCTTCGAGGTTCTGCCCGTGCGGCTTGACCAGGCGGTGGCTGAGGAGGTGCAGACGCAGGTAGGCGTCGTGCGCGTCCAGCGGCTTGTCGTCGAGCGAGGCGATGACTGTACGGACGGCCACGACCTCGACCTCGCGGACCGGGTCGGGACCGATCGCCTTGAGGACGTTGGCGCCCAGCAGGTCGGTGGCGCGCTCGTCGTCCAGGCGCTCGGTGCCGGCCGGGCCGGGGCCCTCGGCGGTCACGGTCACCAGCTCGGGGGCCGGGAACCAGGTGTCGAGAACGGTGCCGTCGGAGGTGACGGTGGCGAGCCCGGCGGCGACGGCGCCGGTCGTGCGTGAAGCGGAGGTAGCAGCATCGGTCATGCGGGAAACCTAACCGGAGGGCGCCCGTCGAGGCGAACCGGTCTCAGTGCTCGGGCCCGGCCCGTACGGTCGCACAACCCGCTTCGTAGGGCCGCACGAGTCCGCCGCCGGCCGTGCCGCCGAGGTCGTCAGTGCGCCCCGTCCAGGTTCAGCACCACGACCCCGGCGATCACCAGCAGCACCCCGAGGACCTTCGGTGCGCTGGCGCTCTCCCCCAGGAACACCATGCCGATGGCCGCGATCAGCGCGGTCCCGACGCCGGCCCAGATGGCGTACGCGGTGCCCATGCTCATCGACTTGAGGGCCTGGGCGAGCAGCGCGAAGGCGATCACGTACCCCACCGCGGTGCCCAGCGACGGCCACAGCCGGCTGAAGCCGTCGCTGTACTTCATCGAGGTGGTCGCGAGGATCTCGGACAGGATCGCGCCGGCGAGCATCACATAAGCCATGCGGACGACCGTACCGAGCGCGGGAAACGCGGTCAGCGGCCCGGTCAGTGGGCCTTCGGGGCCCAGCGGGCCAGGGCGGCACTCAGTGCCTCCGTGCGGGGCCGGTGGCGGGTGTTGTGGAAGGCCCGGATCCGCCAGTCGCCGTCCGGCTCGCGGACCAGGACGTACGTCTGGACGGAGAGCGCGCGGCGGCCCGGCCGGGCGCGGCGGCCCTTGAGGACGGCGCCGCGGGCGTGGACCAGCGCCACGTCCGGGGCGAGGAACGCGAGGCCGGTGATCTCGGCCCAGAGGCGGGAGCCCGCAAGGACGCCGGCGAACAGCCCCCGGTGGCCCTCGACGACCCCCTCGCGGCCGGTGAGCCGGCCGCCGTAGAAGGTGATGTAGTCGGCGTCCTCGGTGAACGAGCGGCCGTAGGCGTCGGCGTCGCCCCAGGCGAGCCGGTGCGCCGCGAAACGCTCGCGTACGGCGGCCGCGGCGTCCTGGGTGGTCCCTGCCGGTGATGCGTTCATGACTCCCCCTGCGGAAACTGGTGACTGCAGCATATTTGCATGCACGCATGCAATATATGCAGGCATGCAAGGATGTGGCAAGGGGCCGGCCGTAAGGGCGCGGGCCCCGCGAGCGAGTCACGGTTCCGTCCGGAAGGTGAGCGAGATGTCCGACCAGCAGCGCGACGCCCTGCTGCAGCAGCACGCCGACAGCTATCGCGGCTATGTCACGGCCACCGTGCTGCACGGCCAGGCCGCCGCGGAGGTGCTCGGCCAGCACCCCACCGACCTCTACGCGCTGCACACCCTGGAGCTCACCGGGCCGCTCACCACCGGCGCCCTCGCCGAGCGCATCGGGCTCTCCCAGAGCGCCACCACCCGGCTCGTCGACCGGCTGGTACGGGCCGGCCGGGCCCGCCGGGCCGCCGACCCCGAGGACCGGCGGCGGGTGGTCGTCGAGCCGCTGCCGCTGCCGCACGAGGAGGACGAGGCGGCCTTCGGGCCGGCGCGGCGGCGGATGGCCGAGGTCTTCCGGACCTTCAGCGCGGACGAACTGCGCGTGCTCTTCCGCTACTTCGCCGCGGCGGCGCCGGCACTGCGGGCCGCCACCACGGAGACCAAGGGCCTGCCCGGCGACTGACCGCACGGGCCCGGAAACGCGAAACGGCCGTGCCCGCCAGCGGTGACTGGCGGGCACGGCCGTGACGTTTGCCGCGGACCCGCGGGGTCCGGCGGACGTCGATCAGACGTTGAAGCCCAGCGCGCGGAGCTGCTCGCGGCCGTCGTCGGTGATCTTGTCCGGGCCCCACGGGGGCATCCAGACCCAGTTGATCTTCAGCTCGTTGACGATCCCGTCCGTGGCGGACTTCGCCTGGTCCTCGATGACGTCGGTCAGCGGGCAGGCCGCGGAGGTCAGCGTCATGTCGATGGTGGCGATGTTGGCGTCGTCGATGTGGATGCCGTAGATCAGCCCGAGGTTGACGACGTCGATGCCCAGCTCGGGGTCGACGACGTCGTACAGCGCCTCGCGGACCTCTTCCTCCGAGGCCGGCTTGGTGGTGGTCGGGGTGTCGGTCATGCGGTCTTCGCCTCCTCGGAGAGGGCCTTGGCCGTGGCGTCCTTCCAGGCCATCCAGCTCAGCAGGGCGCACTTCACGCGCGCCGGGTACTTGGAGACGCCGGCGAACGCCACCGCGTCCTCCAGCACCTCCTCCATCGCGTCGTCCGGCTCCACCTGGCCCTTGGACTGCATCAGCTCCAGGAACGTCTCCTGGATCTTCTGCGCCTCACCGAGCTCCTTGCCTACCAGGAGGTCGTTGAGCACCGACGCACTGGCCTGGCTGATCGAGCAGCCCTGCCCCTCGTAGGACACATCTTCGATCGTCGCGCCGTCGAGGCGGACCCGCAGCGTGATCTCGTCGCCGCAGGTCGGGTTGACGTGGTGCACCTCGGCGTCGCCGTCCCGAAGACCGCGCCCATGAGGGTGCTTGTAGTGGTCCAGGATGACGTCCTGGTACATGGAATCCAGCTTCACGGCTCAGTCAGTCCTCGTCCTCGTCCGCTGTGCGTGGTCATCCGAAAAAGTTCCGCACGTGCTCCAGGCCCTCGACCAGGGCGTCGACCTCGGCCGGGGTGGAGTACAGATAGAACGACGCTCGCGTGGTCGCAGGAATTCCGTAGCGCAGGCACACCGGCCGTGCGCAGTGGTGGCCCACGCGGACCGCGATCCCCTGCTCGTCGAGGACCTGGCCGACGTCGTGCGGGTGGATGTCGCCGAGCGTGAAGGAGATCGTCGCCCCGCGGTCCTCGGCCGAGCTCGGGCCGATGATCCGCAGGTCGGGGACCTCCAGCAGCCGCTTGACGGCGTACTCGGTGATCACGTGCTCATGGGCGGCGATCTTGTCCATGCCGATCGAGGAGAGGTAGTCCACGGCCGCGCCGAGGCCGACGGCCTGAGCGATCGGGGGCGTACCGGCCTCGAACTTGTGCGGCGCCGGCGCGTAGGTCGAGGAGTGCATGGACACCGTCTCGATCATTTCGCCGCCGCCCAGGAACGGGGGCAGGTCCTCCAGCAGCTCCTGGCGGCCCCACAGGACGCCGATGCCGGTCGGGCCGCACATCTTGTGGCCGGTGAAGGCCACGAAGTCGGCCTGCAGCGCCTGCACGTCCAGCACCATGTGCGGGGCGGCCTGCGAGGCGTCGATGCAGACCAGCGCGCCGACCTCCTGGGCCCGCCGGATGATCGTCTCGACCGGGTTGAAGGTGCCCAGCAGGTTGGAGACCAGCGTGAACGAGACGATCTTCGTCCGCTCGGTGATGACCTCTTCGATGTTCGAAAGGTCCAGGCGGCCGTCGTCGGTCAGGCCGAACCACTTCAGCTGCGCACCCGTGCGCTGCGAGAGCAGCTGCCACGGAACGATGTTGGAGTGGTGCTCCATCTCCGTGATGACGATCTCGGTCTCACGGTCCACGCGGTAGGGCTCGTCGGCCCAGCCGAGCATGTTCGCGACGAGGTTGAGCGACTCCGAGGCGTTCTTGGTGAAGATCACCTCGTCGCGGCTCGGCGCGTTGATGAAGGCGGCGACCTTGTCACGGGCGCCTTCGTACAGCGCCGTGGCCTCCTCGGCGAGCACATGCACGCCGCGGTGGACGTTGGCGTTGTGACGTTCGTAGTAGGCGTTCAGGGCGTCGAGGACCTGGCGCGGCTTCTGCGAGGTCGCCGCATTGTCCAGGTACACGATCTTCCGGCCGTCGTGGACCTGGCGGTCCAGGAGGGGGAAGTCCTTACGGATCGCCTCTGTGTCGAGGAGGCCCGGCAGCTGTGTCACGCGGTCGTACCACCCTTCACGTATGCCTCGTAGCCCTCGGCCTCCAGCTTGTCCGCCAGCTCCGGGCCGCCGGACTCGGCGATCCGCCCGTTGGCGAAGACGTGGACGTGGTCGGGCTTGATGTAGCGCAGGATGCGCGTGTAGTGAGTGATCAGCAGGGTGCCGACCTGGCCGGTCTCGCGGACGCGGTTGACGCCCTCGGAGACGATGCGCAGCGCGTCGACGTCCAGACCGGAGTCGGTCTCGTCGAGGATCGCGATGGCCGGCTTGAGCAGCTCCAGCTGGAGGATCTCGTGGCGCTTCTTCTCACCGCCGGAGAAGCCCTCGTTGACGTTGCGCTCGGCGAAGGCGGGGTCCATGTTCAGGCGCTCCATGGCCTCCTTGACCTCCTTGACCCACAGCCGCAGCTTGGGGGCCTCGCCGCGGATCGCGGTGGCGGAGGTGCGCAGGAAGTTGGAGACGGAGACGCCGGGGACCTCGACCGGGTACTGCATGGCGAGGAAGACACCGGCGCGGGCGCGCTCGTCGACGGACATCGCGAGGACGTCCTCGCCGTCGAGGGTGACGGTGCCGCCGGTGATCGTGTACTTCGGGTGACCGGCGAGGGAGTAGGCGAGGGTCGACTTGCCGGAGCCGTTGGGGCCCATGATGGCGTGCGTCTCGCCCTGCTTCACGGTCAGGTCGACGCCCTTCAGGATCTCGCGCTGGCCGTTCTCGGCCTCGACGGAGACGTGCAGGTCGTGGATCTCAAGCGTTGCCATGGGTGACTCAGGACTCCTGGGTGACGGAGACGAGCACGTCGTCCCCTTCGATCTTTACGGGGTAAACGGGGACGGGGCGCGTCGCGGGGAGGCCGGACGGCTTGCCGGTGCGCAGGTCGAAGCTCGAACCGTGCAGCCAGCACTCGATCGAGCAGTCCTCGACCTCGCCCTCGGAGAGGGAGACGTTCGCGTGCGAGCAGATGTCGTTGATCGCGAACACCTCGCCCTCGGTGCGGACCAGGGAGATGGGCGTGCCGTCGATCTCCACCCTCTTGGGGGTGTCCTCCTCCAGCTCGCTCAGCGCCGCTGCGCGTACGTAGCTCATACCGCGGACGCTTCCAGCTCGGCC
The DNA here is from genome assembly GCF_043202395.1 of Streptomyces sp. NPDC048197. Taxonomy (NCBI): domain Bacteria; kingdom Bacillati; phylum Actinomycetota; class Actinomycetes; order Kitasatosporales; family Streptomycetaceae; genus Streptomyces; species Streptomyces sp. NPDC048197. The sequence goes on from NZ_JBIDAJ010000003.1 coordinate 63,569, forward strand.
TCGATCTTGCTCATCAGGCGCTCCTCGACGTCCGGGAGGCCGATCTGCTGGACCAGCTCGGCGAAGAAGCCACGGACGACGAGCCGGCGGGCCTCCTCGGCGGGGATGCCGCGGGCCATCAGGTAGAAGAGCTGCTCGTCGTCGAAGCGGCCGGTCGCCGAGGCGTGGCCGGCGCCGACGATCTCGCCGGTCTCGATCTCCAGGTTGGGCACCGAGTCGACCCGCGCGCCGTCGGTGAGGACGAGGTTGCGGTTGAGCTCGTAGGTGTCCGTGCCGGTGGCCGAGGCGCGGATGAGGACGTCGCCGATCCAGACGGCGTGTGCGTCCTCGCCCTGCAGCGCGCCCTTGTAGGTCACGTGCGAGCGGCAGTTGGACGCCTCGTGGTCGACGAAGAGGCGGTGCTCGTGGTGCTGGCCCTGCTCGGTGAAGTACAGGCCGTAGAACTCGGCCTCGCCGCCGGGGCCGGCGTACGTGACGCGCGGGTGCAGGCGGACGAGGTCGCCGCCGAAGGTGACGACCACGGACTTGAAGGTGGCGTCCCGGCCGACCAGGGCGTTGTGCTGGCCGGTGTGGACGGCCGACTCGTCCCAGTCCTGGACGGAGACGACGGTCAGCTTGGCGCCGTCACCGAGGAGGTAGTCGACGTTGGCGGCGAGCACCGCGTCACCGGTGTGGTCGATGACCACGACCGCCTCGGCGAACGCGCCGAGCTCGATGACCTGGTGGCCGAAGGCGGTGCCGCCCTCGCCGTGCACCGAGATCCGGATGGGCTCGCTGAGCACGGTCTCCTTGGGGACCGTGACCACCGAGGCCTTCTCGAACGAGCTGTACGCCTGGGCGGCGACCCGGTCGACGGGCTTGCCGGCCTTGCCGACCCGCGGGTCGGCGCGGTCGACCAGCTCGTGGGTGACGCCCTCGGGCGCGGTGATGTCGATCTTCAGGTCGGGACCGCCGGCCGCGGCGGAGCCGTCGTGCAGGCCCTTCAGGCGCGCGAGGGGGGTGAACCGCCACTCCTCCTCGCGGCCGTGCGGCACCGGGAAGTCCGCCACGTCGTAGGACGGCGGGGCGCTCATCCGGGTGGCGACGGTGGACTCCGCGGCCACCGCGATGGAGCCGGTGGTCGTGGAACCCGCCGGGATGTTCTGAGCCTCAGCCATGGCTGTCGTAGTGCTCGCTTTCTGCGTCAAGAAGGGTGCTGCGGGCGGGGACGGGCGGCCGGGTCAGCCGACCGCGCCCTCCATCTGCAGCTCGATCAGCCGGTTCAGCTCCAGGGCGTACTCCATCGGCAGCTCACGGGCGATCGGCTCGACGAAGCCGCGCACGATCATCGCCATGGCCTCGTCCTCCGACAGACCGCGGGCCATCAGGTAGAACAGCTGGTCCTCGCTGACCTTGGAGACGGTCGCCTCGTGGCCCATGGAGACGTCGTCCTCGCGGACGTCGACGTAGGGGTAGGTGTCCGAGCGGGAGATGGTGTCCACCAGCAGGGCGTCACACAGCACGTTGGACTTGGAGCCCGCGGCACCCTCGCCGATCTCGACCAGACCGCGGTAGGAGGTCCGGCCGCCACCGCGCGCCACCGACTTGGAGACGATGTTGGACGAGGTGTTCGGCGCCATGTGGACCATCTTGGAGCCGGCGTCCTGGTGCTGGCCCTCGCCGGCGAAGGCGATGGACAGGGTCTCGCCCTTGGCGTGCTCGCCCATGAGGTAGACCGCCGGGTACTTCATCGTCACCTTGGAGCCGAGGTTGCCGTCGACCCACTCCATGGTCGCGCCCTCGTAGGCGACGGCGCGCTTGGTGACCAGGTTGTAGACGTTGTTCGACCAGTTCTGGATGGTCGTGTAGCGGCAGCGGCCGCCCTTCTTGACGATGATCTCGACCACCGCGGAGTGCAGCGAGTCCGACTTGTAGATCGGCGCGGTGCAGCCCTCGACGTAGTGGACGTAGGCGTCCTCGTCGACGATGATCAGCGTCCGCTCGAACTGGCCCATGTTCTCGGTGTTGATCCGGAAGTAGGCCTGCAACGGGATGTCGACGTGGACACCCTTGGGGACGTAGATGAACGAGCCGCCGGACCAGACCGCGGTGTTCAGCGAGGCGAACTTGTTGTCACCGACCGGGATGACCGTGCCGAAGTACTCCTGGAAGAGCTCCGGGTGCTCCTTCAGCGCGGTGTCGGTGTCCAGGAAGATGACGCCCTGCGCCTCCAGGTCCTCACGGATCTGGTGGTAGACGACCTCGGACTCGTACTGCGCGGCGACACCGGCGACCAGGCGCTGCTTCTCCGCCTCGGGGATGCCGAGCTTGTCGTAGGTGTTCTTGATGTCCTCGGGCAGGTCCTCCCAGGAGGCGGCCTGCTGCTCGGTGGAGCGGACGAAGTACTTGATGTTGTCGAAGTCGATGCCCGACAGGTCCGAGCCCCAGTTGGGCATGGGCTTCTTGTCGAACAGCCGCAGGCCCTTGAGGCGCAGCTTGAGCATCCACTCCGGCTCGTTCTTCTTCGCCGAGATGTCGCGGACGACGTCCTCGGAGAGACCGCGCTTCGCCGAAGCGCCGGCCACGTCGGAGTCGGCCCAGCCGTATTCGTAGTTGCCCAGACCCTCGAGTTCGGGGTGAGCAGTCTCCGTGGGGAGCGTCATGCGGGGTTCCTCCCGGCCGTGCTTGCAGATGATGTCGTGGTCTGGTGGGGGCGCTCACCGGCTCGGTGAGCTGCCTTGCCGACGCCGGCCTTCGGGACGAAGGTCGTGCACACCCCGTCGCCGTGGGCGATGGTGGCAAGGCGCTGTACGTGGGTCCCGAGCAATCGGGAGAAGACCTCGGTCTCCGCCTCGCACAGCTGCGGGTACTGCTCGGCGACGTGTGCGACCGGGCAGTGGTGCTGGCAGAGCTGTTCACCGAGCTGGGGGTTGGGGGCGCTGCGCGCCGTAGCAGCGTACCCGTCCGCGGTCAACGCCCTCGCCAGGGCCTGGGTGCGGGCCTCCGGGTCGGCGCTGTCGACCGCCTCGCGGTAGACCTCGGCCTGGGCGGCCAGCCGGGCCCGGGCGAAAGCGGCGACTGCCGCCTCGCCCTGCTCGCCGCCACCCGCGCTCTGCGCGATCCAGCGCAGCGCGTCGGAGGCGAGCTGGTCGTAGGCCTGGTCGAAGGCGTCCCGCCCACAGTCGGTGAGGGCGAAGGCCTTGGCCGGGCGGCCGCGGCCGCGGCTGCCGTAGACCCGCTGCTCGCGGGGCTCGACGACGCCCTCGGCGACCAGCGCGTCCAGGTGCCGGCGGACGGCGGCCTGGGTCAGCTCCAGACGGAGGGCGAGCTCGGCGGCGGTGGACGGACCGTGGTCGAGGATGGAACGGGCGACCCTGTTGCGGGTGCCCTGCTGTTCGTCGTGTGACACGGGGGCGGCCTGCGGGGCCGGCGTCGCCCGGGCATCCGGTCCGGGCGCGGAGGCGGCCGGCCCGGCGGTCGTGCCGACCCCGGGCTCTCGCTGATCCTCGCTCGCGTATTTCACAACGCCATTGTTGCGTAATTCGTCAAAGCGATTCAAGCGCGGTCCGGATGGCGGGATGGTGGCCTCTATCACTTAGGTTCACCTCATTTCAACCCCGCCCCTTGGCCCGCGATCCGGTCGCGGACCTGCGAGGACGCGCACTGATACGGGGCGAGCCCCCACTGACGGCGGTGCGGCCGTTCTTCGTAGACTGCGCGGCATGCGCAGCACCTCCCCGGGGAGCACTCCCCGGCCCCCCGGACGGGCGCCGGCCGTCGAGGTCACCGGCCTGGTCAAGCGGTACGGGACGAAGACCGCGGTGGACGGGCTCGACCTGAGTGTCGCCCACGGCACGGTGACCGCCGTGCTCGGGCCCAACGGCGCCGGCAAGACCACCACCGTCGAGACCTGCGAGGGCTACCGCCGCCCGGACGCCGGCACGGTCCGCGTCCTGGGCCTGGACCCGGTCGCCGACGCGGCCGCGCTGCGCCCCCGGATCGGCGTGATGCTCCAGTCGGGTGGCGTCTACGCGGGCGCCCGCGCCGAGGAGATGCTGCGGCACACCGCCACCCTGCACGCCCACCCGCTCGACGTCGGCATGCTCATCGACCGGCTGGGCCTGGGCTCCTGCGGCCGGACGCCCTACCGGCGGCTCTCCGGCGGCCAGCAGCAGCGGCTGGCGCTGGCCATGGCCGTGGTCGGCCGCCCGGAGCTGGTCTTCCTCGACGAGCCGACGGCCGGCCTGGACCCGCAGGCCCGCCGCGCCACCTGGGACCTCGTACGGGAACTCCGCGCCGACGGCGTGAGCTGCGTGCTCACCACCCACTTCATGGACGAGGCCGAACAGCTCGCCGACGACGTCGCGATCATCGACGGCGGCCGGGTGATCGCCCAGGGCAGCCCCGACGAGCTGTGCCGCGGCGGCGCCGAGAACAGCCTGCGCTTCACCGGCCGGCCCGGCCTCGACCTCGCCTCCCTCCTCAAGGCACTGCCCGCGGACAGCGCCGCCTCGGAGCCCGCCTCCGGCATCTACCGCGTCCACGGCAAGATCGACCCGCAGCTGCTGGCCACGGTCGCCTCGTGGTGCGCGCAGAACGGCGTGATGCCGGACGCGATAGCCGTCGAGCGGCACACCCTGGAGGACGTCTTCCTGGAGCTGACCGGCAAGGAGCTGCGCGCATGAGAGGGACCCACGCGTCTTTCGGCCGGGGGTCCGGGGGTTGTCCCCCGGGAAGGCACAGCCTGGAGCTGACCGGTAAGGAGCTGCGCGCATGACCGCCACCGAGGCCGGGACCGCCACCGGAACGGGCGCGTTCGCCCCGCGGCCCGGCGCCGCGCCGCTGCCCCGGATGATCCGGGCCCAGGCGGCCCTGGAGACCCGGATGCTGCTGCGCAACGGCGAGCAGCTGCTGCTCACCGTGATCATTCCGACGCTGCTGCTGGTGCTCTTCTCCGCCGTCGACATCGTCGACACCGGAGCGGGCCGGGCGGTGGACTTCCTGGCGCCGGGCATCCTCGCGCTGGCCGTGATGTCCACCGCGTTCACCGGCCAGGCCATCGCCACCGGCTTCGAGCGCCGCTACGGCGTCCTCAAGCGGCTCGCCGTCTCGCCGCTGCCGCGCTGGGGGCTGATGACCGCGAAGACCTGTGCGGTGCTGGTCACCGAGGTCCTGCAGATCGTGCTGCTGACGGCGGTGGCCCTCGCGCTGGGCTGGTCCCCGCACGGCAGCCCGCTCACCGTGCTGCTGCTCCTGATGCTGGGCACGGCCGCTTTCTCGGGGCTGGGACTGCTGATGGCCGGGACCCTGAAGGCCGAAGCGACCCTGGCCGCGGCCAACCTCGTCTTCCTGCTGCTCCTGGTCGGCGGCGGGGTGATCGTCCCGCTCACCAAGTTCCCGGCGGCCGCCCAGGCGGTGCTGCACCTGCTGCCGATCTCGGCCCTCTCGGACGGGCTGCGCGAGGTGCTCCGGCACGGCGCGGCGGTGCCGTGGTCCGACCTGGGCATCCTCGCCGTGTGGGCCGTCCTGGGGCTGGGCGCGGCGGCGAAGTTCTTCCGCTGGGAGTAGTCCCGGGGTGGGCCGATCGGGTTTCGGACCCCGGGCTGCCGACCCCCGGGACCCCCTCGTGAAAACTTGCACAAGCCGCCGCATACCATGGCTCCCGTGCCGAATTCGCTGAATCCCCTTGAGCTGATCGCCCGCCGCTGGCAGCCGTCCGCGGCCTTCGTGCGGCGGGCCGCGCTGGCGACCGTCGTGATGGCCGTGATCATCGTCGTGACCGGCGGCGCGGTCCGGCTCACCCAGTCCGGACTGGGCTGCTCGACCTGGCCGAAGTGCACGCCGGAGAGCCTCACGCCGACCCACGCGATGGGCATCAACGGCCTCATCGAGTTCGGCAACCGCATGCTGACGTACGTGCTGTGCGCGTTCGTCGGGCTGTTCATCATCGCCGCCCGCGCCCGGCACCCCCGGCGCCGCTCGCTCACCCGCCTCGGCTGGGCGCAGTTCTGGATCGTGATGGGCAATGCGGTCTGGGGCGGCATCGTCGTGCTGACCGGCCTGAACCCGTACCTCGTCGCCGCGCACTTCCTGCTGTCCACGGCCCTGCTCACGGTCGCCGTGCTGAGCTGGAAGCGGGCCGGCGAGGGCGACGACGAGCCGCGGGACGTGACCGCCCGCCCGGTCCGGCAGCTGGCCTGGCTGCTGGTGGCGGTGACCGGCGCGCTGACCGTCATCGGCACGGTCGTCACCGGCGCCGGCCCGCACGCCGGCGATGCGCACAAGGTCCACCGCATCCCGCTGAACTGGCAGGAGATCACCCAGCTCCACGTCGACTTCGTCTACGTCGTGGTCGGCCTGAGCGTGGCCCTGTGGTTCGCGCTGCGCGCCGTCAAGGCACCGGCCGCCGCCCGCCGGACCGTGCTGGAACTGTTCGCCTGCCTCGCGCTGCAGGGCGTCATCGGCTACGTCCAGTACTTCCTGGGGCTGCCCGAGATCGTCATCGGGCTGCACATGCTGGGGTCGACGCTGGTGTGGATCGCCGTGCTGCGGGTGGCGCTGTCGCTGCGCGACCGCGGGCCGCTCCAGGAGGACGAGCCCGAGGCCGGCGACGCGCCGGCCGCCGCGGACGAGGCGCCCGCGGAGCCTCAGGTGGCCTCCGCGCCGAGCCGGTAGATCCGGCGGGCCGTCCCGGACGCGATCATCCCGGTGATCCGCCGCCCGTCCTCCGCCCCGCACAGCCCCTCGGTGGTCCACTCCCCGACGAGGCGGTCCATGGCGCGCAGGAAGGACCGGGCGGCGGTCACGTAGAGCTCGGGCAGCCCGCGGGCGCCGGAGGAGAACAGCAGCTTGCCGAACGGCGCGTGCGGCAGGGTCTCGGCGGGGCAGGGCCCGGTGTCGGCGTACACATGGGCGTGCGCGGCGGCGAGCTGGGCGGCCCGGCGGTGGTGCGGGGCCGCGGGCAGCAGGACCAGGTCCGCGCCGATCCCGGTGGTGGCCCGCAGGAAGCCGGCCAGCGGCCGCGGATCGGGGCAGTGCAGCTGTACGGGTAGGCCGGTGGCGACCGCGCTCCACAGCAGGTGCCGTACGAGGGCCGGCTCGGTGAGCCGGTCGCCGGGGCGGCGGGCGCGCAGCCAGCGGTCCGCGGCGCGCCGCACCTCGCCGGCCTCGGGAGCGTGTCCGTCGCAGTAGGTGGCGCCGGAGGCGAAGGCGGTGGCGTGCTGGGCCGCCGCGTAGAGGGCCTCGGCGGTGTAGCCGAGGAAGGATTCGACGCTGCCGGAGGTGTCGGCGACCTGCTCGGCGAGCGGTTCGAGCCGTACGACCTCGTGGGCGCGGGCCTCGGCGGCGGTGGCGATCTCGGCGGCCGAGGTCAGTTCGCTGGGGGCGCCGGCCTCCAGCAGGAAGGTGCCGATGCCGGAGCCGCGGAGCAGCATCCGGCCGGCCGCGTAGGCGCCCACCTCGCGTCTGCGGGCCAGATAGCGGGCCGGCGGACAGTGCGGCTCCAGGCCGAGCAACGGCGGGCACCAGCGGCGTATCGCGAGCCCGGTGAGGCTGTCGAAATAGCTGGTGCCGGCGGGGGCCGGGCCGTGGGCGCCGACCGCGGCGGCCAGATGCGTCTCGAAGGAGCCGAGGCCGAGTTCGCCGTGCACGGCGCCGTGGCTGTACTGATCGATGAGCGGTGGCTGATCCGCCGGGAAGGGAAGGCCGTCCATCCGCTCCTCCTCCCCAGAGCCCGCCGGGCGTGGCCGGAACGCCGCGCCCGGTGGGCTTAACGGAGGAGGGGGTGGTGAGGTAGCGGGCTCCGCTTCCGGCGCGCGCCCCGGCGCGCCGCCGCACCGTCCTCAGGCGTTGGCCGGGCCGCCCAGCTGGAGGCCCGCCATCCGCGACCACTCGTAGCGGCCGGTGCGGACCTTGGCGGCGAGTTCGCCGTCGAAGTCGTCGTGGAGGGTGAGACCGGCCCGGGTCGCGGCGTCCTTGGCCTCGTCGTACGTACGGGCGACGAGGTTGCCCCACTCGCCGTTGGCCCCGACGAGGGCGATCCGGACGCTGCCGCGGGCGATGTGCGCGAGCTGGCCCTCGGCGCTGCCGCCGTGGGAGTCGGCGAAGGCGCGGATCTGCCGGGCGAGCCGCGCCGCGCGCTTGCCGGCCCGCTTCTCGTCCTTGGTGGCGGCCGCCGCGCCGACCGCCGTCTGCTCGTCCGCCTGCTGGGTGTCTGCCATGGACAGCATGCTACCCACGAGTAATCACCGAAGGAAGGGATCCACGGCGACGGCGACGAACAGCAGGGACACATAGGTGATGGACCAGTGGAACAGCCGCATCTCCTTGAGCTTGGCGCCGGTGACCTCGGCCTTGGCGCGGTTCTGCAGCCCGTGCGCCTCCCACAGCCAGAAGCCGCCGGCGAGCAGCGCCACCGCGGTGTAGAACCAGCCGGTGTAGCCGAGCGGCGTCAGCAGCAGGGACACCCCGACCATCACCCAGCTGTAGACGACGATCTGCCGCGCGACCACCTTGTTGGAGGCGATGACCGGAAGCATCGGCACGCCCACCCGCGCGTAGTCGTCCTTCACCTTCATGGACAGCGGCCAGTAGTGCGGCGGCGTCCAGAAGAACATGACCAGGAAGAGGATGACCGGCGCCCACGACATGGAGTCGGTGACCGACGACCAGCCGATGAGGACGGGCAGGCAGCCCGCGATACCACCCCACACGATGTTCTGCGACGTCCGCCGCTTGAGGATCATCGTGTAGACGACGACGTAGAAGAGCAGCGCGCCCAGGGACAGCCAGGCCGACAGCCAGTTGACCGCGAAGCCGAACAGGAGCGTGGAGACCACCGCGAGGGAGATGCCGAAGACCAGGCACTCGTTCGGGCTCACCATGCCGGTGACCAGCGGACGCTGCGAGGTGCGCTCCATCAGGGCGTCGATGTCGCGGTCGTACCACATGTTCAGGGCGTTGGCGCCGCCCGCGGAGAGGTAGCCGCCGACGCAGGTGACGAGCACCAGCCACAGGTCGGGCACACCCTGCTGAGCGAGGAACATCACCGGAACCGTGGTGATCAGCAGCAGCTCGATGATCCGCGGCTTGGTCAGCGCCACGAACGCCTTGACGCGGGCCCCGAACGGACGGCGACCTGGACCACCCGGGCTCTCGGAGAGCACCCCCGCAGGACGGGATTCGACGGCCGTCACGCACACCCCTGGAAGTAACATCAGCGGCTCCCGCCGCGGATGGAAATAAGGCTCGCAAGCCCTTACGACTCCGTGAACCGGGTAAAAGCTTGCGCGTACCACGCCACTTTAGACGTTGGCCATACGGCGGTCTTCGCGGGGGTGGGGTCGTGTTGGGGCCCGTGCGGCGGGGTGGCGGCGGCAGCTTTCCCCGGGCGTTCGCCCGCTGTTCAGGAGGCGGGCGGGACCGCCGCCCGGCAGTCTGGTCGTATGGCCGTGGCCGCCGGGCCGGGAATGTCCGGCCCGGTGATCCGGTTGCCCGGAGCGACGAACCCCGTGACGGCCACGCAGCGACTGAGCACCGAAAACACCGAATGAGCGTCGAAAAGACGCCCGCACTTACGGGGGTAGGCTCGACACCGCCTGGCGGACATACGTCCGTGGCATTCGACATGTGGAGAGGAGCCCTGACTCAGGGTGAGCACCAAGCCGACCACCACAGAATTCGAGTGGACCGAACTGGACCAGCGGGCGGTGGACACCGTCCGGGTCCTGGCCATGGACTCCGTGCAGAAGGTCGGTAACGGCCATCCGGGTACGGCCATGAGTCTGGCGCCCGCCGCCTATGTGCTGTTCCAGAAGCTCATGCGGCACGACCCCGCGGACGCCGACTGGACCGGCCGTGACCGGTTCGTCCTCTCCGCGGGCCACTCCAGCCTGACGCTCTACATCCAGCTCTTCCTGGCCGGCTACGGCCTGGAGCTGGACGACCTCAAGGCCTTCCGCACCTGGGGCTCGAAGACCCCCGGCCACCCGGAGTACGGCCACACCACCGGCGTGGAGACCACCACCGGCCCGCTGGGCCAGGGCGTCGCCAACGCGGTCGGTATGGCCATGGCGGCCCGCTACGAGCGCGGCCTGTTCGACCCGGACGCGGCCCAGGGCTCCTCGCCGTTCGACCACTACATCTACGCGATCGCCGGCGACGGCTGCCTCCAGGAGGGCATCTCCGCCGAGGCGTCCTCGCTGGCCGGCCACCAGAAGCTCGGCAACCTCATCATGCTGTGGGACGACAACCACATCTCGATCGAGGGCGACACCGAGACCGCCATCTCCGAAGACACCGTGAAGCGGTACGAGGCCTACGGCTGGCACGTACAGCGCGTGGCGCCCAAGGAGAACGGCGACCTCGACGCCGAGGCGCTGTTCCGCGCCATCGAGGCCGCGAAGGCGGTGACCGACAAGCCGTCGTTCATCGCGATGCGCTCGATCATCGCCTGGCCGGCCCCCCACGCCCAGAACACCGAGGCCGCGCACGGCTCGGCGCTGGGCGAGGAGGAGGTCGCGGCCACCAAGCGCGTCCTGGGCTTCGACCCGGAGAAGCACTTCGAGGTCACCGACGAGGTGCTCGCGCACACCCGCGGCGCCCTCGACCGCGGCCGGGACGCCAAGAAGGAGTGGGAGAAGTCCTTCGCCGCCTGGCGCACCGCCAGCCCGGAGCGCGCCGCGGAGTTCGACCGGATCGCCGCCACCGAGCTGCCCGAGGGCTGGGAGGACCACCTCCCCGTCTTCGAGACCGGCAAGCCGGTCGCCACCCGCGCCGCGTCCGGCAAGGTGCTGCACGCGCTGGGCGCGGTCATCCCCGAGCTGTGGGGCGGCTCCGCGGACCTCGCGGGCTCGAACAACACCACCATCGACAAGACGTCGTCGTTCCTGCCCGAGGGCAACCCGCTGCCGGAGGCCGACCCGTACGGCCGCACCATCCACTTCGGCATCCGCGAGCACTCCATGGCCGCGGAGATGAACGGCATCGCGCTGCACGGCAACACCCGCATCTACGGCGGCACCTTCCTGGTGTTCTCCGACTACATGCGCAACGCCGTCCGGCTGTCGGCCCTGATGCACCTGCCGGTGACGTACGTGTGGACGCACGACTCCATCGGTCTGGGCGAGGACGGCCCGACCCACCAGCCGGTCGAGCACCTGGCCTCGCTGCGCGCCATCCCGGGCCTGAACATCGTGCGCCCGGCCGACGCCAACGAGACCGCCCTCGCCTGGCGCGAGATCCTCAAGCGCTACACGAAGAAGTTCGGCGTGGGTGCCCCGCACGGCCTCGCGCTGACCCGCCAGGGCGTCCCGACGTACCCGGCCAACGAGGACACCGCCAAGGGTGGTTACGTCCTCTTCGACGCCGAGGGCGGCGAGCCCCAGGTCGTGCTGATCGGCACCGGCTCCGAGGTGCAGCTGGCCGTCGAGGCGCGCGAGCAGCTGCAGGCCGCGGGCGTTCCGACCCGCGTGGTGTCGATGCCGTGCGTCGAGTGGTTCGAGCAGCAGGACCAGGAGTACCGCGACAGCGTGCTGCCGCCGTCGGTCAAGGCGCGGGTCGCCGTCGAGGCGGGCATCGGCCTGACCTGGCACCGCTTCGTGGGCGACGCCGGACGCATCGTGTCGCTGGAGCACTTCGGCGCCTCGGCCGACGGCAAGGTCCTCTTCCGCGAGTTCGGCTTCACCGCCGACGCGGTCGCCGCCGCCGCCCGGGAATCGCTCGAAGCCGCCGCGCGCTGACGCACGTACACGACGAGTAGGAGATGCAGAACCCATGACAGACGCACTCAAGCGCCTCTCCGACGAAGGCGTCGCGATCTGGCTGGACGACCTGTCGCGCAAGCGCATCACGTCCGGCAACCTCGCCGAGCTGATCGACCAGCAGCACGTCGTCGGCGTCACGACCAACCCGTCGATCTTCCAGAAGGCGATCTCCTCGGGCGACGGCTACCAGCAGCAGGTCGCCGACCTCGCCGCCCGTAAGGTCACCGTCGAGGAAGCCATCCGCATGATCACGACGGCGGACGTCCGGGACGCCGCCGACGTCCTGCGGCCGGTCTTCGACGCCACCGGCGGGCAGGACGGCCGGGTCTCCATCGAGGTGGACCCGCGCCTGGCCCACCACACCGCGGCGACCATCGCCGAGGCCAAGCAGCTGGCGTGGCTGGTGGACCGCCCGAACACGCTGATCAAGATCCCGGCCACGAAGGCGGGCCTGCCGGCGATCACCGAGGTCATCGGCCTGGGCATCAGCGTCAACGTCACGCTGATCTTCTCGCTGGAGCGCTACCGCGAGGTGATGGACGCCTACCTCGCGGGCCTGGAGAAGGCCAAGGCCGCGGGCCTGGACCTGTCCCTGATCCGTTCGGTGGCCTCGTTCTTCGTGTCCCGCGTGGACACCGAGATCGACAAGCGCCTGGACAAGAACGGCACCGACGAGGCCAAGGCCCTCAAGGGCAAGGCCGCGCTGGCCAACGCCCGGCTGGCCTACCAGGCGTACGAGGAGGTCTTCTCCTCCGACCGCTGGGCCGCCCTGGACAAGGCCGGCGCCAACAAGCAGCGTCCGCTGTGGGCCTCGACCGGCGTCAAGGACCCGGCCTACAAGGACACGCTGTACGTGGACGAGCTGGTCGCCCCGGGCACGGTCAACACCATGCCGGAGGCCACCCTGGAGGCCACCGCGGCGCGCGGCGAGATCACCGGCAACACCATCGCCGGCACCTACGAGGCGGCGCAGGCCGATCTCGACGCGATCGGCGCGCTCGGCATCTCGTACGACGATGTCGTCCAGCTCCTGGAGGACGAGGGCGTGGAGAAGTTCGAGGCCGCCTGGAACGACCTGCTCAAGTCGACCGAGGCGGAGCTCAAGCGCCTCGCTCCCTCGGAGGGCTGATCCCCTTGACCGCTGTTCATGGAGCGAACCCGCTTCGTGACGCCGCGGACCGACGGCTCCCGCGCATCGCGGGGCCGTCGGGCCTGGTCATCTTCGGCGTCACGGGCGATTTGTCCCGGAAAAAGCTGATGCCCGCCGTCTATGACCTGGCGAACCGCGGCCTGCTTCCGCCCGGCTTCTCCCTCGTCGGATTCGCCCGCAGGGAGTGGGAGAACGAGGACTTCGCGCAGGAGGTGTACCAGGCGGTCAAGGAACACGCCCGTACGCCGTTCCGCGAGGAGGTCTGGCAGCAGCTGGTGCAGGGCTGCCGCTTCGTCCAGGGCAACTTCGACGACGACGAGGCGTTCGAGACCCTCAAGGACACCATCAACGAGCTCGACAAGGCCCAGGGCACCGGCGGCAACTTCGCCTTCTACCTGTCCGTGCCGCCGAAGTTCTTCCCCAAGGTCGTCCAGCAGCTCAAGAAGCACGGACTGGCCGACCAGAAGGAGGACTCCTGGCGCCGCGCGGTCATCGAGAAGCCGTTCGGGCACAACCTCGAAAGCGCCCAGGAGCTCAACCGGATCGTCCACGAGGTCTTCCCGCCCAACGAGGTCTTCCGGATCGACCACTACCTGGGCAAGGAGACCGTCCAGAACATCCTGGCGCTGCGCTTCGCCAACACGATGTTCGAGCCGCTGTGGAACCGCAGCTACGTCGACCACGTCCAGATCACGATGGCCGAGGACATCGGCATCGGCGGCCGGGCCGGCTACTACGACGGCATCGGCGCGGCCCGTGACGTCATCCAGAACCACCTCCTCCAGCTGCTCGCACTGACCGCCATGGAGGAGCCCGCCTCCTTCGAGGCCGACGCCCTGGTCGCGGAGAAGACCAAGGTGCTCGGCGCGGTCCGGCTGCCCAAGGACCTGGGCAAGGAGACGGTGCGCGCGCAGTACGCGGCCGGCTGGCAGGGCGGCGAGAAGGCCGTCGGCTACCTGCAGGAAGACGGCATCGACCCGAAGTCGAAGACCGACACCTACGCCGCGATAAAGCTGTCGATCGACAACCGCCGCTGGGCGGGCGTCCCCTTCTACCTGCGCACCGGCAAGCGGCTGGGCCGCCGGGTCACCGAGATCGCGGTGGTCTTCCAGCGCGCCCCGCACTCCCCCTTCGACCACACCGCCACCGAGGAACTCGGCCAGAACGCCCTGGTCATCCGCGTCCAGCCGGACGAGGGCGTGACCGTGCGGTTCGGCTCCAAGGTGCCCGGCACGTCGATGGAGGTCCGCGACGTCTCGATGGACTTCGCCTACGGCGAGTCCTTCACCGAGTCCAGCCCCGAGGCGTACGAGCGCCTGATCCTCGACGTCCTCCTGGGCGACGCCAACCTCTTCCCGCGACTGGAGGAGGTCGAGCAGTCCTGGCGCATCCTCGACCCGATCGAGGAGTACTGGGACCGGCACGGCAAGCCCGCGCAGTACCCGGCGGGCACCTGGGGCCCGGCCGAGGCGGACGAAATGCTCGCACGAGACGGACGGAGCTGGCGTCGGCCATGAAGATCGATCTGACGGAAACCACGGCCAGCAAGATCAACAAGGCGCTGGTGGAGGGCCGTCGCGCCGTCGGCACCCCCGCCATCGGCATGGTGCTCACGCTCGTCATCGTCACCGACGAGGAGAACGCCTACGACGCCCTCAAGGCCGCCAACGAGGCGTCCCGGGAGCACCCCTCGCGCACCCTCGTAGTCATCAAGCGGGTCAGCCGGTCGCCCCGCGACCGCGCCAAGGCCCGCCTGGACGCGGAAGTGCGGGTCGGCACCGAGGCCGGCACCGGCGAGACGGTCGTCCTGCGGCTCTACGGCGAGGCCATCGACCATGCCCAGTCCGTGGTGCTGCCGCTGCTGCTGCCGGACGCCCCGGTAGTGGTGTGGTGGGCGGTCAACGCCCCGCTGGACCCGGCCAAGGATCCGCTGGGCGCGCTCGCCCAGCGCCGGGTGACCGACGCCTACGCCTGTGAGCGCCCGGTGCAGGAGCTCTCCGCGCGCGCGGAAACGTACACGCCGGGCGACACCGACCTGGCCTGGACCCGGATCACGCCCTGGCGCTCCATGCTGGCGGCGGCGCTCGACCAGGGCCCGTGCACGGTCACCTCCGCCGAGGTCGAGGGCGAGGAGTTCAACCCCAGCTGCGAGCTGCTCGCCATGTGGCTCGCCAGCCGGCTGAACGTCCCGGTCTCCCGCAAGGTCTCCGGCGGCCCGGGCCTCACGGCGGTACGCATGCAGTCCAGCGGCGGCCCCATCGTGCTCGACCGCCCCGAGGCCTCGCTGGCCACGCTCTCCATGCCCGGCCAGCCCGACCGCTCGGTGGCGCTCAAGCGCCGGGAGACCGCGGAACTGCTCGCCGAGGAGCTCCGCCGGCTCGACCCGGACGACATCTACGCCGCCGCCCTGAAGTTCGGCGTGGAACGCCTCGGCGACGGCAGCGGCGACGGGGCCCCGGCGAACGCCAAGGGCACCACGGCCGAGGGCGAGTCGTCGGCGTCCGCCGACGGCAACCCGGCCAAGGCCGCGTCCGCGGGGAAGAAGGCGCCCGCCAAGAAGGCGGCCACCAAGTGAGTGCTCCCGAAGTCGTCGTCCACCGCGACAAGGAGCTGATGGCGAAGGCGGCGGCGGCCCGGCTGATCACGAAGATCGTGGACGCCCAGGCCGCCCGCGGCTCCGCCGCCATCGTGCTGACCGGCGGGCGCAACGGCAACGGGCTGCTCGCGGCCCTCGCCGAGGCGCCCGCCCGGGACGCCGTGGACTGGTCCCGGCTCGACCTGTGGTGGGGCGACGAGCGCTTCCTGCCCGCGGGCGACCCGGAGCGCAACGACACCCAGGCCCGCGCGGCGCTGCTCGACAGCGTCCCGCTCGACCCGGCCCGGGTGCACCCGATGCCCGCCTCGGACGGCCCGTACGGCAACGACCCCGACGCCGCCGCCGAGGCGTACGCCGCCGAACTCGCCGCCGCAGCAGGCCCGGAGGACCACGGCCCGGTCCCGTCCTTCGACGTCCTGCTGCTCGGCGTCGGCCCGGACACCCACGTCGCGTCGCTCTTCCCCGAGCTCCCCGGCGTACGGGAGACCGAGCGCACGGTGGTCGGGGTGCACGGCGCGCCCAAGCCGCCGCCCACCCGGATCTCACTGACCCTGCCCGCGATCCGCGCGGCACGGCAGGTCTGGCTGCTGGCGGCCGGCGAGGACAAGGCCAACGCGGCGGCCATCGCGCTCTCCGGCGCGGGCGAGGTCCAGGCCCCGGCGGCCGGCGCACGCGGCCGCAGCCGCACGCTCTGGCTCCTCGACGAGCCCGCCGCGGCCCAACTGCCGCGCGGCCTCTACCCCCCGGCGTCGGCCTGAGCCGGCGGCCTTCGCGGCCGGCCGTTCCATGGCGCCCTGCGGGCCCCGTCCTCCTTGAGGGCGGGGCCCGTGGCGTGTCTGCGGAAGGCACCGGCGTGCGCAGCCGCGAGGGGCCGCGACGAGTGTGTCGTCGCGGCCCCTCGGTTCCGGCTTCGGCCGGGGTGGTGGGGTGCCGGGGGGTCAGCGGCCGCGGAGGGCGCGGTACTTGGCGACCAGGGCGGTGGTCGAGGGGTCGAGGCCGGGTACGTCGGCGCCTTCGGTGAGGGCCGGCTCGACGCGCTTGGCGAGGACCTTGCCGAGTTCGACGCCCCACTGGTCGAAGGAGTCGATGTTCCAGACCGCGCCCTGGACGAAGACCTTGTGCTCGTACAGCGCGATCAACTGGCCGAGTACGGACGGGCTGAGTTCCTTGGCGAGGATCGTGGTGGTGGGGCGGTTGCCCTGGAAGGTCTTGTGCGTGACCAGTTCCTCGGCCACGCCCTCGGCGCGCACCTCGTCGGGCGTCTTGCCGAAGGCCAGCGCCTGGCCCTGGGCGAAGAGATTGGCCATCAGCAGGTCGTGCTGGGCCACCAGGCCGGGCTGCAGGTCGGCGACAGGTTCGGCGAAGCCGATGAGGTCGGCCGGGATCATCTTCGTGCCCTGGTGGAGCAGCTGGTAGTAGGCGTGCTGGCCGTTCGTGCCGGGCGTGCCCCAGACGACCGGTCCGGTCTGCCAGTTGACCCGGTGGCCCTCGCGGTCCACGGACTTGCCGTTGGACTCCATGTCCAGCTGCTGGAGGTAGGCGGTGAACTTGGAGAGGTAGTGGCTGTACGGCAGTACCGCGTGCGACTGGGCGTCCCAGAAGTTGCCGTACCAGATGCCGAGGAGACCCAGCAGGAACGCGGCGTTCTCCTGCGGCGGGGCACAGCGGAAGTGCTCGTCGACGAGGTGGAAGCCGGCCAGCATCTCGCGGAAGTGTTCCTTGCCGATGGCGATCATCAGCGAGAGGCCGATCGCGGAATCGTAGGAGTAGCGGCCGCCGACCCAGTCCCAGAACTCGAACATGTTGTCCGGGTTGATCCCGAACTCGGTCACCTTCTCGGTATTCGTGGAGAGGGCGACGAAGTGCTTGGCGACGGCTGACTCGTCGGCCCGGAGGCCGGTCAGCAGCCAGTTGCGGGCCGAGGTGGCGTTGGTGATCGTCTCGATGGTGGTGAAGGTCTTCGAGGCGATGATGAAAAGCGTCTCGGCCGGGTCGAGGTCGCGGACGGCCTCGTGCAGGTCCGCGCCGTCCACGTTGGAGACGAAGCGGAACTGCATGTCCCGGTGGGTGTAGGCGCGCAGCGCCTCGTAGGCCATGGCGGGGCCGAGATCCGAGCCGCCGATGCCGATGTTGACGACGGTCTTGATGCGCTTGCCGGTGTGGCCCTTCCAGTCGCCGGAGCGGACCCGGTCGGAGAAGGTGCCCATCTTCGTCAGGACGTGCTGGACGGCGGGGACGACGTCGGTGCCGTCGCTCTTGATGACCGCGGAGCCGGGTGCGCGCAGCGCGGTGTGGAGCACGGACCGCTGCTCGGTGACGTTGATCTTGTCGCCGCGGAGCATCGCGTCGCGCAGTTCGGCCACGCCGGTCGCCGCGGCCAGGTCGCCGAGCAGCCGCAGCGTTTCGTCGGTGACCAGGTGCTTGGAGTAGTCCAGGTACAGGTCGCCGACCTGGAGGGTGTAGCGGTCGGCGCGCGCGGGGTCGCGCTCGAACAGTTCGCGGAGGTGCACCTCCCCCAGCTGTTCGCGGTGCTTGCTCAGCGCGGTCCACTCAGGCATCTGGTCGAGCCTGCTGCGGCCTTGTGGGTTCATCTCGGACATCAGCCTTCTTCATCTCGTACCGGCCCCGCCGTCTCCCAACCTAATTGATCAGCGCGCGGTGGGGGCACCTCCCACTCGAGCGAAGCCGAGAGTGGGGGAAGGTATCTGTCCGCTGTCGGTCGGTGCGCTGTCCGGCATCTGACGAACCGGTGGACGGGCGGGGAGGAGAGCCAGGGCGGCGAGGCCCAGCAGGCCGGCGGCGAGGAGGGCGGGACTGCGGGAGCCGTACGCCGTGGCGGCTGCGCCGCCGAGCAGTCCGCCGAGGGGTGCGGTGCCGATGGACATCGTCCGGAACGCGGCACTGATGCGGCCGAGGAGGGCGGCCGGGGCGCGCTGTTGGACGACAGTGGCCTCAAGGACGGTGGCCACCGTGCCGGCGAAGCCGAACAGGCCCAGGAGCACCGCCGCGGCGCCGGTCGCGGACACCGTGCCGAACCCCACCAGGAGCAGGGTCTGCAGCACTCCGGTGAGGAGCGCGGCACGGAACGGACTGCCGGCCACGGCGATGATGCGGGCCGCGCAGAGGCCACCCAGCACCGTTCCGATGCCGTATCCGGTCGTGATGACGGCGTAGCCGGTGTTCCCGGCGCCCAGACCGTCCTTGACGACCACCACCAGGGTGGCGATGAGCGCCCCCATGCCGGTGTTGGCCAGCGCCACCGACAGGCAGAACGCCCGCAGGACCCGGTCGCGCCACAACTCCCGTATGCCCTCGGTGAGGTCGCAGCGCAGGGTGTGTCCGGTGGCGGCCGGCGGGCGGGCCGGTGGCGGGGTGCGCAGGGAGGCGACGAGGCCGGCCGCGAGGAGGTACGTCAGGGCGTCGGTCAGGAAGGGGAGCGCGGCGCCGAGCGCGATGAGCGCCGGGGCGAGCGGGCCGCCGAGGAACCGGTGGGCGACCTCCTGGCCGGTCAGCAGGCGGGCGTTGGCGGTGGTCAGTGACTCCTGGGGCACGAGCGCGGGCAGCAGGGCCGTGGCGGCGTTGTCGAACAGCGTCTGGAGGGTGGTGAGCGCGAAGGCCAGCGCGAGCAGCAGTCCGATACCCGCCCGGCCGGATGCCACGGCCAGCGCGAAGCCGGCCATCAGCAGTCCGCGGGCCACGTCGACCGTCCACATGGCCCGGCGCTGGTCCATGCGGTCCGCGACCGCGCCGCCGGGCAGCCCGAAGAGCAGCCAGGGCAGGAAGCCGCAGACGGTGACCAGGGAGATCAGCAGCGGGGAGTCGGTGAGGGAGTACGCCAGCAGCGGCAGGGCCGTGCCGCGCAGGGCGTCGCCGAAGCGGGAGACGGCGGCCGCGGTCCACAGCCGGCCGAAGCCCCCGCGCCAGGTGAGCGGGCCGGCCGCGCCCGTCGCCCGGTCCGCCGTCCGCGGCGCCCTGTCCGTATGCGTCATGTCGCCCCCCGTGCTGTTGCCCGTTGTCCCCCGTGGCCGCGCGTACGCGGACACGGACCATCCCCGCGGCACGCTCCGCAGTTGCACGACTACGGAACGTCCGCACAAGGAAACAGTACGGCCGACCACTGACAACGGGCCTCGGGCAACTTCCCCATCCGCTGCCTCAGACGGCGGCGGGCCCCGCACACGCGGCCGGCCCGGCCGGAGGGCATTCCCTCCGGCCGGGCCGGCCGTATGTCTGTTCCGTCAGATCTCGCCGCGGAGCTTGGCGAGCGCCTCCGCGAGGATCGCCTCGCCGTCGGCGTCACTGCGGCGCTCACGGACGTAGGCGAGGTGGGTCTTGTAGGGCTCGGTGCGCGGCGGGTCCGGCGGGCTGTCCCGGTCCTTGCCGGCCGGGAAACCACAGCGCGGGCAGTCCCAAGTGTCCGGAACCTGCGCATCGCCGGCGAAGCTGGGCTGCGTCTCGTGCCCGTTGGAGCACCAGAAGGAGATGCGGATGCGCGGCGCGGACTCGCCGCGCTCGGCCTCCCCCATCGGCCCCGCCCCGACCCGACTTCCTCGGATCGCGTTGCCACTTGCCACGGTCGTTACTCCCTGCGTAATGGTGCTGCAAAGCCTTCACATCAGCTGCGCTGCGGAACGCCACAGTCTACGTAAGGCCCAACGCGCGTCCAGTGAGCGGAGTTACCGTCCCGGGACGCCGCCCTCATGATAGGCCGCGCCCCCGACGGTATGTCAGCTGCCGAGCTTCATGAGGACGCCGAGGACGACAATGCAGGCGAACCACAGCAGACCGATCACGATGGTGATGCGGTCCAGGTTGCGCTCGGCGACCGAGGAGCCACCGACCGAGGACTGCATGCCGCCGCCGAACATGTCGGACAGACCGCCGCCCTTCCCCTTGTGCATGAGCACCAGCATCATCAGCAGCAGGCTGAAGACGATGAGGGCGATCGAGAATCCGATGACCACGGCTGGACCAACTCTCTAGGACTGACGGACGGACGTAGGGATCACGATACGTGGAACATATGGTGCGGGGCCGGGGCGGCGCTGGTGCACCGGTCCCGGCCCCGACAGGGTACGACGAGGGCTCGCCCTCGTCATAGCTGCTGGTGTTGCGCGGCTGCTACTGGTCGCGGAAGCGGACGATCTTGACGAATTCGTCGGCGTCCAGTGCCGCGCCGCCGACCAGGGCACCGTCGACGTCCGGCTGCGCCATGATCGCGGCGACGTTGCCGGACTTGACCGAGCCGCCGTACTGGATGCGGACCTTGTCGGCCAGCTCCTGGCTGTAGAGCTCGGCCAGGCGGCCGCGGATCGCCGCGCAGACCTCCTGGGCGTCCTCGGGGGTCGCGACCTCGCCGGTGCCGATGGCCCACACCGGCTCGTAGGCGATCACGATCGTCTCGGCCTGTTCGGCCGGGATGTCCGCGAGGCCGCCGTCGACCTGGGCGAGGGTGTGGGCGACGTGATTGCCGGCCTTGCGGACGTCCAGGCCCTCGCCGACGCAGAGGATCGGCGTGATCCCGTGCTTGAAGGCGGCCTTGACCTTGGCGTTGCAGATCTCTTCGTTCTCGCCGTGGTACTGGCGGCGCTCGCTGTGGCCGACGGCCACGTACGCGCACTTGAGCTTGGCGAGCATCGCGCCGGAGATCTCACCGGTGTACGCGCCGGAGTCGTGCGCGGAGAGGTCCTGCGCGCCGTACTTGATCTTGAGCTTGTCGCCGTCGACCAGCGTCTGCACCGAGCGGAGGTCGGTGAAGGGCGGCAGGACGGCGACCTCTACGGCGTCGAAGTCCTTGTCGGTGAGGGCGAAGGCGAGCTTCTGGACGTGGGCGATGGCCTCGAGGTGGTTGAGGTTCATCTTCCAGTTGCCCGCCATCAGCGGGGTGCGGTCACTCACGGTTTTTCAGTCCTCCAGAGCGGCGAGGCCGGGGAGCGTCTTGCCTTCGAGGTATTCGAGGCTGGCGCCGCCACCGGTCGAGATGTGGCCGAATGCCTTCTCGTCGAAGCCCAGCAGGCGGACCGCGGCGGCGCTGTCGCCACCGCCGACCACGGTGAAGGCATCGCTGTCGACGAGCGACTGGGCGATGGCACGGGTGCCACCGGCGTAGTCCGGGTGCTCGAAGACACCGAGCGGACCGTTCCAGAAGACGGTCGCGGCGTCGGCCAGCTTGGAAGCGTACAGCTCGCGGGTCTTCGGGCCGATGTCCAGGCCCTCCTTGTCGGAGGGGATCTTGTCGGCGTCGAGGGTGTCGAAGTCGGCGGGGGCCTTCGTCTTCAGGTCCGGGAAGTCGGTGGAGGCGAGCACGTCGACCGGCAGGACCAGCTCGACGCCGTTCTTCTCGGCGCGCTCCATGTATTCCGTGACGGCCGGGATCTGGTCCTCCTGGAGGAGGGAGATGCCGACCTCGTAGCCCTTGGCCTTGAGGAAGGTGTACGCCATGCCGCCGCCGATCAGGAGGCGGTCGGCCTTGCCGAGGAGCTCGTCGATGACGGCGAGCTTGTCGGAGACCTTGGCGCCGCCGAGCACGACGACGTAGGGGCGCTTGACGTCCTGGGTGAGCTTCTTCAGGACGCCGACCTCGGTGGCGATGAGGTCGCCGGCGGCGTGCGGCAGGCGCTGCGGCAGGTCGTAGACGGAGGCGTGCTTGCGGTGCACGGCGCCGAAGCCGTCGCCGACGTAGAGGTCGGCGAGGGCGGCGAGCTGGTCGGCGAAGGCGCCGCGCTCGGCGTCGTCCTTGCTGGTCTCGCCGGGGTTGAAGCGGAGGTTCTCCAGCACGGCCACCTGGCCGTCGGCGAGGCCCGCGGTGACGGCGGCGGCGGATTCGCCGACGGTGTCGGTCGCGAACGCCACGCTCCGGCCGAGGAGTTCACCGAGCCGCTGGGCGGCGGGGCCCAGGGAGAAGGCCGGGTCCGGGGCGCCCT
Organism: Streptomyces sp. NPDC048197; assembly: GCF_043202395.1. NCBI lineage: Bacteria > Bacillati > Actinomycetota > Actinomycetes > Kitasatosporales > Streptomycetaceae > Streptomyces > Streptomyces sp. NPDC048197. The sequence continues at coordinate 85,979 of NZ_JBIDAJ010000003.1, forward strand.
TGGGGCGGCCCAGGTGGGAGGCGACGATCACCTTGGCGCCGCGCTCGGCGAGCTTGGCGATCGTCGGGGCGACGGCGCGGATCCGGCCGTCGTCGGTGATGGTGGTGCCGTCCAGCGGGACATTCAGGTCGGCGCGGACAAAGACCCGCTGTCCCGCTACCTGGAGGTCGTCGATCGTCTTCATGGGAAGTGCTCCGTCGCTTGATTCGGTCGCAGCACGGGGCTCGTACGACGCTTCGTCGCGCCGTACGAGCCCCGTCCTTCACACCTCGGTGCCTGGGGTATCAGGCAGAGATATCAGAGCTGGCCGCCGACGAAGGTGGTCAGGTCCACCAGGCGGTTGGAGTAGCCCCACTCGTTGTCGTACCAGCCGACGACCTTGACCTGCTTGCCCTGCGCCATCGTCAGGGAGGAGTCGAAGGTGCAGGAGGCCGGGAAGTTGACGATGTCCGAGGAGACGATCGGGTCCTCGGTGTACTCCAGGATGCCCTTGAGCTGGCCCTCGGCGGCCTTCTGGAACGCGGAGTTGATCTCGTCCTTGCTGACCTCGCGGTCGAGCTCCAGGACGAGGTCGGTGACCGAGCCGGTGGGGACCGGGACGCGCATGGCGATGCCGTCCAGCTTGCCCTTGAGCTGCGGGAGGACCAGCGCGGTGGCCTTGGCGGCACCCGTGGAGGTCGGGATGATGTTCTCCGCGGCGGCACGGGCGCGGCGCAGGTCCTTGTGCGGGAAGTCCAGGATGCGCTGGTCGTTGGTGTACGCGTGGACCGTGGTCATCAGGCCTTTGACGATGCCGAAGTTCTCGTCGAGGACCTTCGCCATCGGCGCCACACAGTTGGTGGTGCACGAGGCGTTGGAGATGACGTGGTGGTTGGCCGCGTCGTACTTGTCGTTGTTGACGCCCATCACGATCGTGATGTCCTCGTCCTTGGCGGGCGCGGAGATCAGGACCTTCTTGGCGCCGGCGGCGAGGTGCTTCGCGGCGTCCTCGCGCTTGGTGAAGATGCCGGTCGACTCGACGACGATGTCGGCGCCGAGCTCGGCCCAGGGGAGGTTCGCCGGGTCGCGCTCCGCCATCGTCTTGAAGGTCTGGTTGCCGACCGTGATGGTGTCGTCGGTGTGGCTGACGTCCTGCTTGAGGCGACCCAGGATGGTGTCGTACTTGAGCAGGTGGACCAGGGTGGCGTTGTCGGTCAGGTCGTTGACACCGACGATCTCGATGTCCGCACCCTGCTCCAGGAGCGCGCGGAAGTAGTTGCGACCAATGCGGCCGAATCCGTTGATGCCTACGCGGATCGTCACGAACCGATCTCCTCGTTGGTACGCCGGCAAGACACCGGCGAGCTGTATGGGCTGTCCCCGACCGCCTCCGACCCTACCCCCTATACGAGACGTACGTGACATTGACAAAACGCGCTCGATGCTTCTCAGATGAGCGTTTTTCGTCGGAGGCCGCACATGCGCGACCGCCCCCGGTGCGCTCGTGGCACCGGGGGCGGATGTGACGGATGAGGAAGGTGGGGAGGGTGGGGAGGGTCGGGTCAGCCGACCATGCCCTCGGCGAGTTCCTCGGTGAGGTTGGATTCGGTGCCGGGGATGCCGAGGTCCTGGGCCCGCTTGTCGGCCATCGCCAGCAGGCGGCGGATCCGGCCGGCGACCGCGTCCTTGGTGAGCGGCGGGTCGGCGAGGGCGCCGAGCTCCTCCAGGGACGCCTGCTTGTGTTCCATGCGCAGCCGGCCGGCCGCGGCGAGGTGCTCGGGGACCTCCTCGCCGAGGATCTCCAGTGCGCGCTGCACCCGGGCGCCGGCGGCGACCGCGGCCCGCGCCGAGCGGCGGAGGTTGGCGTCGTCGAAGTTGGCGAGGCGGTTGGCGGTGGCCCTGACCTCGCGGCGCATCCGCCGCTCCTCCCAGGCGAGCACCGACTCGTGGGCACCGAGCCGGGTCAGCAGCGCGCCGATCGCGTCACCGTCACGGACGACGACGCGGTCCACGCCGCGGACCTCGCGGGCCTTGGCGCCGATGCCGAGGCGGCGGGCCGCGCCGACCAGGGCGAGCGCCGCCTCGGGGCCGGGGCAGGTGACCTCCAGGGAGGAGGAGCGGCCGGGTTCGGTGAGCGAGCCGTGGGCGAGGAAGGCGCCGCGCCAGGCGGCCTCGGCGTCGCAGGTGGCGCCGGAGACGACCTGCGGGGGCAGCCCGCGGATGGGGCGGCCGCGGCCGTCGACCAGGCCGGTCTGGCGGGCCAGCTGGTCGCCGCCGGCCACCACGCGTACGACGTAGCGGCTGCCGCGCCGCAGTCCGCCGGGGGCCATCACCACCAGGTCGGAGCTGTGCCCGAAGATCTCCAGGATGTCCTTGCGGAGCCGGCGGGCGGCGATGCCCGTGTCCAGCTCTGCCTCGATCACAATGCGTCCGCTGACCAGGTGCAGACCTCCCGCGAACCGCAGGATCGACGAGACCTCCGACTTCCGGCAGCAGGTCCGGGTGACGGGGAGCCGGGAGATCTCATCCTTCACCGCAGCCGTCATCGCCATGGGCCGATCCTTCCATGCATCCGAAAAATACGGTCGTACGCGGCGGCCAGCAGCTCCGGGTCGTGCCGGTCGGGGGCTCCCCCGGCGGTCGACCGGGCGTCGTCTCCTTGCGCCGCAACCGCCGCCAGCTCGACCTCGCTGCCGACGAGCTGCTTGGCGGCAACCGTCAGACCATCGATGTCGGGCACGGCGGCCTTGTCGGCCAGCACCACGTCGAAGGCGAGTTTAGGGGCGTGTCGGGCCAAAACCTCCAAATGACGCTGCGGGGAGAAGCCATCGGTTTCGCCCGGCTGCGGTGCGAGGTTGAGGGAGAGCACCTTGCGGGCCTTGGTCTCCTCCAGGGCCTGGCGCAGCTCCGGCACCAGCAGATGGGGGATCACGGAGGAGAACCAGGATCCGGGGCCGAGAACCACCCAGTCGGCGTCACGCACCGCGGCGACCGCCTCGGGGACGGCCGGCGGATCCTCGGGGACGACGTGGACGGACTGCACCTCGCCGCGGGTGAGGGCGACGGTGGCCTGGCCGCGGACCGTGGAGAGGTCGTCGGGGTGGTCCGGGTCGTGGCCCCTGACCTGGGCCTGGAGCTCCAGGGGGACGGCCGACATGGGCAGGACCCGGCCGTGTGCGCCGAGCAGCTTGCCGACCAGGTCGAGCGCCTGGACGTGGTCACCGAGCTGCTCCCACAGGGCGACGATGAGGAGGTTGCCGACGGCGTGGTCGTGCAGCTCGCCCTCGCTCTGGAAGCGGTGCTGGATCACCCGGGCCCAGGTCTGGCCCCAGTCGTCGTCGCCGCACAGCGCGGCCAGCGCCTTGCGCAGGTCGCCGGGCGGCAGCACGCCGAGCTCGTCGCGGAGCCGGCCGCTGGAGCCGCCGTCGTCGGCGACCGTGACGACGGCCGTGAGGTCACCGGTGATGCGGCGCAGCGCGGCGAGGGAGGCGGACAGGCCCATGCCGCCGCCGAGCGCCACCACCTTGGGGGTGGCGCCCTTCGTCGCACGGCCGCTGGGGACGAATCGGCGGACCCGGCGCAGCCGTGGGGTGCGGCCGGTCACTCGCGCCCCATGTCGCGGTGGACGACGACGGTTTCCACTCCCTCGGAGACCAGCCTCCGGGCGAGCTTCTCGGACATCGCGACGCTGCGGTGCTTGCCGCCGGTGCAGCCCACGGCGATGGTCACATAGCGCTTGCCCTCGCGGCGGTAGCCCTCGGCGACGATCCGCAGCAGCTCGGCGTAGCCGTCCAGGAACTCCTTGGAGCCGGGCTGGCTGAAGACGTAGTGGGAGACCTCGTCGTTGAGGCCGGTGAAGGGGCGCAGCTCGGGGACCCAGTGCGGGTTGGGGATGAAGCGGCAGTCGATGACCATGTCGGCGTCGACGGGCAGGCCGTACTTGAAGCCGAAGGACATGACGGTGGCGCGGAGCTCGGGGACCTCTTCGCCGGCGAACTGGGCGTCCATCTTGGCGCGTAGCTCGTGGACGTTGAGGCTGGAGGTGTCGATGACCAGGTCGGCGTCGCCGCGCAGCTCGCGCAGCAGGTCGCGTTCGGCGGCGATGCCGTCGACGATGCGGCCGTCGCCCTGGAGGGGGTGCGGGCGGCGCACGGACTCGAAGCGGCGCACCAGGGCCTCGTCGGAGGATTCCAGGAAGACGATGCGGCGCTTGACGTTCTGCGCGTCGAGGGTGGCCAGGGACTCCTTGAGGTTGGCGAAGAAGCGGCGGCCGCGGACGTCGACGACGACGGCGATGCGGGCGACGTTGCCCTGGGAGCGGGCGCCGAGCTCGACCATCGGGGGGATCAGCTCGGGCGGGATGTTGTCGACGACGAACCAGCCGAGGTCCTCCAGGCACTTGGCGGCGGTGCTGCGGCCGGCCCCGGACATCCCGGAGATGATCACCAGCTCGGGGATCGCGGCGCTCTCGCCCTGGTCGGACTCGCGCATCGTGCCCGTACTCACCTGTGCACCGTCTCTCTCGGTTTCCTGCGTCTCGTGCTCTGTGCTCATGGTTCCTGCCCCCGTTCTGCCGACAACGCGGCCGGTGGGGCCCCGTCATCCTCAATGATCTCTCCTGTGGCGGTGTTCACCGCGGGAGCGGTCGGTGCCGCTCCGGCCAGCGCCGCGGCGACCGTCTCGGCGGTCTTGCGGCCGACCCCCGGGACCGCGCAGATCTCGTCGATCGTCGCGGCCCGCAGCTTCTTCAACGAGCCGAAGTGCTTGAGCAGTGCGTGCCGGCGGGTGTCGCCGAGGCCGGGCACGGCGTCGAGCGGTGAGGCCTTCAGCCGCTTGGTCCGCTTGCTGCGCTGGTAGGTGATCGCGAAGCGGTGTGCCTCGTCGCGGACGCGCTGGAGGAGGTAGAGGCCCTCGCTGCTGCGCGGCAGGACGACCGGGTCGTCCTCGCCGGGCAGCCAGACCTCCTCCAGGCGCTTGGCCAGGCCGCAGACGGCGACGTCGTCGATGCCGAGCTCGTCCATGGCCCGGCGGGCGGCCGCGACCTGCGGGGCGCCGCCGTCGACGACGACGAGCTGGGGTGGGTAGGCGAACCGCTTGGGGCGGCCGTCGTCGTCGAGCGGGCCGTCGGTGGCGGGGGCGGTGTCCTCGGCAATGTCCCCGGCGGTGACCTCGGGAGCTTCGGAGGCTTCGGAGGCTTCGGGGGCTTCGCCGTCCGGCTGCCCGGGTTCCTCGGTCCACTCCCCCGACTTCTGCTTCTCCTGGAGGTAGCGGCGGAAGCGGCGGCCGATGACCTCGTGCATGGACCGGACGTCGTCCTGCCCGGCGAACCCTCTGATCTGGAAGCGGCGGTATTCGCTCTTACGGGCCAGGCCGTCCTCGAAGACCACCATGGAGGCGACCACGTCCTCGCCCTGGAGGTGGGAGATGTCGAAGCACTCGATGCGCAGCGGGACCGAGTCCAGGCCGAGGGCCTCGGCGATCTCCTCCAGGGCGCGCGAGCGGGTGGTCAGGTCGGAGGCGCGCTTGGTCTTGTGCAGGGCGAGGGCCTGCTGGGCGTTGCGGCCGACCGTGGCCATCAGGTCCTTCTTGTCGCCGCGCTGCGGGATGCGCAGGGAGACCTGGGAGCCGCGGCGCTGGGTGAGCCACTGGGCGACCGGTTCGACGGGGTCGGGCAGGGCGGGGACCAGCACTTCCTTGGGCACGGCGTCGCCCTGTTCGTCGCCGTAGAGCTGCTGGAGGGCGTGTTCGACGAGGTCGCCGGTGGTGACCGCCTCGACCTTGTCGGTGACCCAGCCGCGCTGGCCGCGGACCCGGCCGCCGCGGACGTGGAAGATCTGGACGGCGGCTTCGAGTTCGTCCTCGGCGACGGCGATCAGGTCGGCGTCGGTGGCGTCGGCGAGGACGACGGCGCTCTTCTCCATGGCCCGCTTGAGGGCGCCTATGTCGTCGCGGAGCCGGGCGGCGCGTTCGTACTCCATCTCCTCGGCGGCGTCCTGCATCTGCCGTTCCAGGCGGCGGATGTAGGCGCCGGTGCGGCCGGCCATGAAGTCGCAGAATTCCTCGGCGAGTTCGCGGTGGTCGGCTTCGGAGATCCGGCCGACGCAGGGGGCGGAGCACTTGCCGATGTAGCCGAGCAGGCAGGGGCGGCCGATCTGGGCGGAGCGCTTGAAGACGCCTGCGGAGCAGGTGCGGACGGGGAAGACCCGCAGCATCAGGTCGACGGTCTCGCGGATGGCCCAGGCGTGGGCGTACGGGCCGAAGTAGCGCACGCCCTTCTTCTTGGCGCCGCGCATGACCTGGGCGCGGGGGAAGTCCTCGTTGAGGGTCACCGCGAGGTACGGATAGCTCTTGTCGTCGCGGTATTTGACGTTGAAGCGGGGGTCGAACTCCTTGATCCAGCTGTATTCGAGCTGGAGCGCCTCGACCTCGGTGGAGACGACGGTCCATTCCACCGAGGCGGCGGTGGTGACCATCGTGCGGGTGCGCGGGTGGAGGCCGGCCAGGTCCTGGAAGTAGTTGGCCAGGCGCTGGCGCAGGCTCTTGGCCTTGCCGACGTAGATGACCCTGCCGTGCTCGTCGCGGAATTTGTAGACCCCCGGCGAGTCGGGGATCTGTCCCGGCTTGGGTCGGTAGCTGCTGGGGTCTGCCATGAACCCCACCCTACTGACCGCCACCGACAATCACGGTGTCCGGACCGCGGCCGGGGTGCCTGCCCGCCATGGGGGCGGCGGGCAGGCGGTCGGGCGCCCCGGTCAGCGGTGGCGGCGCCGGCGCAGGGCGGTCGCGGTGGACAGGCCCAGGGCGAGCAGCGCGGCGGCGCCGGCCGCGGTGGTGGCGGCGGTCACCGGGAGGTCGCCGTCGGGCACGGCGGACGCCTGGGCGGGCTGACCGGCGGCCGGTTCCGCGGCGGGCGCGGCCCGGCCCGCGGCCTTCGGGCCGTAGCCGCCGGCCTCGCCCCGCTTGTCGTACGCGGAGCCGGGGAGCTTGTCGCCGTAGGCCTTCGCCACCCGCTTGCGGTAGGCGGCGACGGTGGTGCCGTGGGCGCCGACGGCCTTCCGGGCGTCCGCGTCCAGCGGCTCGATGCGGTCGCCGCGCTGGAGGTACCAGGCGTCGATCTGCGGCTCGTGGAAGACGGTGCCGGCCGCGTCCCGGGCGGCGCCGGCCGCGGTGTAGCGGGTCTCGTCGTCGCCGCTGGCGATGTTGACGACCTTCCAGGTGGCGCCGTGCCGCACGGTCCACACCGAGGCGGTCCGGCCGTCGGCGGCGACGGCCTTGCTGGCGAGGAACTCCAGGCGGGCGACGGGGGCGTGGGCGGTGCCGCGGACGAAGTCCGGGGAGAGGGCGTAGACCGGGACGGCGGCGCCCTCGATGTGCGGCCGTACGGTGCCGGGCGCCACGGCCCGGGCGCCGTCGCGCTTCTGCTCGGCGGCGAAGAAGCGGGCCAGGGTCTCCAGGGTCGTGGGGGCGGTGGCCGCGTCGTGGGCCGCGGTGAGGCTCGCCCGGGCCGGTGCCTGCGGCGCGGGGACGGGTGCGGCGACCGCGGTGTACGGCGCGAGGCCGATCAGGGCGGTGGCCAGCGCTCCGGTGGCGACGGCGCGGACGACGGTGGGGGCGGCGGTGCGCTGCGTCATGCCTCAGGCTCCTATCCGGTAGAGGGAGTGCGTCCAGGAGAAGGAGCTGCCGTTGACGTAGTAGTCGAAATCCCCCCAGTTGTAACGGTAGTTGGAGGGCCAGGGATCGCCCCAGTAGATCCAGTTGTTGTCGGTGTCGTAGCCGTAGACGACGTGCATGTGGCCGCCGCCGGAGGACCACTGGATGCGGGTCTCGATGGGCCGGTTGGCGTTGATCTCGTTCTGGACGGTGCTGTAGCGGAGCCAACCGGTCACGTAGGAGCCGGAGTTGATGCCCATCCAGTCGAATGCGTTCTGCACGTTGCCGAGGGTGGCCTGGTTGTTGGGGCAGGTGGTGCCCTGCTGCCGGTCGAAGGCGGCGTTGCAGAACTGGTTCTGGCTGTAGTTCCTGCCGTACCAGGTGGCGATGGTGTTGCCGGAGCCGGCCCAGCACCAGTTGGTCTTCTCCTGGGCCTGCATGGAGATGTTGAGGCGGTTGGCGGTCAGGGGGCGCGCGGGGGCGGCCGCGGTGGCGGCCGCGGCGGCGGGGTGCGACGGACGGGCGGGCGGGGTGGCCGCCGCGGTGGTCGCGGTGGAGGAGGCGGTCAGTACGGCGGCGGTGAGCGCCGCGGCCGACAGCCATCTCCGGCGGGACAGGGGTGCACGTGGCATGGCGTTCCTCCCGATGGGGGGTGAGGGGGAGAGGAGCGCATCCGGATGCTTGCGATGGAGCATCGGGTGTTGTCGCAGGCAGGTCAACACGCTTCAATGCGGGATGACATGGGGGTGTGGACGGACGGGCCCGGATGTGAACGACCGGTGCCCGGCGTACTGCAGTGAACAGGCACGGAGAGCACGCGGCGCGCAATCCGGATGTGAACGTTCACCCGCGCGCCGGAGGAAGAGGACATGGCACAGAACACTCCCCAGTCGGCCGAGCTGGCCCAGCTCCTGCGGACCGGTCCGTTCCATCTCGCCCTGCGCTCCGCGCTCACCGCCCGGGGGCTGGCCCTCACCCGGGTCCAGCACAAGCTCGCCCAGCGCGGCATCACCATCGGGGTGACCAGCCTGAGCTACTGGCAGCAGGGCGCCCGGCGGCCGCAGCGGCCCGAATCGCTGCGGGCGGTCCGCGCCCTGGAGGAGGTCCTGGAGCTGCCCGCGCAGTCCCTGCACCGGCTGCTGGTGCCACAGGGCGGTGCCCACCGGGAGGCCGAGCGGCCGGTGGCCCGCACGTACCGCTCGCTGGTGGCGCCCGCCGACGCGTTGCAGCGGCTGTTCGCCGAGCTGGAGGCGCCCGCGGACGGCGGGCTGCACACCGTCGGCCACCACGAACGGGTCCGCATCGGGCCGCAGCGCCAGCTGGTCGAGCGGGAGTCCCACCAGGTGGTCCGGGCCCACCGGGACGGCGTGGACCGCTATGTCGCCATTCACCGCGGCGAGGCGGGCTGCGAACCCACCCGGGTGCGGGTGCACGCCGGGGAGAACTGCCGGCTGGGCCGGGTGCGCGGGCACCCCGAGGCCGGTGTGGTGGTCGCCGAGCTGCTCTTCGACACCCGGCTGCGGGCCGGCGACACCCATGTCTTCGGCTACGTCTTCGAGGACGGCAGCGGCGGTCCCAGCACCGAGTACCTGCGCGGTTTCAGCTTCGCCGGCTGCCAGTACGTGCTGCAGGTGCGGTTCGACGAGGCGGCGCTGCCGGTGCGCTGCCGCCGCTTCGCCCAGGCCTCGGCGGGCGCCCCGCGCAGTGCCCAGCAGGAGCTGACGCTCAGCGGCCGGTACCACGCCGTCCACCTCGTCGAGCAGGGGGTGCGGCCCGGAATACTGGGGATCGGGTGGGATTGGGGATAAGAGCAGCATCGGGTGGGATGGGGGATAAGAGCAGCATCGGGTGGGAGTGGGGATAAAGGCAGCATCGGGGCCGGGGGGCGGCCTCAGCTCGCCGTGCTCGGGCCCGCGATCAGCTTGCCGTGCTCGGCCCTGACCGGGACCTCGGGCAGCGGCTCGGACGCCGGGCCCTGGACGACCTTGCCGGTGGTGACGTCGAAGCGGCTGCCGTGGCAGGGGCAGCTGCCCTCCTTCTTCTCGACGTCGGACAGGATGCAGCCGGCGTGGGTGCACTTCGCGCTGAAGCACTTGTACGTGCCCTTGGCGGGCTGGGAGACGACGAGCCGGTCCTCGCGGTAGAGCTTGGCGCCGCCGACCGGGACGTCGGCGGCGGGCCCCAGCTCCACGGGCTTGTCGGGGATCGCCGAGTCGTCCGAGCTGTTGGGCGTGCAGGCCGCCAGCCCGAAGCCGGCGGCCCCGGCGAGCGCGGCACCCCGAAGTACGGTCCGGCGGGCGGGGGGCTGGCTCATGACGGCTCCAGGGATCACACGTTCACACGGTTCAGAGGCGGACGGATCCCGACGATACCGGCACGGCTTCCTCCGCTTCCGGCCGGGCCGGACGGCCCAGCGGCAGCTCCTGCCCGGTCTCCTCCCACTCCTCTCCCGCTCCTCTCCCACTCCTCTCCCGCTCCTCCGGGCTGCGGCTCTTGGTCGCCGGCTGGTCCGCGGTCGCTCTCCCGCCGTTCTCCGGTCGCTCTCCCGCCGCTCTCCGGCCGCTCTCCGGCCGCTCTCCGGCCGCAGCCGCTGCGAGAGGGCCAGTGCCACGGCACGTAAACGCTTACGCAAGCGTTTACGTTTGGGGGCGATGCTCGTAGGGTGAGGGACTCGCGGGACGAGGCCACCGTACGGACGCGGCCGTGGGCGCCGCCCTGGCGCCGTACTCGCGGGGAGGACGAGCCGGATGACGACGATGGTGGATGTGGCACGGCGGGCGGGGGTCTCCGTCGCCACGGTTTCGCATGTGCTGAACGGGACCCGGCCGGTGCGCCCGGGCACCCGGGCGGCGGTGCTCGGCGCCATCGAGGAGCTCGGTTACACCCACAACACCCTGGCCCGCTCGCTGGTGACCGCCCGCACCCGGTCGATCGGCCTGGCGGTCTCGGCGATCAGCAATCCGTACTTCACCGAGATCCTCCAGGGCGTCGAGGCCGGTGCGCTGGAGGCCGGCTACAGCCTGCTGATCGCCGATCCGCACGACGATCCGCAGCACGAGCGCAAGGTCGTCCAGCTGCTGCACGAACGCCGGGTGGACGGCATGATCGTCGCGCCGTCCGCGGAGCCCGCGGAGATGGCCGCCTATCTGGCCCGGCGCGCGGTGCCCACCGTCTTCCTGGACCGGCTGGTCGGTGAGGAACACGACCAGGTGTGCGCGGAGAGCACCGGCCCGGTGCGGCAGCTCGTCGAGCACCTCGCCGACGTGGGGCACACCCGGATCGGCCTGGTGGCCGGGCTGCCGGGGCTGAGCACGACCACCGAGCGCGTCCAGGGCTACCGCGAGGGCCTGCGCTCGCGCGGCCTTCCCTTCTCGCCCGAACTCCTGGCCGGCGGCAACTCCGAGGCGGAGGGCGCCGAGGACGCCACCCGGCAGCTGCTCGCCGCGCCCGCACCGCCCACCGCGCTGATCACCGCCAACAACGCGATGACCATCGGCGCCCTCCGTGCGCTGCGCGACCTGGGCCTCGACGTGCCCCGCGACATCGCGCTGGCCTGCTTCGACGACTTCTCCTGGGCCGACCTCTTCAGCCCCCGGCTGACCGCGATCGCCCAGCCCAGCAAGGAGATCGGGGCCAGCGCGGTCCGGCTGCTGCTGGAGCGGCTGGCGGAGCCCGGCCGGCCGCCGCGCACCGTCCGTCTGCCCTGCACCTTCGTGCACCGTACGTCGTGCGGCTGCCCGGAAACCGGCCCGGCGACCGCACCCGGCCCGACGACCGCACCCTGTCCGGCCGCTACCCCGGCCGACCGGACCACTGCCCCGGCCGAACAGGCTGCTCACCAGGCCGAACAGGCCGCCCGCCCGGCCGTTCCGGCCGCTGCCCAGGCCGCCCAGGAAAGGAACCCCAGCTCGTGATCGTCGTCGCCGGCGAGGCGCTCATCGACCTCGTCCCCAGCTCTCAAGGCCCTTGTCTGGACGGCCAGTTGCCCGCACTGCTGCCGCGGCGCGGCGGTGGCCCGTACAACACCGCGGTCGCCCTGGGGCGGCTGGGCTCGCCCACCGCGTTCTGCTCCCGGGTCTCGACCGACAGCTTCGGTGAGGCCCTGCTGAACGGGCTGCGCAGCGGCGGGGTGGACACCTCGCTGGTGCAGCGCGGCGCCGAGCCCACCACTCTCGCGGTGGCGGACATCAGCCCGGACGGCTCGGCGGGCTACGGCTTCTACGCCGACGGCACCGCCGACCGGCTCTTCACCCTGCCGCCGGAGCTGCCCGCCGCGGTCCGCGCGCTCTCGCTGGGCACCTGCTCGCTGGTGCTGGAACCGGGGGCGAGCGCCTACGAGTCCCTGCTGCGGCGCGAGGCCGCGCGCGGCGTCTTCACCGCCCTCGACCCCAATGTCCGTCCGGGCCTGATCCCCGACCCGGACGCCTATCGCGCCCGCTTCCGCTCCTGGCTGCCGCATGTCGCCCTGCTGAAGCTGTCGGAGGAGGACGCACTGTGGCTGGCGGGGCGGGACGCCGCTGCGGACGGCGGGCCGGGCTCCGGTGCGGGCGGGGACGCGACGCAGACCGGTACGGACGGCGGCCGGTCGGCGGTCCTCGCGGCGGCCCGGGAGTGGCTGGCCGCGGGGCCCGGGGCGATCGTGCTCACCCATGGCGGCGCGGGGCTGACGGTGCTGACCCGGGACGGCCGCGAACTCACCGTCCCCGGTGAGCGCGTCACCGTCGTCGACACCATCGGCGCCGGCGACACCGTCAACGCGGCGCTGCTGCACCGGCTCGACGCCCATGACGCGCTCTCGTACGCCGCGCTCGCCGCCCTCGGGGACAAGGACTGGGAGGACATCCTCCGCTTCGCCGCCCGCGCGGCCGCCATCACCTGCTCCCGAGCGGGCGCGGAGCCGCCGTACGCGACGGAACTGGCGGCATAGCCAGCGGTCCAGCGGTCGGTCCAGCGTCGTTTCAGCGGTCGGTTCAGCGGTCGTTTGAGCGTTCGCGGTCCGCACCGGCCCGGCCGGGAACCGGATGGTCCTGGCCGGGCCGGTGAGGCGTCAGGACGCGGACCGGCGGGTGCGTGCCGCGGTCTTCTTCGCGGCGGTCTTCTTGGCGACGGTCTTCTTCGCCGCCGTGGCCGCGGTCTTCTTCGCCGCGGCCTTCTTGGCGGCCGGCTTCTTGGCGGGTGGGGTCTTCGCCGCGCCGGGGCCGGCCGAGCGCCCGCCGTTGCCGGCCGCGACCGTCACGGCGTCGCTGACCCGGTCACCGAGGATCTCCCGCAGGAACTTGCCGGTGTGGCTGGCCGGGACCGAGGCGATCTCCTCGGGCGTGCCCTCGGCGACGACCAGGCCGCCGCCGTTACCGCCCTCGGGGCCCATGTCGACGACCCAGTCCGCCGTCTTGATCACATCGAGGTTGTGCTCGATGACGATCACCGTGTTGCCCTTGTCGACCAGCCCGGACAGCACGTTGATCAGCTTGCTGATGTCGTCGAAGTGCAGACCGGTGGTCGGCTCGTCGAGGACGTAGACCGTGCTGCCCGTCGAGCGCTTCTGCAGCTCGCTGGCCAGCTTGACGCGCTGCGCCTCACCGCCCGAGAGCGTCGGCGCGGACTGCCCGAGGCGGACGTATCCGAGGCCGACCTCGTGGAGGGTCTTGAGGTGCCGGGCGATGGTGGGGACCGCCTCGAAGAAGCTCAGCGCCTCCTCGATGGGCATGTCCAGCACCTCGGCGATGGACTTGCCCTTGTAGTGGACCTCCAGCGTCTCGCGGTTGTAGCGCGCGCCGTGGCAGACCTCGCACGGCACGTACACGTCCGGGAGGAAGTTCATCTCGATCTTGATCGTGCCGTCGCCGGAGCAGTTCTCGCAGCGGCCGCCCTTGACGTTGAACGAGAAGCGTCCCGGCAGATAGCCCCGGACCTTGGCCTCCATCGTCTCCGCGAAGAGCTTGCGGACGTGGTCGAAGACACCGGTGTAGGTGGCCGGGTTGGAGCGCGGGGTCCGGCCGATCGGGGACTGGTCGACATGGACGACCTTGTCCACCAGGTCGTCCCCGGCGACCCGGGTGTGCCGGCCCGGTACCGACTTGGCGCCGTTCAGCTCACGCGCGAGGTGGGTGTAGAGGATGTCGTTGACCAGCGTCGACTTGCCGGAGCCGGAGACACCGGTGACGGCCGTGAACACGCCGAGCGGGAAGGAGACGTCGATGTCGCGGAGGTTGTTCTCCTTCGCGCCGTGCACCGTCAGCCGGCGGGCGGGGTCGGCGGGCCGGCGGATGTCCGGGGTCGCGATGGCCTTCTTGCCGGACAGGTACTGACCGGTGATCGACTCCTTGTTGGTCAGCAGCTGCTTCATGGGGCCGCTGTGCACCACGCGGCCGCCGTGCTCGCCCGCGCCGGGGCCGATGTCCACGACCCAGTCCGCGACCTTGATGGTGTCCTCGTCGTGCTCCACCACGATCAGGGTGTTGCCCATGTCGCGCAGCCGCACCAGGGTTTCGATCAGCCGGTGGTTGTCACGCTGGTGCAGACCGATGGACGGCTCGTCGAGGACGTAGAGCACGCCGACCAGGCCGGAGCCGATCTGGGTGGCGAGCCGGATGCGCTGGGCCTCACCGCCGGAGAGGGTGCCGGCCGCGCGGTTCAGCGAGAGGTAGTCCAGGCCGACGTCGACCAGGAACTTCAGCCGTTCGTTGACCTCCTTGAGCACCCGCTCGGCGATCTTCTTCTCACGGGCGTTGAGCGTCATCCCCCGCAGGAAGTCGGCGCAGTCGCTGATCGACATGGCCGCGACCTCGGCGATCGACTTCTCCTGGACCGTGACGGCGAGCACGATCGGCTTCAGCCGGGTGCCCTCACAGGTCGGGCAGGGCACCTCGCGCATATAGCCCTCGAAGCGCTCGCGACTGCTGTCGCTCTCGGCCTCGGAGTGCCGGCGCTTGACGAACGGCACCGCGCCCTCGAAGGGGGTGGTGTAGGCCCGCTGGCGGCCGTAGCGGTTGCGGTAGCGGACCTCGATCTGGGTCTTGTGGCCGTACAGCAGCGCCTTCTTGGCGCGGGCCGGCAGCCCGGCCCAGGGGATGTCCGTACGGAATCCGAGGGCGTCGGCGAGCGCGCCGACCAGGCGGCCGAAGTACTCCTTGGTGTGTCCGCCGGACCAGGGGTGGATGGCGCCCTCGTCGAGGGAGCGGTCCTCGTCGGGGACGATCAGCTCGGGGTCGACCTCCATGCGCGTCCCGATGCCGGTGCACTCGGGGCAGGCGCCGAAGGGCGAGTTGAAGGAGAAGGAGCGGGGTTCGAGCTCCTCGAAGGAGAGGTCGTCGTAGGCGCAGTACAGATGCTCGGAGTACATCCGCTCGCGCTGGGGGTCGTCCGGGTCGAGGTCGACGAAGTCGAGGATGACCATGCCGCCGGAGAGGCCGAGGGCGGTCTCGACGGAGTCGGTCAGCCGGCGCTTGGCGCTCTCCTTGACCGTGAGGCGGTCGACGACCACCTCGATGGTGTGCTTCTCCTGCTTCTTCAGCGTGGGCGGCTCGGCGAGCTGGATGGTCTCGCCGTCGACCCGGGCGCGGCTGTAGCCCTTGGTCTGGAGGTCGGAGAAGAGGTCGACGAACTCTCCCTTGCGCTGGCGCACCAGCGGGGAGAGCACCTGGAAGCGGCTGCCCTCGGGCAGCTCCAGCACCTTGTCGACGATGGCCTGCGGCGACTGCCGGGCGATCGGCCGGCCGCACTCGGGGCAGTGCGGTTTGCCGATGCGGGCGAAGAGGAGCCGGAGGTAGTCGTAGACCTCGGTGATCGTGCCGACCGTCGAGCGCGGGTTCCGCGACGTCGACTTCTGGTCGATCGACACCGCGGGGGACAGGCCCTCGATGAAGTCCACGTCGGGCTTGTCCATCTGCCCGAGGAACTGCCGGGCGTACGAGGACAGCGACTCGACATAACGCCGCTGCCCCTCGGCGAAGATCGTGTCGAAGGCGAGCGAGGACTTGCCCGAACCGGAGAGGCCCGTGAAGACGATGAGGGAGTCGCGGGGGAGATCGAGCGAGACGTTGCGGAGGTTGTGCTCGCGAGCGCCACGGACGATGAGACGGTCGGCCACGCCGGTCGGCACCTTTCTTGGAGAGGGGCGGGAGCCGCGGGCTTCTGCGTCCGCCGCTCGATGATGAGCAGAGGCGGCGGAACGGAGCGGGGCCCCCGCCCCAGGGTATGGGGCCCGCAGCGGCACTGTCTTTGGGATGCCACACACGAGCCTATAGCACGCGCATTCGATTTACGGGGGCCGGAAGCCCTCTTCACCCGAACGTGTGGCGGCCACACATCCTTCCCGACCCGCCGCACGCCCGTACGCTGCGGAAACGCCCGGGGCACGGCCCGGCCGGCCCGTCAAGCCGGCAACGCCCGTTCCAGCGCCTCGAAGGTACGCCGCAGCACCGCCGCCTGCTCCGCGGCCACCTCGCCGACCGGCTCCCCCGCGAGCTGACGGCCCACGGCCTCGGCGTACGCGGTCCGGATCCCGGCGACGATCAGCGCCGCGGCCAGCCGGGCGGAGTGGTCCGGCCGCCCGGCGTCGCCGCCCGCGGCCTCGGCGAGCAGTCCGGCGAGGGTGCCCTCCAGCTCCTCGACCGCCTCGCGGGCCCGGGCCCGCAGCGCCGGGGAGTCCAGCACCGTACGCCAGAAGTACTCGAACCCCTCCCCCACCCCGCACAGCGGATGCCGCTCGGCGAGCAGGTCGAGGACGAGCCGGCGCAGCGCGGCCAGCGGCGTCTCGTCCGGGCCGCGCTCCCGTACGGCGCGGACGATCAGCTCCTGACCCTCGGGGATGCGGTCGAGGAAGAGGTCCTCCTTGCGCGGGAAGTAGTTGAAGACGGTCATCGTGGAGACCTCGGCGGCGCGGGCCACCTCGGCGACGGTGACGTTGTCGAAGCCGCGCTCGATGAAGAGCAGGGTGGCCTCGCCGGAGATCCGCTGGCGGGTGCGGAGCTTCTTGCGCTCGCGCAGCGTCAGCCGCCCGTCCTCCGCCCCGAAGCCGGTCTCCGCCTGCCGGCCGCGGACCGCTTCGGGCCGGCGACCCGCACCGGCCGCGCCGCCACCCGTCGCGCTCCCGCCCTTCGGGTCCCGACCGGTCTGCGCGTCCGCACGCTGCTGCACATCCACCATGCCGGAAATCCTAGGCACCCCCTCCGACAATTTTGAGTCGCAAAAACTTTTTAGTGGCTACACTTCGCCGCATGACCTATGACGCAGACGTAGTCGTGGCAGGGGGCGGCCCGGTGGGGCTGATGCTCGCCTGCGAACTGGCACTGGCCGATGTCCCGGTCGTCGTCCTGGAGCGGCTGACCGAGGTGGACACGACGATCAAGGCGGGGGCGATCAACACCCCCAGCGCCGAGGCCTTCTACCGGCGCGGGCTGCTCCCGGAGCTGGCCGAGGTGCAGCGCGTCGCCCTCGGGAGGTTCAGCGCGTTCCTGAGCCAGCGGCAGGCCGCCGGCGCCTCCGTGGTGCAGCAACCGCCCAAGTTCGCCGGGCACTTCGCGGGCATCATGCTGCGCGGCGACCTGCTGGACGAGTCCGATCCGGACTTCGACGCCGCGGGGCCCGCCGCCGACGTCGGGCTGGTCCCCCAGGAGTCCCTGGAACGGCTGCTCGCCGCGCGCGCCGCCGAGTTGGGCGTCGAGGTGCGCCGCGGGGTGACGCTGACCGGCTTCGACGCCGGGGACGACGGGGTGCGGGTGCACACCTCGCAGGGCACGCTGCGCACCGGCTGGCTGGTGGGGTGCGACGGTGGCCGCAGCACGGTCCGCCGGCTCGCCGGATTCCCGTTCCCCGGTACGGCCCCGGGGATCACCGGCCGCCAGGCCCTGGTGGAGATGACCGGTACCGAGGCGCTGGGGGCCGGCTGGAACTGGACGGAGCACGGCACGTACGCGCACGGTCCGATGCCCGGCCGGTTCCTCACCGTCGAATTCGACGGGCCGCCCGCGGACCGGGAAGCTCCGGTCACCGCCCAGGAGTTGGAGGCGTCGCTGCGCCGCGTCTCCGGGGTGGACGAGGTGCGGGTCCACAAGGTGATCTCGGCGACCCGGTTCACGGACAACGCCCGCCAGGTGCCCGACTACCGGGCCGGACGGGTGCTGCTCGCCGGTGACGCGGCGCACGTCCACTCGCCGTTCGGCGGGCAGGGGCTGAACCTGGGCATCGGCGACGCGATGAACCTCGGCTGGAAGCTGGCCGCGACGGTGCATGGTTGGGCGCCCGAGGGGCTCCTCGACACCTACACGGCCGAGCGGCACCCGATAGGCGCCTGGGTACTGGACTGGACCCGTGCCCAGGTGGCACTGATGCGGCCCGAGTCGCATGCGGGGGCACTGCGCCGGATCGTCGCCGAACTGGCGGGCACGGTCACCGCCACCACCTTCTTCGCCAAGAAGATCTCCGGTGTCTGGCAGCGCTACGACCTGCCCGGCGACCATCCGCTCACCGGCCGCAGCGCACCCGACCTGGAACTCTCCGACGGCAGCCGGCTCGGGGACCATCTGCGGGACGGACAGGGGCTGTTGCTCGATCTCGCCGATGACGCGGAGCTGCGCAAGTGCGCCGCCGGATATGGCGGACGGGTGCGGCTGCTGACCACCGGCTGCTCACAGCGGCCCGGGCTGGCGGGCCTGCTGGTGCGGCCGGACGGCTGCACCGCCTGGGCCGCGGACGTCCCCGGGGCCGACGCCGACGCGGGCGGGACGACGGGTGCGCCGGACGGGCCGGCGGCCGCGCTCCGGCAGTGGTTCGGCTCGCCCGCCGACCTGACGGGCTGACGCGGCCGGCCACTGGGAGGGGCGGCGCGCCCATGGCCCGTACGGCCGCCGCGCGCCGCCCGTACCGCCCCGCGTACGCCCCGATCGGTGCCCGCCGACTCCCGAACTCGCCGGGGCGGCGCTAGCTTCGGAACATGACCGTCACCCCGCCCCACTTCGCGCACGATGTGGCCGCCGTTCGTGAGGCCACCGACCGGCTCCTGATCTCGCTGGGCAAGCTCGACGACGCGGCGATCGGGGAACCCTCGCTGCTCCCCGGATGGACCCGCGGCCACGTCCTCGCCCATCTGGCACGCAACGCGGACGCCCTGGTCAACCTCCTCACCTGGGCCCGGACGGACGTCCGTACGCCGATGTACGCCGGTGCCGAGGCCCGGGACGCCGACATCGAGCGGGACGCCGACCGTTCCCTGGAGGCGCATCTGACGGACCTCAAGGAGAGCGCCGCGCGGTTCGACGCGGCGGTGGACGCGCTGCCGGAGGCGCGCCGCGCCTTCGAGGTGGAGATGCGCAACGGGGTCGTGGAGCGCGCCGACCGGCTGCCGTTGCGCCGGCTGGCCGAGGTGGAGCTGCACCACCTGGACCTCGGCGTGGGCCACACCCTGGACCAGCTGTCGCCCGCGTTCATCGACGGCGAGCTGGCGTTCCTCACCACCATCAAGTTCGCCGGGCATCCGGACCTGCCCGCCCTGGAGATCCGCACCGACGACGGCCGCCACTGGCGCACCGGACGCGCGACCACCGGCGCGGGGGAGGAGGCCGCGCCCGTGGTGGTGAGCGGCTCCGCGACGGCCCTGGTCGGGTGGCTCACCGGGCGCGGTGACGGCACGGAACTCGACGGTCACGGCTCCGCACTGCCTGTCGTCCCCCCGCTCTAAAGTGGGTTTCATGGCCTACAGCGGAGCAGTGAAGGTCGGCGGACCGGCCGACGTGCACGAGCTGACCGACCTGATGATCTCGAAGGTCGCGGTCGGTCCGATGGACAACAACGCCTATGTGCTGCGGTGCCGGGCGACCGACGAGCAGTTGCTGATCGACGCCGCCGCGGATCCGCACACCATCCTGGCGCTGGTCGGCGAGAGCGGTCTGGCGTCCGTCGTGACCACGCACCGCCACGGCGACCACTGGGGTGCGCTGCGGGAGGTGGTCGGCGCGACGGGCGCGCGGACGTACGCGGGCCGTTACGACGCCGAGGGCATCCCCGTCCCCACGGACGTCCTGGTCGACGACGGCGACACGATCACCGTCGGCCGGGTCAGCCTGACGGCGCGCCATCTGGTCGGCCACACCCCGGGCAGCATCGCGCTCGTCTACGACGACCCGCACGGCCCCCCGCACCTGTTCACCGGCG
This sequence comes from Streptomyces sp. NPDC048197, assembly GCF_043202395.1. Taxonomy (NCBI): domain Bacteria; kingdom Bacillati; phylum Actinomycetota; class Actinomycetes; order Kitasatosporales; family Streptomycetaceae; genus Streptomyces; species Streptomyces sp. NPDC048197. The sequence goes on from NZ_JBIDAJ010000003.1 coordinate 105,758, forward strand.
ACTGCCTGTTCCCCGGCGGCGTCGGCAACACCTGGGGCGACGCCGAGAAGTTCAGCAGTCTGATCGACGGTGTGGAGAGCAAGCTCTTCGGCGAACTCCCCGACGAGACCTGGGTCTACCCGGGCCACGGCAACGACACCACCCTGGGCGCGGAACGCCCGCATCTGGCCCAGTGGCGCGAGCGGGGCTGGTAGCGGGACCGAGGGGACTGACGGCGCCGAGTCGACCCGTCATCGGGTCGGGCGGAGACGGGCCGGGTGCCGGCCCGTCTCCGGAGGTTCAGGCCCCGATGCGCTCCTCGGCGTCCGCCGCCTCGGCCGCCGACTGCTTCTTGGAGGCGCGCAGGCTGGTGAGCGTGGTGACGACCAGCACGGCGCAGATGACGCCCAGGGAGACCGGAATGCTGATCTCCGGTACGGCCACTCCGGACTCGTGGAGCGCGTGCAGCACGAGCTTCACGCCGATGAAGCCGAGGATGACCGACAGGCCGTAGGAGAGGTGGACCAGCTTCTTGAGCAGTCCGCCGATGAGGAAGTACAGCTGCCGCAGGCCCATCAGGGCGAAGGCGTTGGCGGTGAAGACGATGTACGGGTCCTGGGTGAGGCCGAAGATCGCCGGGATGGAGTCCAGGGCGAAGAGGACGTCGGTGGTGCCGATCGCCAGCATGACGATCAGCATCGGGGTCATCAGCCGCTTGCCGTTCTCGACGACGAACAGCTTGGTGCCCTGGTAGCGGTCGGTGGACGGGAAGCGCCGCTCGACCATCTTCAGGAAGCGGTTCTCCTCGTACTCCTCGTCCTGCTCGTCGGCCCGCGCCTCCTGGATGAGCTTCCAGGCCGTCCAGATGAGGAACGCACCGAAGAGGTAGAAGACCCAGGAGAAGTTGGCGATGATCGCGGCGCCCGCGCCGATGAAGCCGGCCCGCAGCACCAGCGCGATCAGGACGCCCACCATCAGCACCCGCTGCTGGTAGATCGCCGGGACCGCGAACTTCCCCATGATCAGGACGAAGACGAAGAGGTTGTCGACGCTCAGGGACTTCTCGGTGATGAAGCCGGCGAAGAACTCACCGGCCGGTGCGGTCCCGCCGAAGACCAGCAGCCCGAGGCCGAACAGCGCGGCGAGGGCGATCCAGACGGCGGTCCAGATGCCGGCCTCCTTGAGGGAGACCTCGTGTGGTTTGCGGCCGCCGATGAAGAAGTCGGCGGCTATCAGGGCGCAGAGACCAAGGATGGTCAGCACCCACAGGGTCAGGGAAACGTCCACTGCTCCTCCGGCAGAGTCGTACGGCACTCACAGCGTCGTCGCTGCCGGAGGTCTCTTCCGCCCCGCGCCGCCCGAAGGGCACGGGACCGGCGTCCCGGGATCTCGTCACACTCACGATCCGTGATGACGGGTACGCCGCATCGGGAGTACTCCCCTCCGCACCAAGAAGAGTAAAGGACGACCAAGATTTAGCAAAGGAATGGGTAAAGGTCCTGGTCAGGGGGTTGGTGGCAGGGGTGGCCCGGCGGGTTCTGTGCGGGCGGCGGCACGGCGGGCCTCCGCGAGCCGGGTCAGCACCTGGCGCACCACCTGGCTGCCCTTCGGGGCGAGCGCCGGCTCGTACGTCCAGGCGTGGCCGACCCACGGATCGGCGAGGTGGGCGTCCGGCACCGGGGTGAGGCGCAGCAGCGAACGCCACAGCGGGTCCAGCACCGGGCCGAACTCCCGGGACTGGGCACGGTCGGCGACCATCATCAGATGGACCCCGGCCGCCGGGCCCTCGTCGGCCAGATAGCGGAGCATGGTCACCGCGCGGTCGTCGAAGCCGTGCGGGAAGTCATGGACGATCAGCAGCTGTTCGGCGGTGTCCAGATCGGGCGGGAGCGCGTCCGCGGCCCGGCTGCGCACCGCCATCTGGACCAGATCGACCCGCCTGATCAGCCCCTCCAGGACCGTGGCCACCCCCTGGGCACCCGGCACCGGAGGCCCCGGCAGGGCACCGGTCTCCACGAGCGGCGCGAGCGCCTGCCCCGCCGCCCCGCCGGGATCGATGACCTGCACGGCGAACTCCCCGGCGGGGTGGACGGCGAGCAGCCGGGCGGCGATCGCGACGGCGGCCTCCAGGGCGAGCCGTCGTACTTCCGCCGCGTCCGGCGGGCCGTCCGTCAGCGCGCTGCCCAGCTCGCGCCGGCCGAACTCGCGCTCCGGTCCGGGCTCCGCGGCGCGGGCTAGGGAGTCGGGTCCGCTGTCGATCCACAGCCCGCGCTCCAACGGGAGCCGGACGAGCATGGGGATGCGCAGGTCCAGCACCTCGGGGAGGTGCAGATCGCCCAGCCGCAGCGCCATCGGGCGCTCCAGGGGGACGTGGTGGCCCTGCCATACGGGGTTGTCCCAGCGGGCGAACGCGGGCGGCAGGGCGGGCTCGACGACCTCCGACTCGGCGGTCAGCTGCGCCAGGTCGCGGTCGAGGGCGGCGCGGGCCCGGGTCAGCAGGGTGGCGTGCCGGTCGCGGGCGGTGGCCCGGGCGACGTCGGCGGCCGTGCCGAGGCGGTTGCGCGGGTCGGCGAGGACCTCGTCGAGCTCCTGCGCCAGACGGGACGCGGCGAAGTCCGAGGCGCTGCGGTAGGCCGCGACCGAACGGGCCAGGTCCTCGAACATGCCCCAGATCTGGTTGTAGAGCCGCTCCTCCATGCTCCATCCGGCGGCGTCCCCGGCCACGGGTGGCGGAGGACCGTCCGCCGCGGGAGCACCGGAGGAGGAGGCGCCGGACGGGGCGGTGGCGGGCGGCGTGGGGCCGGGGGCGGGTGTGCTGCGGCGGTCGGGGTGGCGGTAGTCGACGGGGCCGCCGGCGGCCGGGGTGGCGGCCGCGGACGTGGCGACGGGGGCGGGTGCCTCTCGGGTCGGGGCCTCTCGGGCCGGGGCCGGTGCGGCCGCCGCCTCGATCTCGGCGGCGAGTCCGGCCGCCCGGGCCAGCCCCTGGTCGTGCAGCAGCGCGGCCAGGCCGTCGGCGTATCCCTGGCCCACCGCCCGTACCTTCCAGGCGCCCTGTCGGCGGTACAGCTCGACGGCGACGACGGCCGTCTCGGCGGTCAGTCCGGTGAGGGTGTAGCCGGCCAGGCCCGTGCCGTCGACGGCGGTGAGCCGTACGGACGGTGCGGGCGCCGCGCCGAAGGTGGCCGGCGCGCCGCTCCGGGCGGCGAGCGCGAGCAGCACGCTGACGCGGTGGACGGCCGCGGGCAGCGCGTCGAGGTCCACCGTGATGCGGTGCTCGGCGGCCGCCTGGCCGGGCACCTCGACGCCGGGCCGGCGGGGCGCACCCGGGTGGACCACGGCGTCGGCGCCCGGCAGCCCGCCCTGCTCGTCGCCGAGCGTCACCCCGGCCACGACGGGGACGCCCGCCACGATCCGGATCTCCACCCGGCTCCGGTCCAGTGGATGGTTCTGGCCCCGGACCAGCTCGGCCGTCATCGTTCTTCCCCCTGGTTGTCACTCGTCCCGGGCCCGCCCCGGGCGGCTGCCCGGGGCGCACGGCGGCGCGGCCCGGGTGCGCGCTGCCGTGGTGCTGCGGCGGTTTACAGGTGCGGGACGATCGCCGGGACCAGGTCCTGGAAGGTGCGGCCGACGGAGGGCTCGCCGATGGCGGTCATCTTCCAGCCGTCGCCGACGCGGTGCACCTTGGCCATGACCTGTGCGGTGTAGTCGCCGCCGCCCGTGAGGGTGTAGCGGGCCAGCTCCTGGCCGGTGGTCTCGTCGACCAGCCGGCAGAAGGCGTCCTCCACCTCGGTGAAGGTCTGCCCGGTGAAGGAGTTGACGGTGAAGACGATCTGGTCGATGTGGACCGGCAGCCGCGCCAGGTCGACCAGGATCGCCTCGTCGTCGCCGCCCTGGCCGGCGCCGCCGACCAGGTTGTCACCGGTGTGCCGGACCGCGCCGTCATCGCTGACCAGGTGCTGGAAGAAGACGACGTCGATCGGCTGCTTGCCGGCGAACAGCACCGCCGAGGCGTCGAGGTCGATCTCCTTGGTCCGCCGGCCGAACAGTCCGCGGCGCGGCGCCGAGCGCCACCCGAGCCCCATCCGGACCGCGGTCAGCGTCCCCCCGTCGGACTTCTGCAGGCTGATGCCCTGTCCCTTGGACAAATTGACCGACACGCGCCGTCCCCTCTCTGTACCGTCCCGCCCACGTCTCCGGCGGCAGCTTCGACCCTACGCACGACGACGGGCCCGGGGCGTCACGGGCCCGTGTTTGTGGCGTTTCTGCAACACCGGGGCGGGCGCGCCACCCGCCTTGGTGAGTGCGCCACCCGCCCGGCCCCCCTACTTCACGCCGGCCTCCCTCATCTGCCGCAGCTCCTTCTTGAGCTCGCCGACCTCGTCGCGCAGCCGGGCGGCGATCTCGAACTGCAGCTCGGCCGCGGCGGCCCGCATCCGCTCCGTCATCTCCTCGATGAGCTCGGCGAGTTCGGCCGCCGGACGGTCCGTCAGCGGTGCCTCCGCCTTGGCGCCCTTGCCCTTCGCCGCCTTGGCGCCGAGCGCCGGGACCGGGGCCTTGCCCTTGGTGTCCTTGGCGTCGCCCGCCTTGCGGTAGCCGCTGCCCAGCAGCTCCCGGGTGTCGATCTCCTCGCGGGCGATGGTGGCGACGATGTCACCGATCTTCTTGCGGAGCGGCTGCGGGTCGATGCCGCGCTCCTTGTTGTACGCCAGCTGCTTCTCCCGGCGGCGGTTGGTCTCCTCGATGGCCTTCTCCATCGCCGGGGTGACCTTGTCGGCGTACATGTGCACCTGGCCGGAGACGTTGCGCGCGGCGCGGCCGATGGTCTGGATCAGCGAGGTCCCGGAGCGCAGGAAGCCCTCCTTGTCGGCGTCCAGGATGGCCACCAGGGACACCTCGGGCAGGTCGAGGCCCTCCCGCAGCAGGTTGATGCCGACCAGGACGTCGAACTCGCCGGAGCGCAGCTCGCGCAGCAGCTCGACGCGCCGCAGGGTGTCGACGTCGCTGTGCAGGTAGCGCACCTGGATGCCGAGTTCCAGGAAGTAGTCGGTGAGGTCCTCGGCCATCTTCTTGGTGAGCGTGGTGACCAGGACGCGCTCGTCCTTCTCGGTGCGGGTGCGGATCTCGTGCACCAGGTCGTCGATCTGCCCGTCGGTGGGCTTGACCACGACCTCCGGGTCGACCAGGCCGGTGGGGCGGATGATCTGCTCCACGAAGCCGTCGCTCCGGGCCAGCTCGTACGGTCCCGGAGTCGCGGACAGGTAGACGGTCTGCCCGATGCGGTCCAGGAACTCCTCCCACTTCAGCGGCCGGTTGTCCAGGGCGGACGGCAGCCGGAAGCCGTGGTCGACGAGGGTGCGCTTGCGGGAGGCGTCGCCCTCGTACATGGCGCCGATCTGCGGGACGGTGACGTGCGACTCGTCGATGACCAGGAGGAAGTCCTCCGGGAAGTAGTCGATGAGGGTGTTGGGCGCCGAGCCGGGCTCGCGGCCGTCCATGTGCATGGAGTAGTTCTCGATGCCGGAGCAGGAGCCGATCTGGCGCATCATCTCGATGTCGTACGTCGTGCGCATCCGCAGCCGCTGGGCCTCCAGCAGCTTGCCCTGCTTCTCCAGGGTGGCGAGCCGGTCGGCCAGCTCGGCCTCGATGCCGGCGATGGCCCGCTCCATGCGCTCGGGACCGGCGATGTAGTGGCTGGCGGGGAAGATGTACAGCTGCTGGTCGTCGCTGATGACCTCGCCGGTGAGCGGGTGGAGGGTGGAGAGCGCCTCGATCTCGTCGCCGAACATCTCGATCCGGACGGCCAGCTCCTCGTAGACCGGGAAGATCTCGATGGTGTCGCCGCGGACCCGGAACGTGCCGCGGGTGAAGGCCAGGTCGTTGCGGCTGTACTGGATGTCGACGAAGCGGCGCAGCAGCTGGTCGCGGTCGATCTCGTCGCCGACCTTGAGCGGCACCATCCGGTCGACGTACTCCTGGGGCGTGCCCAGGCCGTAGATGCAGGACACCGAGGCGACCACGACGACGTCACGCCGGGTGAGCAGGGAGTTCGTCGCGGAGTGGCGCAGCCGTTCGACCTCCTCGTTGATGGAGGAGTCCTTCTCGATGTACGTATCGGACTGCGGGACGTACGCCTCGGGCTGGTAGTAGTCGTAGTAGGAGACGAAGTACTCGACGGCGTTGTTCGGCAGCAGCTCGCGGAACTCGTTGGCGAGCTGGGCCGCGAGGGTCTTGTTGGGCGCCATCACGAGGGTCGGGCGCTGCAGCTTCTCGATCATCCACGCGGTGGTCGCCGACTTGCCGGTACCGGTCGCGCCCAGCAGGACGACGTCCTTCTCACCCCCGCGGACGCGCTGCTCCAGCTCGGCGATGGCCGCCGGCTGGTCACCACTGGGCTGGTACGGGCTGACGACCTCGAAAGGTGCCACCGTGCGTTCGATCTTTGATACGGGCCGCATGGGATCCACCGTACGACCCGCCACTGACAATCGACGTGGCAATTGCTCCGACCTGCGATTTCGCCAGCGGACCCGGCGGGCGGGCGGGGCTGCCGGCGGGACGCGGGGCGGGCGGCGCCGGCCGGACGCGGCGGGCCGCCGGCGGGGCGTGCCCCGCTGATCACCGCCGGCCGGCCCGACGGCACCGCTCCATGATCGCCCGGGCCCCCGCGCGGGGCGGTCCCTGAGGCCCGCTTTTCTGTCCGTATGACCAAAACCGGTCAGAAGCGCGACGGGTGACGCATCATCGGCCAAGATGCGCGGACGCCCGGGCTCCGGCAAGTTGGACGGCGGCGGAAGCGTACGTCTGTTGCATGACAGATCCGGGCATCCTGCAATTGCGCGACGCTCCACACGGCACACCGGCCACGTCTCGTTCAGCGCCCGGCCACCGCACGACCGCCTCCCGCTACGGCCCGGCTGCGAGCCTCTCTCCGTCCCTCCGGTTCCCGTCCGTTCTCGTCAGCTCACCTCAACGACGTCACGAGGAGTCCGTATGCGTATTCGCCCCGTCGCCACCGTCGTCGCCGGTGCGCTCATGGGTCTGTCCGCGCTCGTCCTCTCCCCTGCCGCCGCCCAGGCCGCACCGCACCGGACCGCCCCGGTGACGGTCGCCCACCGCGGCGCCTCGTCGTACGCCCCCGAGAACACCCTGGCCTCCATCGACGAAGCCGCCCGGCTCGGCTTCGAATGGGTCGAGAACGACGTACAGCGCACCAAGGACGGTGAGCTGGTCATCCTCCATGACAACTCGCTCGCACGGACCACCAACGTCAAGAAGGTCTTCCCCGACCGCTCCCCCTGGAACGTCTCGGACTTCACCCTCAAGGAGATCGAGAAGCTGGACGCGGGCAGCTGGTTCGGAGCGAAGTTCGAGGGCGAGCGGGTGCCGACCCTGGAGGACTACATGGACGAGGTCGAGGAGAACGACCAGAACCTGCTGATGGAGCTGAAGTCCCCGGAGCTCTATCCGGGCATCGAGCTGCAGACACTCAGGGAGCTGCGCCGGGCCGGCTGGCTGGACAGGGAGCATGTTCGGCACCGGCTGATCATCCAGAGCTTCAACGCCGACGCCATCAAGACCGTGCACACCCTCCGCCCCGACGTCAGGACCGGCTTCCTCGGGAACCCGTCGGTGGCCGACCTGCCGAAGTACGCGAAGTACTGCGACCAGATCAATCCGGTCCACACGGCGGTCACCCCGCAGTACGTCGCCGCCGTGCACGGGCTTCGGGGGCCGCACCGGCGGGCGCTGGACCTGTACACCTGGACCGTCGACGACGCGGCCACCGCGGTGAAGGTCGCCGGTCTGGGCGTCGACGGGATCATCACGAACAAGCCGGACGTGGTGCGGGAGGCCGTGGAGGGCCCCGACCACTCCGACTGAGCGCCGCCGACCTGCGGGAACGACCCAGCGGGAGGCCGTCGCGGGGCCGTTTCCCGCCGCGTTGTCAGTGGGGCGTCCTACCCTGATCAGGTGACGAATTCCGAGCAGGTTCCAGGGCCGGCGGCGCGGGCGGACACGCCGTCGAAGACCGGGTCCGCCGCGCGGCGCGACTGGGCGTGGACCCGCCTTGCGACCCCCATCGGTCCGCTGCTGCTCGCCGCGACGCGGGACGGTCTGGTGCAGGTCGTCTTCCATGCCGACGAGCGGAGGGGCCGCCGGGCGCTGACCCGGCTGGAGCAGTTCTTCGGCGGGCCGCCGCTCGCGGAGATACCCCATCTGGCGACGGCCGCGGCCGAGCTCACCGCCTATTTCGCCGGGGAGCTGCGGACCTTCACCGTGCCCCTGGACTGGTCGCTGTCGTCCGGTTTCCACGCCCGGGTCCTGCAGGCCCTGGCCTCCGGTGTCCGCTACGGCGACGTGGTCGGCTACCAGGACCTCGCCGACCGGGTCGGGGAGCCGGGTGCCGCCCGCGCGGTGGGTGCGGCGATGGGTTCCAATCCGCTGCCGGTCGTCGTGCCCTGCCACCGTGTCGTCGCCAGTGACGGCGGGATCGGCGGCTTCGGCGGCGGTCTGGAGACCAAGCGGCAGCTGCTCGCGCTCGAAGGCGTGCTGCCCGCGCCGCTCTTCTGATCCTGTCACTCCGGTTCCGGCTCCCGGTTCCGGCCGTCGTCCGTCCTCACCGAGGCCGGCTCCCCGAAGGGCAGTGCCATGTCCCGTCAGATCGCCCTGCTCCGCGGCATCAACGTCGGAGGCCACAACTCCTTCCCCAAGGCCCGGCAGCGGGAGCTTGCGGAGTCGCTGGGCCTGAAGGACGTCACCGTGCTGCTGCAGACCGGCAACCTCGTCTTCGCCGATCCGGGCACCCCGCCCGGCGAGACGGCCCGGAGGATCGAGGACCGGATCGCCGCCGACCTCGGCCTCACGGTGCCGGTGGTCGTGCGGACCCGTGACGAGCTGGCCGCCGCGGTCGCCGCGAATCCGTTCCCGGCGGCCGAGGCGGAGCCCAAGAGCCTGCACCTGACGTTCCTGTCGGAGGTGCCGGCCGACACCTCGCGCCTGGAGGCGATCGACCAGGCGGCGTTCGCGCCCGACCGGTTCCGGCTGGCCGGACGCGAACTGTACTTGTGGTGCCCGGACGGCATCGGCCGCTCCAAGCTCGCCGCGCTGGTGAGCCGCGTCCCGCTCGGGGTGACGGCCACTGCCCGTAACTGGAACACCGTCACCAAGCTGCTGGCGCTGGCGGAGGCCTGACGCCGCCCGGGCCCCGGGCGTTCAGCGCCAGCCGTGGAACTCCCGCAGCCGGTTGGCGACGAGGTTGAAGCGGCCCCGGTCCAGGGCGCACGCCTCGCGCCGCATGCCCTCCGGGTGCACCCGCAGGACCCGGTCGAGCGCCACCCAGGAGTCGCGGCCCGCGCGGTCCCAGGGGCCTGCGCCGATGGCCACCCACTCCCGGTCGTTGCTGTGCCGCTTGCTGGACAGCTGGACCGCCAGCAGCGTGCCGCCGGTCTCCCGGGCGACGACCAGTACCGGCCGGTCCTTGCCCCGGCCGTCGTTCTCCTCGTAGGGCACCCAGGTCCAGACGATCTCGCCCGGGTCCGGGTCGCCGTCCGGGTCGGGCGCGTAGGTCATCCGGACGGTGCCGACGGAGCCCGGCCGGGCTTCCACGGTTGCGGTGGGTCCCTGGCTGCCGGGCAGCGCGTCGGCCGCGCCGGAGGGGTCTGATGCGGTGAAGGAAGAGGTCACGCCCCCACGCTAACCGCCGCCCTGAGCAGGGCTTTCAGCGGCCCCGGCGCACGCTCCACGGCCCGTTGTCAGTGGTCGGCCGTACGGTTTTTCACAGCGGGGGACGGCCGTCGGGGCCGCCCGGGGAGGGGAGCACCATGTCCGAGACCACGACGTATCTGGAACTGTCCCAAGAGGGCGGCGGCGCCCACAAGTTCTACGAGGTGACGGTGCGGGACACGGTCGTCTCGGTGCGCTACGGCCGGATCGGCGCGGCCGGCCAGCAGCAGACCTCGACGTTCCCGACGCGGGAGAAGGCACAGGCCGCGGCCGCGAAGAAGATCGGCGAGAAGGTCCGCAAGGGCTACGCCCCGGCCGTCCAGGGGCAGCGCAGCGCCCGCCCGGTGACACGCCGTCAGGTGTCCTCGGCGCCGTCCACGGCCCGCGCGGTCGCGCCGGTGCTGTGGCGGTTCCGCACGGGCGCCGCGGCGTTCGGCATCCACATCGACGAGGACCGCGCCTGGGTCGCCAACCAGAACGGCGATGTGCACGCCCTCGGCCACGACGGCGAGGTGCTGGCGCACTACCGGCTGCCGGCCGGCGTCAAGTGCCTGGTGGCGGACGACTTCTGGATCTACGCCGGCTGTGACGACGGCACGGTCTACGACCTCTCCTCGAAGCTCCCGTTCGCCGCCTACGACATCGCCCCCGACGTCGACATCTTCTGGCTGGACATCCGCGAGGGCATCCTGAACGTCGCGGACCGCAACGGCGGTCTGACGGTCATCGACCACGAGGACGAGTACCAGTGGTCGCGACGCAGTGCCGGCGAGCACGCTTGGATGGTGCGGCGGGACGAGCGCGCCGTCTACCACGGCCACCGCCGCGGCGTGACGGCCTATTCCGCCGACGGCAGCGGCGAGTTGTGGCACACGCCGACCCAGGGCGCGGTGCTGTTCGGCTGGCAGGAGGACGACTCGGTGTACGCCGGTACCGACCGGCGGGTGGTCCAGCGGCTGGCGAAGGACTCCGGGGCGCTGGAGGCGACGTATGCCTGCGACACGGTCGTCTACTCCTGCGCGACGGCACCGGACGGCCGCTACGTCTTCGCCGGCGACTCGGCCTCGTCGGTGTACTGCTTCGCCGCCGACGGCACCCGCCTGTGGAAGCTGGGCACGGGCGGGGGTTCGGCGCTGTCGATGCAGTATCTGGACGAGAAGCTCTACATGGTCACCACCGACGGATCGCTGGTGTGCGTGGACGCGAGCGAGGCGGCCGTCGCCGCCGCCCGGGCGGGCACGGTGCCGGTGGCCCGGGATGTGAAGTCGGCCGCCGCGCTGCCGACGTACACGCCGTCGGCCACGGTGCGGACGGTGGCGTCCGCGGCCGCCTCGGGGGTCGTGGTGGAGTGCGTGCAGGAGGGCGGCCGGCTGCGGGTCCATGTGGTCTCCGAGGGCTACGAGCCGTCCTGGAACGTCCAGTTCCCCCGTCACATACGCCGGCCCGGGGCGCGGTACGTCGTCGACGACCTGTCGGCGGCCGCGGGCGGGTTCTACCGCGTCCGCGGCGAGATCCGGCAGCTCGTCTGAGGCCGCCGGACCGTTCTGCGGCCGCCGGATCAGGCGGGTCCGCTCCAGGCCGGCCGGCGCGGGTCGTCGGTCCGCACGACGATGTCCGCGGCCTCCTCGGGCCGGGTCTCGGCCTCGTAGCGCGCGAAGGCGGGCAGCGTCCAGTGCTCGTGCTGCGGGGTACGGCGAGCGAGCGCGGCCGGCGACAGCGTGAGGTGGACGGTGAGATCGAAGGGGAACCAGTGACCGAGCAGGAGGGGACCGTGCAACAGCAGGACGCCGCCGGGCGGCAGCGTCACGTACGCGCTGCGGGTCGCCCGGTCGGCCACCGGGTCCCAGAGGTCCGGGAGGACGCGTCCGGTGCCGCCCGGGTCGAGCGGCTGGAACACCTCGCGCCACAGCGCCTGCCGGTCGAACCACTCGTCGTGGTAGGCGTCCGGGTCCTCCCGGCCGTATTCGAGGCGCAGCGAGGCGGGGCGCAGGAAGCCGAAGGCGCCGGCCTTGTGCACCGCCCGGCCGCGGAGCCGCAGTGCCTCGGCGAGCCGCCCGGCCAGCTCGCCGGGTGCGGCGGCGGGCGCTCCGTCGAGGGCGACTCTCCGCCAGGGGCTGCCGTCCTCGGCCTCCGTGGTGAGGATCCGCTCGGCGAGCGCGTCGGTGAGCCGTTCCCAGGTGATCGCTTCGAGCCGCACCCCGCCATTGTGCCGGGCGGCGGGGCGCGGCGCGCGGGGCGTCAGCCGGGGAGCGGTCCGCCGGGCGGGGCGTGGAAGGTGAGGTCTCCGGAGACGACGCCGGCCTGGATGACCGCGCCGTGCTGGACCCCGCCGCTGATGGTGTTGTGCACCTCCGGCACGGTTCCGCGGTCCGGTTCGGGCGCCACCTCATCGAGCAGGGCGCGGAGTTCGGCCGCGGCGGCCGGGTCCTCGCTGAGCAGCCGGCGCAGCCGCAGCCGCCAGGCCGTGGTCACGCCCGCCACCCCGTCCTGGTCGCCCTCCTCCTGCGCGGCGACGAGATCGGCGCGCGAGTCGTCCAGTTCGCCCTCCAGCGCGGCCTCGTCCCCGGCGCCCCGGCGGCGGGCGAGGAAGGCCGCCATGCGGCGCCGGACGGTCGCCCAGCCCTCCGTCGCCATCTGCTGTACGAGCGTGGTCGCCCCTGCCGTGGCGAGTGCCACCAACTCCGCTTCCATCGGTCCCCCTCGGGTGTCGGGTGTGGTTCGGTCCCGCCGCGGTTCAGGCCTGGCCCGCGTCCGGGCCGGCGGCGCCGTGGCGGCTGAGTTCGGCCGCCGCCTCCTTCGTCGCCTCGATGACGTTCTCGGGGGCCACCGGCATCACGGACTTGAGCTTGAGCAGCAGGACGGCCCCCATGATGGAGCCGTCCCACATGATGGGCGCGGCGCAGGAATTCCATCCGGCCATGCACTCCTCGTAGCCGAGCGCATGGCCGAGGTCGCGGACCTCCGCGAGGGAGGCCACCAGTGCGTCGTTGTCCCGGTAGACGCCCGGTCCGGCCTGGTCCGGTACGGGCTCGGCCAGGACCCGCTGCTGGAGCACCTCCGGCAGGTAGGCCAGGATCGTCCGCCCGGAGGCGCCGGTGCGCAGGGAGCGCGTCACGGACAGCACATCGCGCGGTGTCATGCCGAGTTCGGCCAGGTCGGAGTCGCCGACGGCCATGTCGACGCACTGCCGTTGGGCGCCGGAGAAGGGCGCCACCATGTAGAGGAAGGCCAGGCCGCCGTCGGTGGCACTCCGCAGTTCCTGCAGCACGGTCTGGGTGACGGTGCCGTCGAGGCGGTGGTCCAGCGCGGTGAAGGCGAGCTGGGCGGCGGAGGTGCACAGGCGGTACAGGCCGCGGTCGACCCGTTCGAAGATGCGCTGGTAGATGCCGGACTGCAGGATGCGGTAGACGACGGAGTCGTCCAGTCCGGTGAACTCGGCTATCTCGCCGGGGCCGTGGGCCGATCCGCCGAGTTCGGCGAAGGCGGTCTGGACGAGGAAGACCCGCTCGGCATGGCTGGATCCCGACGTCCGGCTGCCCCCCGAGTGCCCGTTCCTGGCCGTCCGGCGTCCGCTCTTGCGCCCCGGGGAGCCCGGCGCAGTGACGCCGGTGCCCGAAGCGGAGGCGGGCGCGGCCGAGGCCGGCGAACCCGGTGCTGTGGTGCTGTTGCCCATCGTGTGCTCTCTCCCCTGGCAGTGTTCCGCGCCCGAAGGCGCCCGGCGTGTCCGGTGGAAGCCGACGCCCCCGTCACCCGCGGCCGCACCCTCCGGCAGTCGGCGCCCGGAAGTGCTCCCGGAGCCGTTCTGCCCGCCCGCGGCCCCGGGTTGTCCGCATTATCGGGTGACGTCGAGGGCGAGTTTCCCGGTCGGTGTGCGGGCGGTGAGGTCGTGGTGCGCCCGGGCCGCCTCACCGAGCGGGTAGGCCGCGCCGGTGAGCGGCTCGAGGGTGCCGTCGGCGACGGCGTCGAACAGCGCCCGCATGGACGTCGGCAGTGCCGTACGGTCCGCGTAGAGCTGCGGCAGCCAGAAGCCGGAGACGGTCAGGGAGCGCTCCATCAGGTCCCGGGTCGGGACGTTCGCCAGGTCGCCGCCGGCGAAGCCGTAGACGGCGAGCCGGCCGCGCGGTGCGACGGCGGCGAGGGTACGGGTGAAGGTGGCGCCGCCGGTCATCTCCAGGGCGGCGTCGACGGGTCCGCCGGCGGCGTCCAGGATGCGCTCCGTCAGGTCGTCGGCGTGCGAGTCGATGACGGCCTCGGCGCCCAGTCCGGCGGCCAGTTCGCGCTTCTCGGGCGAGCCGGCGAGGCCGATGACCCTGGCCCCGGCGTGCGCGGCGAGCTGGACGGCCAGGGAGCCGACGCCCCCGGCCGCGGCCGGCACGACGAGGGTCTCGCCCTTGGTGATCCGCAGTACGGTGAACAGCAAGTGCCAGGCGCTGTTGCCCTGGAGGGCCAGTGCGACGGCCTGTTCGTCACTGATGGCGTCGGGCACGTCCCAGGTGACGCGGCGGTGCAGCAGGGTCCGTTCCGCGTAGCCCCCGCCGCGGCACAGCCCGACGACCCGGCGGCCGCCGTCCACGGTCCCCACGACCTCGTTGCCGGGTATGTACGGCAGCTCCACGGGAGCGAGGTAGGAGTCCCCCCGGACATGGACGTCCGCGTAATTGACACCGGCCAGGGTCACCTGGACCAGCGAGTGGCCGCCGCGGGGTGCGGGCTCGGGCACGTCCTCCAGCCGCAGCACGTCCGGACCGCCGAAATCTCGCATCACAATCGCGCGCACGACTCTCCCTCAAGTTCACAAGTGCGGTGCCCGCACAGGGTAGGCGGGGCGTCCGTTGTCGGGCGGATACCCGATCATTTCGCGCCAACCATGAGAGGTTCGGGCTGCCCTTGCCCTTCGTCTGGCGAGATTTTCCCGCCCGCTTTCTCGCGACGCGAGAAACCGCCAGTGCGGTTTCCACCCATTGCGCCGTTTTGCTTCGGATATACCCAGCGGTATGGCCGAGGTGGCTGCCTCGCATCCCTCGCTCAAACTCGGCTACCGGATGTGATCGCCGCCGCCTACGATCCCGAATTGTGTCCGCCGTTGACCACTGGTGACGGCCGCGTCCCCTGGGGCCGAGCACGCTCCGCGAGGCAGCGCTGCTCGCCCACCGCACCCGGTGATACGGGCGGGTGGCGGAGGGCCTGGCCGCCTGCAGGGCAGCGCGGGCACGGCCTGAGGGGGAATCATGATGGGGAAATCGGGGGGCGGCAGGCCGGCGTACGCGCCGGCCTGCCGGGACCCACAACGCGCACTGCCACTTCCACCGGCACCTCTCCGCCTGCTGCGGACCGCATCCGCGTCCTTGCCGCCCTCGCTGACGGCCACCGTCGCGGCTGCCACGGATGCCGTCCTCGCCGCCGCGCGCCGCCACTCCCGGCCGTACGCGGCACCGCTCTACCTGGACGCGTCCCGCCCCCGCCGGGGGACCGTGCGCCGCCGACGAGAACGGGACTGCCCATGAACGCCTCGAGCAGTACGCCCGGCACCGGGCTGCAGTTCACCCACCCCTACCTCGCCGTGGTGCTCGGCGGCGGCTTCACGGGCATGCTCGCCGCGGCGGCGCTGTCCGAGTACGCCGAGGTCATCGTCGTCGAGCGGGAGCGGCTGCCGCGGACCCCGGCGCTGCCGACCGACCTGCCGCACGCCCGGCACGCGCATCTCCTGGCCGCGGACGGTGCCCGGATGGTCGAGGACCTGGTGCCCGGCAGCGTCGAGCGCTGGCTGGCGGAGGGCGCCCGCCGGGTTCCGGTGCCGGCGGAGCTGGCCGGCCGTGCTCCGCTGGGCCGGTCGGACCGGCACTGTCCGCCGCATCTGATCGCCTGTTCCCGCGACCTGCTCGACCGGGTCGCCCGCCAACAGGTGTCCGCCCGCCCCGGGGTCGCCGTCATCGACGGCACCGAAGCGGAGGAGCTGACCGGCACCGCGGAACACGTCACCGGGGTCCGGGTCCGCGACACCACGACCGGCGAAACGTATCGGCTCGATGCCGACCTGGTCGTCGACGCCACCGGCCGCCACTCCACCAGCCGGGCGCGCCTCGCCGCCCTGGGACTGCCGCGGGTGGCCGAGGACCTCGCGGACTCCGCGACCGTCTCGGCGACCCGCATCTTCCGCGCCCCCGAGGGCAGCGACAACTTCCCGGTGCTGACGTCCCGTTCAGGCCTCGTCGCGCCGCCGCCCGGTCGTTCCGGTACCACCCGCAGCGTCGCCGGACGTGCCCTGCGGGTGCGGGCCGTCCCGGAGCGGACCGCGACGCTGGTGCCGATCGAGGGCGGCCGCTGGCTGGTCACGCTCACCGGCACCGGCGAGGACCGGCCGACCCAGCACGCCGGCCGGTTCGTGCCGTTCGCCCGGCGCGCGGGGGACCCCCGCATCGGCGACCTCATCGCCGAGGCCGAGCCGCTGAGCGAGGTGCGGCTGTCCCGCGACCCGGTCAACCGGCGACGCCGCTACGAACAACTGCCGTCCTGGCCCTCGGGATTCCTCGCGCTCGGCGGCGCGGTGGCCGCGCTCAGCCCGGATTTCGGCCAGGGCCTCTCGCTCGCCGCCCACGGCGCCGCCGCGCTGCGCGAGGCGCTGGGCCGGTACGGCCTGGACGATCCGGCGCTCGCCCGGAGGGTCCAGCGCACCATCGGGCGCCTCGTCGACGAGCTCTGGTCCGTGGCCACCGGTGTGCCCAGCCACTCCCCCGCCGCCGGCCGGACCACCGTCTGCCGCGCCTACCTCGACGTCATCACCGGCGGCCCGCGTCCGGCACCGTTCCTGCGCGGCCCGGCCGCTCTGGCCATGCTGCGGGACACGGCCCGGGCCCGTCCGGTCACCGGCGCCACCGACTGGGAGGCGCCCCCGCTGCCCGTCCCGCCCGCCGCGCCCACCGCCTCCGGCGCTCCGCCCGAGGTCTCACCGGCCACGGCCGCCGCACCGTCCGCGGTCACGGCCGCCCCCACCACCCGACGCCTCCCCCGCCCGCGCGGCTTCCGTCCGACGGCACTGCGCCGCACCGGCGGTACAGGGCACCGCAAACCGGCCGAGGGCTGACCCCGCGGCCGCCTGCCGGGACGTACCGCTGGGGCGTCGCGGATCGGGGTGGACGGCGGTCTACGGCGCCGGTGTCCAGGACCTCGGCCACGGCACGGACGGCCGGCGCGGGGAGTTGGGGGACGCGGTGTTCCGTCGCCGTGGAGGCCGGCGGGCAAGTGCGGTGGCTGGACCCGGGAAGCTGACCGGAGTGCTGGCCGGCCGGGCTCCGTTGGTGCCCGCGTTGTACCGCGGCCCCTACGAGGCGGGCGCGGTGATGGAGTTGGCCGAGGGCCGCGAGACGTTGTCCGGGCGCCCGGCGCACCTCCGGGAGGTGTGGTCGTCCGCCCGCTCCGGGACCGCTACCGTGCGGAGCCGGGCGCCCGGGCCGTGGTCAAGGTGGTCGGCGGCCGCCTGTCCGACGCGCAGGGGCGGCACGGAGTACGAGTTGCCGCCGCCCGGGCCGCTCTCGTGCGCCGTCCACCGCGGCCCGTTTCCGCCCCCGGTCAGGGCCGCCCGCTCAGGGTGGCCTCCTGTGGCTGTTCGTGTCCCAGGAGGCGCCGGGCGAGGTGGAGCGGGGCGTGCGGGTCGCGGGCCGGCGCGGGGGCCTGGCTGCGGTGCGAGGGGAGGCGTTCGACGGTGGTCGTGCCGGTGTCGGACTCCAGGGCCGGCGCGTAGCCCGCGGCACGCAGCGCGTCCAGGGTGGCGGTCGGCGGCCGGCCGCTGACCAGGACGGTCGGGGCGATGGCGCGCAGGGCGAGGTCGCGCAGTGCGCGGTGGCCGGCGAGTTCCCGGACGAGCGTTTCGTCGTCGGAGCGGATGCAGCAGGCCGCGGGCAGCACCTGCATCCGCCCGTGGGCGCGGGCGGCGTCCCGGACGAGGTAGTGGAGCGGCTGCGGCAGACCTCCGGTCGCCGAGGCCCCGGTGAGCTCCGTCAGGAGGGTGTCGGCGGAGTGTCCGGCGTCCAGCGCGCGGCGCACCGATGCCGGGGTGAAGCGCCAGGTCACGGCGTGTTCCTCGGACTCCCGGTCGGCGGCGGAGGCGAGCAGTCGGGCAAGCGCGGCGGACGGACGGCCGGGTACGACGGCGGTCAGATCGGCCTGGAAGTGGGCCTGTTCGAGCGGTGGCGGCAGCAGGTCCCCGAGCGGCTCGGCGAGGGCTTCCGGACCGTTGAGCAACGCCCGCCCGAGGGGGGTGAGGGTGCCGTGCGCGACGAGGCCGAGGTAGGCCGCTTCGTGGAGGGTGTGGACGGCACGTTCCTCGGCCATCGGCTGTCGCGTGACGGCGAGCGGGCGGTACCAGTCCGCCGCCCGGAGAAGGTCCGTCAACGGCCCGTCCACGGGCTCCGGTTGCTCCGAGGCTCCCGTGGACGGCAGGGGCGGCAGGGGTGCTCCGGCGCCGGCGGGCACGGTGGCCAGGGCGGCGAGGAGGGCGTGCCGGAGGGCGGGGGCGTGCCGGTCGCTGCCGCGGACGAGGGCGCTCGGGGCCTCTCCGAACGGCGTGTGGGTGGGGACGGCCCACAGGGCGGACCAGGCGGCGAGGACGGGGGCCAGGCGGGCGCCGGGCGGGTGCTCCAGCCAGTCGTCATAGGCGCCGGTGGGGAGCGCGGTGATGCCCGCCGGGGTGCGCGTGAGGGCGATCAGCTCGGCGGCCAGGGCGAGGTCGAGGAGCAGGCGGACGTGCGGTTCGGTGGCGCCGGCGGCCTTGGCCAGCCGTTTGATCTCCCGTACGGCCAACCCGCCCGACTTGCGGAGGGCGGCGGGCCGGGTGGCCAGAGAGGCCAGCAGGCGCTCCAGGGTGGCGGCGAAGGCGGCCGCGGCAGCCCGGGACTCGTCGTACGGCGAGGTCGCCGGGACCGGTGCGGCGGGCGTGCCGGGGTCGGCGCTCGGGTCCGGGGCGAGCCGTGGGGCATCGGGGCGGAACGGGCCGAGGTCGTGGGCGCCGAGGAGTTGGGGGACGCGCGGCGGGACGACGACGGCACCGTCTTCGGTGGGCGCGGCGAGGCCGTCGTCGTAGAGGGCGCGCAGGGCCGCCTCCGCGGCGGAACGTGCCGGTCCGGGCCGGTCGGCGCCGAGCGCGGCGAACACGTCCTGGGGCGGGACCGGTTCGCCTGCCAGGTGGGCGAAGGAGAGCCGGTGCGCCATCAGGGACTGGTAGTCGGCGCCGGGCGCGGGAGCGGTCCGTCCGGTGCGTTCCTGGCTGAGCCGGGCGGTGGTGGCGAGTACCTGGAGCCGGGGGTGGTCGAGGTGCAGCACCAGGTGGTGGAGGGTTTCGTAGGACCACAACGCGGTTGCCAGCCCGCGGAGTTCGGTGGGGGCGGGCCGGCGGGCGAGCGGCTCGGCGTGGCGGGTGAGGAGTGCGGCGAGCTGCTCGGGGGTGCGGCGGGCGAGGGCGCGGGTGAGTGTGTCGAGACCTTCCACGGCCTTGAGGTTAGTCATCGTGCGAGCAGGGTGGTGAGGGCGCCTACGGGGTCGGGGTCGGCGGGGCCGGCGGGCCACCAGTCCTCGGCGCCCGGTTCGGATTCGTACGGGTACCAGCGGTGGTCGTGGCCGAAGCGCAGCTGGATGCCGCGCGCCGGGTCGGTGAGGTGGTTGTGGTGGGGGCGGAGGGCCGGCAGGTCCGCGGCGCGGAGGGCGCTGCGGGCCCGGTCGAAGTCGCCGGCCGGAGGGTTCCAGGGGGTGTGGAGGAGGGACAGTCCTTCGGGTCCGCCCTGGCGCCAGGCGGCGACGGAGCGGGCCACGTCCGTGGGGGTTCGTCCGGTCGCCGCGGCGAGATCGCGGTAGAGGGTGCGGGTGGCGGAGGTCAGTCCGGCGGTGGGGTGGGCCGTGGCGGCGAGGCGAACGGCGTCCTCCCAGGGTGGGAGTTTTGGGAAGGGGCCGGTGGGGGCGGGGCGTCCGGCGGGGCCCGGGGCGGCGGTGATGCAGGCGTGGGCGCGGGCCGCGGCGTCGGCGGCGAGCAGTTCGAGGGTGGCGGGGTCGAAGGGCAGGCCGTCGCCCTCGGGGAGGGCATGCGGCCGGCCGGGCTGCGGCGGCGCGGGCAGGGGCGGCGGGAGGGCCGGCCGGTGGCGGTCGGCGAGGGCGGCGCGGGCGAGGACGGGGCGCGGCGCGGGCGTCCCCGGCGCGGCTGCGGCCGGGTCCTCGCCGGTGGCACCGGGGCGCCCGGAGGGCGCCGGCTCGGCGGCGTCACTGCTGGTGGGCGGCGGCGTGCCGTCCGGTGTCCGGGTGCGGGCCTCCCCGGCGGTGAGGGCGGTGTTACGGCGGGAGAGCGCGTCGAGGAGTTCACGCTCGCCGCGGCCGCGCATCAGCAGCAGCACGAACGGGTCGGCGTCCAGCAGCCTGGCCACCTGGAAGCAGAGCGCGGCGGCGTGTTTGCAGGGCCTGCCGTGGTCGGGGCAGGAGCAGCGGGGGACGAGGTCGCCCGGCCCGGGAAGGAGACCCACCTCGCCCTCGGCCAGGGTCCGCGGGAGCTTTTTGGCCAGCAGGGCGGCGAGCTGGTCCGGTTCCGCGGCGACGGCGTCCAGGAGGCCGTCCCATTGGTGGTCGCTGAGGGTGCGCAGGCGGATCTCGGCGCTGTAGGGGCGGGGCCTGCTGCCCCGTACGGTGGCGAGGATGCGGCCCGGGGTGACGTTGATGGTGTCGACGTGGCCGTCGCGGGCGTAGGTCCGCCCACGGGCGAGCCGGGCGCTGTCGAGCGCGGTGGTCTCCAGTGCGTCCAGCCAGGCGCTGCCCCACCAGGACTCGGCGAACAGGCCCCGGGCGCCGGGCCGGGGCGGCAGCGGCGGGAAGGTGCGCGTGCGGTCGGCGCGGGCCAGCCGGTCCGCGGCGGCGGCGCGCCCCGAGGGGCGACGGGGGATCATCCGGCCCTCCTCAGGGAGACGAGGTCGGCCAGCTCGGCATCGGAGAGCTCGGTGAGCGCGGTCTCCCCTCCGGAGAGCACGGCGTCGGCCAGCGCCCTCTTGGCGGCGAGGAGTTGGGCGATGCTGTCCTCCACGGTGCCTTCGGTGATCAGCCGGTGGACCTGCACGGGCTGGGTCTGGCCGATGCGGTAGGCACGGTCGGTGGCCTGCTCCTCCACCGCCGGGTTCCACCAGCGGTCGTAGTGGATCACATGTCCGGCGCGGGTCAGGTTCAGACCGGTGCCCGCCGCCTTCAAGGACAGCAGGAAGACCGGGGCGTGCCCTGACTGGAACCGGTCGACCATCTTCTCCCGTTCGGCGACGGGGGTGCCGCCGTGCAGCAGCTGGGCGGGGATGCCGCGGGCGGCCAGATGGCGTTCGAGGAGCCGGGCCATGCTCACGTACTGGGTGAAGACCAGGGTGGAGCCGCCTTCGGCGAGGATCGTCTCCAGGAGCTCGTCGAGGAGTTCGAGCTTCCCGGAGCGGGCGGCCAGGCCCGGGGCGGTCTCCTTGAGGTACTGCGCGGGGTGGTTGCAGATCTGCTTGAGGGCCGTGAGCAGCTTCATGACCAGGCCGCGGCGGGCGATGCCCTCGGCGGTCTCGATCCGGGCGAGGGTCTCGCGGACCACGGCCTGGTACAGGGCGGCCTGTTCGCGTCCGAGGGCGACCGGGTGGTCGGTCTCCGTCTTGGGCGGGAGCTCGGGGGCGATCCCCGGGTCGGACTTCTTGCGGCGCAGGACGAACGGGCGCACCAGTCTCGCCAACCGCTCGGCGGCCCCCGGATCCTGGCCGCCCTCGACCTCACGGGCGTGCAGGGCGCGGAACGTCTTCAGCGGGCCGAGCAGGCCGGGCGTGGTCCAGTCGAGGAGCGCCCACAGCTCGGAGAGGTTGTTCTCGACCGGCGTGCCCGTGAGCGCGATCCGGGCCGGCGCCTTGATGCCGCGCAGCGCCTTGGCCGTGGACGAGCGGGGGTTCTTCACATGCTGCGCCTCGTCGGCGACGACCCAGGCCCAGCGCCGGGCGGCCAGTTGGGCGGCGCTGCTGCGCATCGTGCCGTACGTCGTCAGCACGAAGCCGCCCGTCAGGCCCTCCAGGCTGCGGCCGGTGCCGTGGAAGCGCCGTACGGGCGTGCCGGGGGCGAAGCGTTCGATCTCGCGCTGCCAGTTGCCGAGGAGGGAGGCCGGACAGACCACCAGGACGGGGTCGGTGGGGCGCCGGTGCAGGTGGAGGGCGATGACGGTGATGGTCTTGCCCAGGCCCATGTCATCGGCCAGGCAGCCGCCGAGGCCGAGGGTGGTCATGGTGTCGAGCCAGGTCATGCCCCGTAGTTGATAGTCGCGGAGCGTCGCGCGCAGTCCGGACGGCTGGGGCAGGGGGCGCGCTTCGGCGGTGAGGCGGCCACGCAGTGCGGCGAGCGCCCCCAGAGGCACCACCTCGACCTGTTCCCCGTCCACCTCGGCGGTGCCGTTGAGCGTCGCGGCGAGGGCGTCGGCCGGCTCCAGATAGCCCAGTTCCCGCTTACGGGCCTTGCGCACGAGGCCGGGGTCCACCAGGACCCACTGGTCGCGCAGTCGGACGACGGGCCGGTGCGCCTCGGCGAGCTCGTCCATCTCGGCCTCGGTCAGCGGGAGTCCGTCCATCGCCAGCTGCCAGCGGAACTGCAGCAGTTGGCCGGTGTCGAAGAACCCGAAGCCGTCCGCGGCGGAGCCCGGTGCCGGGCGCAGCACCGCGGCCGCGGTCAGCCCGCGGGCCAGTTCCCTGGGCCAGTGGACGGCGATGCCCGCGGCGCCGAGCCGGGGCGCGGCATCCCCCAGCAGCTCGTACAACTCGTCCTCCCCGAGGGGGAGTACATCGGGAACCGGGCGCTCCAGGAGGCGGGTCAGCGGGGCCCAGACACGGGCGGCACGGCGTAGCGCGAGCAGGGTGTCGACGCGGGAGCGCGGACCGAAGTGGTCGGCTTCGCCGTCCCACAACTGCCGGGCGTCGGCGATCAGCGTCGGGTCCGTGAGGCTCTGCACCTGCAGCACCACCGCCGCACTCCCCTCGCCGCCCTCTTCGCCCTCCCCCGTGACGTCGAAGAGCCGGTCCGGCGCGAGATCGAGCCGCAGGGAGAGCCGCACCCCCGCATCGACACCGGCCGCGACCTCGGCGGCCCAGTCGCGCGCACCGGGGAGGCGCTGCGATGCGGACGCGGCGAAGGGGGCGCCGGCCACCAACTCGGCGGCCGGGGTACGGGGCAGCGCGTCCACCACCGCGTCCACATAGCGCCGCACCAGGTCCACGGGGTCCGGCAGGTGCAGCGGGCGGCTGCCGGGGAGGGGGACGGCGTAGGCCTCGGCGGGCATGGCGGCGGCGATCGCCCGGAGGTGCGCGATGTCGTCCGGGTCGAGCGGGCCGGCCCGCCAGGCATCGGTGTCCTCGGGTGTCAGCCCGGGCAGCAGCCGCCCGCGCGCGGCGAGATGCAGCGCGTGCAGGGTGGCAGCTCCCCAGCAGGCAGCGGCCGGGTCCGCGGCCGGATCGTGCCGGGCGCGGACCAGTAGGGGGACGGCCTCGGCCACCGGCAGCAGCACGGCCGGCACCGTACGCGCGCGGGCGCCGCTGCCATGGCGGCGGGCCACGGTCAGCTGCGTCACCTCCGCGGCCGTCTGCTGCGCACCGTCGTCGCGGGCATCGGTGCCGGGCTCCGGGAGCGGCCCGCCGTCGGGCCGCCAGAGCGCGATCCGTCCGGCGCGGGGCGGCTGCGCGGGCATGAAGACCGCGGCACAGCAGGCCGCGGCGGCGTACCCGCCGTCCTCCCACCGCTCGCTCATGCCGTCTCCTGACGTCCGAATCCTCCGGCTCCTGCCGTCTCCCGATGAAAGCAGACGGCACTGACAACGCCGACGGCGATGGGGACGGCGGGCGCTGGACGGCGGAGTTATCCACAGGCAGAAAAAAGTTCGTCGCGGATCCGCCGCGATCGGCTACAGTCAGTTACGTCGTCACTCTCAGTGATCGAGCAATGCCGAACGATGGCGATCGGCGGTCGGAACCTCCCGTCTCCGCCGCGCCCCCACAACGAAAGGCAGCCCAATGCAGAACACTCCGACTCCGACTCCCGAACAACGCGCCGCCGCCGAGGTCTTTCCGACGGGCGCCCACCTCGTCATCCAGGCCGGTGCCGGCACCGGCAAGACGACGACGCTGGCGATGCTCGCGCACTCCGCCCGACGGCAGGGCCGGCTCGGCCGCTATATCGCCTTCAACAGAGCCGTCGCCCGCCACGCCGCCCGGACCTTCCCGACCGAGGTCGCCTGCGGAACCGCCCACGCCCTCGCCTACACCGCCGTGGGCAGGCGCTACCAGTCCTGGATGAACGCCCCACGGCAAGCGGGCTGGCGCACCGGCGCAGCCCTGGGCATCGAGGACGGCATGTCCTGACGCATCGGTGCCCGCACGGTCACCCACAAGGCACTCTCCTATACGGCCCTGCGCACCGTCACCCGCTTCTGCCAGTCGGCCGACCGCGAGATCCGCGCCCGGCACGTCCCGCCCCTGCGCGGCGCCGAATCCCCACCGCTGCACGCCCACCTCGCCGAGGTCGTTCTGCCGTACGCCCGCAAGGCGTGGGCCGATCTGCAGCGCCCCGATCACGGCGTGGTCCGCTTCGAGCACGACCACTACCTCAAGATGTGGGCCCTGACCGAGCCCGTCATCCCGGCCGACTTCCTGCTCCTGGACGAGGCCCAGGACACCAACCCCGTCGTCGAGCAGGTCTTCACCGCACAGCGCGACCACGCCCAGCTGGTGCTGGTCGGGGACTCCGCCCAGGCCATCTACGGCTGGCGCGGTGCCCGCGACGTGATGACCGGCTTCGACGGCAGCCGGCTCACCCTCTCCCACTCCTTCCGCTTCGGACCGGCGCTGGCGGCCGAGGCCAACCGCTGGCTCGCGATCGTCGACGCACCGATCCGGCTCAGAGGCTCGCCGGACCGGAAGACGGAGCTGCGCCCGGTCCGCTCCCCCGAGGCCATTCTGTGCCGGACCAACGTGGGGGCGATGGTGGAGGTGATACGACAGCTGGAGGCGGACCGCCGGGTCGCCCTCGCGGGCGGCGGCGAGACCCTGAGCGCCCTGGCTCGCGCC
Organism: Streptomyces sp. NPDC048197; assembly: GCF_043202395.1. Classification (NCBI taxonomy): domain Bacteria; kingdom Bacillati; phylum Actinomycetota; class Actinomycetes; order Kitasatosporales; family Streptomycetaceae; genus Streptomyces; species Streptomyces sp. NPDC048197. The sequence continues at coordinate 130,540 of NZ_JBIDAJ010000003.1, forward strand.
GTGCACGACCTCGAAGCCGGCCGCCGGACCGGCCACCCGGAGCTGATGCTCTTCGAGACCTGGGCCGAGCTGCGCGAATACGCGGAGTTCGATCCGGCCGGACGGGACCTCCTGCCACTGGTGGAACTCGTCGACGAGCACGGCACCGACGCCGTGCTCCAGGACCTGGACCGGCTCTCGCCCGAGGACTCCGCCGAGGTGACGGTGTCCACGGCCCATCGGGCCAAGGGCCGCGAGTGGCCGAGCGTACGCATCGCGGACGACTTCACGGGCCCCGACGACCTCGACGAGTGCGACGAAACCGGCCGGCCGCTCCCCGGCCCCATCGACGTGGACGAGGCACGCCTGGCATACGTGGCCGTGACCCGCGCCCGCTCGCAGCTGGACATCGGCGGGCTGTCCTGGATCAACGGCCACCCGGCAGGCGATCCCCGCCCCACCGACAGTCCCCGCACCACCGACAGGACGACCACAGAGACGAAGACCTGCAAGGACACGAAGACCTGCCTAGGAGAGGAAGACCAGTGACTGACTCACGGATCAGGAGGATCCTGGAGGGTGAAGTGGGAGGTGATGCCGATGCGTACGGGAAATGAGCCCCTGCAGGCACGCAGCCCGCTGAAAATACGCTGCGGACTGGCGCTGTGGGGACTGCTGTGGGCCGTCGCCGGGGCCGTGGCCTTCGCCGACTTCGGGCGGCCGGAATGGGCGGCTGCGTGTGCCGCACTCGCCATGGTGGCGGCCGCGGACCTGTTCATGGTCATCCGCCATATCCGCCAGGGCCCGCACTACCAACCGGGCAAGGACGTACCCCCGTACGAGCCCGACCGGGGCCGGAACGACGCCTTCGGCATACGCAGCAACCCGAATCGCCGACGCGGAAGCAGGCCGTGACACGGCAGGCGGTGTGACGCGGCAGGCGGCGGTGGGCGGCGGTCGGTCGCAGGGAAGCGAGCGGTCGCAGAGGAGAGGTTGGCAGGGATCCTGCCTACTGCGGTCCCGCGTCGCCGTCCGGCCGGCCGGGAGCGTCCTTCGGAGCCCGGTCACCAGCAGCCCGGTCATCAGGCGCCCGGTCACCGTTGTCCGTGGCGTCCGGGGCGAAGCGGGCCGCCTGGATGAACTCCGGGCGGGGGTCCAGGGCCGCCGCCAGCCGGAAGTGGCGGAGCGCCTCGTCAGGACGGGCGGCACGCTCCAGGGTGCGGGCGAGCGCGAAGTGCGCGAAGGCGTTGTCGGGCTCACGTTCCAGCACGATCTGGAACTCCAGCTCCGCAGGCCGTAGTTGGGCGGCGAGGAAGAAGGCACGGGCGCGCAGCAGGCGGGCCGCGGTGTTCTCCGGATGCGCGGTGATGACCGAGTCCAGCAACCGGATCGCGCCGCGGGGGTCGCGGGCAGCCAGCAGCTGCTCCGCGGCACGGAAGTCGATGACATGTGTCTCGGGGCTGCTCTCGGGCACGGCCTACTCCTCTCCGTCGGTGCAGGCATGCGTCCGCCAGGGACCGTACGGCGTTACCAGGGGCCACAACAACCCTGCCGCCCACGGCATTCCCCGGTTCGGGCGGAGCCGAGTCAGCCCCTCGGGGACGCTCGGCGGGACCCGCCTCCTCCGCTCCACCCCATGGCCATGCCGCCAGAGGGCCGCTAGAGGCTGATGTGGTATGCCTTGCGGAGCGTCTCGTGGACGGTCCAGCGGGTGCGGTCGCCCTCGCGGAGGATGCAGGCGTCGCCGGGGCCCACCTCGAGGACCGAGCCGCCTTCGACCTCGATGGTGGCGCGTCCGCTGACGACAACGAACAGCTCATTGGCCTCGGTGTCGGTCACCACACCCGGCGTGATCTGCCAGATACCGCGGAGCTGCCGGCCGTCCGGAGACTCCCACAGCACCTTCCCCGTCACCTCGGGCGCACCGGAGACGATCTGCGCGGGGTCCAGCGGCTCCGGCTCCAGGTCGGCGTCCGCGATGCCGGGGATGTTCACGACGAAGGAGGGAGGCGTCGATTCGGCGGCGGAAGGCGAGGAGGCGGATTCGGCCACCAGGTGGGCCGCGGGCTCGTCGGCCGGGGCCGTGGCGTCAAGATCGGAAGCAGCACTCATGGCGGCGAGGGTACCGCCCACCCGTTCGAGCCCGGCAGCCACTCCCCCGCCGGGCCGGGACCAGGCCGCCAACGAGCCCGTACCCGCTCCCGTCCACCGGCCCGGCATCCGTCGGCTCAGCCGGCCCCGCACCCGCTCCCACCCACCGACGCGGGCATCCGTCGCCTCAGCCGGCCCCGCAACCGCTCCCACCCACCGACGCGGGCATCCGTCGCCTCAGCCGGCCCCGCACCCGCTCCCACCCACCCGCCCGATGCCGGTCCCCTCGGCCGACCCGGGACAGAATCCCGTCCACCGCCCGACGTCCGTCCCCCAGTGGGCCCCGCGCACCCGCTGCGCACCCGCTCCCGTCCGCAGCCGGCCCGGCAACCATCCCCCCGCCAGTCGGCGCCGCACTCATCTCCCCCGTGGGTCCGGACCGTGACTGTGGTGGCCTCAAGCGTTGCGCAGGCGTTCCCAAACCTTGCGAACCTGGGGTTCCAGGGCCTCCAAGGGGCCGTCGTTGTCGATGACGAGGTCGGCGATCGCGAGTCGCTGTTCGCGGGTGGCCTGGGCGGCCATCCGGGACTTCGCCTCGTCCTCCGCCATGCCGCGCAGCCGTACCAGGCGGTCCAGCTGGGTTTCGGGGGCTGCGTCGATCACCACCACCAGGTCGTAGAGCGGCGCCAGGCCGTTCTCCGTGAGGAGGGGGACGTCGTGCACGACCACCGCGTCCGGGCCCGCCGATGCCTCGAGTTCCGCCGATCGCGCACCCACCAGGGGGTGCACGATCGCGTTGAGCGCCTTGAGCTTCCCGGCGTCGGCGAACACGATGCCGCCCAGCTTGGGGCGGTCCAGCGTGCCGTCCGGTGCGAGGACGTCCTCCCCGAACTCCTCGACCACCGCCGCGAGTCCGGGCGTGCCCGGCTCGACGACCTCGCGTGCGATCTTGTCCGCGTCCACGATGACCGCGCCGTACGACGCCAGCAGTCGTGAAACCTCACTCTTGCCCGCGCCGATGCCGCCGGTCAGCCCCACCTTCACCATGGGCCCACGCTATACGGTGCCCGGAGCGGGCCGCTGCGCGGTACGCGACATCCGGAAGGGGCCTTGGGGAAGGCCGGGGAGGCCCCGGGGAGACCGGGCGAGGGCCCGGAGACGCGGCGGGGCGGGGCGTCAGGCGCCGGATCCGCCGCCGTCGCCCTCCCGTTCTGCCAGGAAGCGCTCGAATTCCCGGCCGATCTCGTCGGCCGAGGGCAGTTCCACGGGTTCCGCCACCAGGCTGCCGCGGGTCTCGGCACCGGCCACCGCGTCGTACTGGTGCTCCAGCCCGCTGACCAGCGCGACCAGCTCCTCGTCGCCCTCGGAGATCTGCCGCTCGATCTCCTCCTGGGTGCGCAGCGCCTCCGTACGCAACGCATGCGCCGGGCCGGGCAGCACCAGGCCGGTCGCCCCCGTCACGGCCTCCAGGACCGTCAGCGCGGCGTCCGGGTACGCGGAGCGGGCGATGTAGTGCGGCACATGCGCCGCCACGCCGAGCACATCGTGCCCCGCCTCCGCCAGGCGGTACTCGATCAGCGCCTCCGCGCTGCCCGGCACCTGGGCCTCGTCGAAGAAGCTGGCGTGCCCGGGCATCAGGTCGGTGCGGTTGCCGTGGGGGGTGATGCCGACCGGGCGGGTGTGCGGGACGCCCATGGGGATGCCGTGGAAGTTGACCGAGAGACGCACCCCGAGCCGCTCGACGATCTCCTTCACGGCGGCCGCGAAGCGCTCCCACTCGACGTCCGGCTCCGGGCCGGAGAGCAGCAGGAACGGCGCGTCGGTGGTGTCGCGCACCAGCTTCAGCTCGATGCTCGGCGTCTCGTAGGCGCTCCAGCGGTTGCGCTCGAAGGTGAGCAGCGGGCGGCGGGCGCGGTAGTCGATGAGGCGGTCGTGGTCGAAACGGGCCACGACCCGGTGCGGCAGGCCGTCCAGCAGCCGACGGACGATCTGGTCGCCGGTCTCACCGGCGTCGATGTACCCGTCGAAGTGGTACAGCAGCACCAATCCGGCGGAGTCCCTGGAGGCCAGCGCCTCGACCTCCGCGAGCCCGCTCGGCTCCCATTCGTACAAACCCTGGGGATCCAACACAGTGACCGCTCCTCCTCGTTCTCATGAACGGCAACGTGCGGTCGGCCGCCGGCATTCCCGCCCGTGGATATGACCCGGTCCCGTACCGGACAGTTCCCGCCACCACCGGACGCCACCGTTCCACGACAGGCCGTCCCCTGCCGTGGCCTGCCGTGGCCTGCCGTGGCCTGCTTCGGGATAACCCGACCCTCTCCCCCTCGCCATTCATGAATGTGACCCCAACTGCCCTGCCTTGCACGCAACTTGAGTCACCCTCTCCCCAGCCCGAAGCCTTGACGCACCCACCTCCCACCTCTACCGTCAGCCCCGCCAATCGAAGTTCACAAGGACATCCAATGTTCATATACCGGAAGGAAGTTGGAGCTCATGCAGTTACCGAGTGAGTGGCGCGCCGGTCCGCCCCCGAGGGACCTGCCGCCCCGGTGTTCGAGCGGCGCACGTGTCCGGGTCTTCGGCGGTACCGGCGCCGTACTGCTGAGCGCAGCCTCGTTGGTCCCGCTGGCCGCACCGGCCGCCGCCGGCCCGCTGGGTGGGCCCGGGCCTGCCGCGACCGTCCGCGTCGTCGAGGTCTCGACGGCCGGGGAGCTCAAGGACGCGCTCGCCGCCGCGCGGCCCGGGGACACCATTCGGCTGGCCGACGGCACCTACCGCGGCAACTTCCGGACCACCGCCGCCGGGACCGCCGCCTCCCGCATCACGCTGACCGGTTCGCCCCGGGCCGTGCTCACCGCGAGCGGCGGCTACGGGCTGTACGTGAACGGCGCCTCCTACTGGACCGTCAAGGGGATCACCGTCACCGGTGGCCAGAAGGGGATCGTGACGGACGCCGCGAGCGGGGTCGTCATCGATTCCGTCACCGTGCACGACCTGGACATGGAGGGCGTGCACTTCCGGAAGTCCAGCAAGGACGGCGTCATCAAGAACTCGACCATCCGGAACACCGGCAAGAACGGCAGCGGGATGGGCGAGGGCGTCTACGTCGGCAGTGGGGCGGCACCGACGACAACAGCGACAACGTGCAGATCCTCGGCAACACCATCGGCCCCGGTGTCGGCGGCGAGAACATCGACATCAAGGAGGGCACCACCGGCGCGAAGATCAGCGGCAACACCTTCGACGGGAGCGGGCTGACCGGAGCCCATTTCGACGACTCATGGGTCGACATCAAGGGCAACAAGGTGCTCGTCGAGAACAACACCGGCAGACACACCAGCAACAACGGCTACGAGACCCACAGCCAGCAGCCGGGCTGGGGCTGCGGCACGGTCTTCCGGGGCAACCGGTCCGATCTGAGCGGCGCCACCGGGTCCGGCCGCTACGGCTTCGACATCACCCACTACGACGCCTCCGACTGCCCGGTCACCATCGCGCGGGACAACACCGTCACCGGCGGCCGTGGCGTCGCCAATCCGGGCGTCCCCGTAGGCTGACGCGCCGGCTGATGTGCCGGATGCCGTGGCGGGCCCCCGGGCCGGCACCCCGAAACCGCGACGCCCCAACCCCAGACCTCACGACGGCACGGCGAAGGCCCGCTCCCCGAGGGGAACGGGCCTTCGTCGATCAGCTACTGCCTACCGGCGCGAGCTCAGCTCTGGCCGCCGGCCAGCTTCTCGCGGAGGGCGGCGAGCGCCTCGTCCGACGCCAGGGCGCCGGAGTTGTCCGCCGACTCCGAGGAGTACGAGCCGCCACCGGCGTTGCCGCCGCCGGCCTGGCCGCCACCCTGCGCCGCCGGCGCCGCAGCGCCCTCGGCCGCAGCCTGCTCGTCGGCCTCGCGGGACTTGATGACCTGGGCCTGGTGCTGCTCGAAGCGCTGCTGCGCCTCGGCGTACTGCTGCTCCCACGCCTCGCGCTGGGCCTCGTAGCCCTCGAGCCAGTCGTTGGTCTCCGGGTCGAAGCCCTCGGGGTAGATGTAGTTGCCCTGGTCGTCGTAGGACGCGGCCATGCCGTACAGGGTCGGGTCGAACTCGACCGCCGTCGGGTCGGCACCGAAGGACTCGTTGGCCTGCTTCAGCGAGAGGCTGATGCGACGACGCTCGAGGTCGATGTCGATGACCTTGACGAAGATCTCGTCGTTGACCTGGACGACCTGCTCCGGGATCTCGACGTGGCGCTCGGCCAGCTCGGAGATGTGGACCAGGCCCTCGATGCCCTCGTCGACGCGCACGAACGCACCGAAGGGAACGAGCTTGGTGACCTTACCCGGGACGACCTGACCGATCTGGTGGGTCCGGGCGAACTGCTGCCACGGGTCTTCCTGGGTCGCCTTGAGCGACAGGGAGACGCGCTCGCGGTCCATGTCGACGTCCAGGACCTCGACCGTGACCTCCTGGCCGACCTCGACGACCTCGGAGGGGTGGTCGATGTGCTTCCAGGACAGCTCGGAGACGTGGACGAGACCGTCGACGCCACCCAGGTCCACGAAGGCACCGAAGTTGACGATGGAGGAGACGACGCCGGAGCGCACCTGACCCTTCTGGAGGGTGGTGAGGAAGGTCTGGCGGACCTCGCTCTGGGTCTGCTCCAGCCAGGCGCGGCGGGACAGGACCACGTTGTTGCGGTTCTTGTCCAGCTCGATGATCTTGGCCTCGAGCTCCTTGCCCACGTAGGGCTGAAGGTCGCGGACGCGGCGCATCTCGACCAGGGAGGCCGGAAGGAAGCCACGGAGGCCGATGTCGAGGATGAGACCACCCTTGACGACCTCGATGACGGTACCGGTGACGATGCCGTCCTCTTCCTTGATCTTCTCGATGGTGCCCCAGGCACGCTCGTACTGGGCGCGCTTCTTCGAGAGGATCAGGCGGCCTTCCTTGTCCTCCTTCTGGAGGACGAGGGCCTCGATCTCGTCACCGACGGCGACGACCTCGTTGGGGTCGACGTCGTGCTTGATCGAGAGCTCGCGGCTCGGGATGACGCCTTCGGTCTTGTAACCAATGTCGAGCAGGACCTCGTCCCGGTCGACCTTCACGATGACGCCGTCGACGATGTCGCCGTCGTTGAAGTACTTGATCGTCTCGTCGATCGCGGCGAGGAAAGCTTCCTCGTTACCGATGTCGTTGACCGCAACCTGCGGGGTGGTGGCGGTGGTCTCGGTGCTGCTCGTCATGTGGGAAAGGGCTCCGGTACGGACATTGAAGTCGTAGGTACTGCTACGCCGAGAGCCCGTATCGCCTCTGCATAAGCCGGACAGTGTCAGAGACGTTTTCCGCGGAGGCTCGTGGATGCCAGAGCATCGGAGCCGCCCGAAACGCCTCAAAACCGAGGGGTGCATACAGATGCGAGCGCGGCCTGCTCCGTCTGAGGCGCGCAAGCCCGCAGCGCAACTTGTAGCATACGGGGGCAGCCGGACACGGTCAATGCGCGAACGCGCACACCCGGGGCAGAGCGCCCCAAAACCGGCACACGCGATGTTCCGCGAGGCCGAGTGGCCTCACAGTCCCTGCAGCAACAAGCAGAGCGAAGACTACGACGACGGGCGCGATGAACCAAGACCACGAGCCGGAGGCGACCCGCCGTGACGCCTCGGACACCGAGAGCAGCCGGGCCAATCGTGGCTGGTGGGACCGTAACGCGGACGAGTACCAGAGCGAGCACGGCGCGTTCCTGGGGGACGACCGGTTCGTGTGGGGTCCTGAGGGGCTGGACGAGGCGGAGGCGGCGCTGCTCGGGCCGGTCGCCGAGCTGAAGGGCCGCCGGATCCTGGAGATCGGGGCCGGCGCGGCGCAGTGCTCCCGCTGGCTGGCCGCGCAGGGCGCGCACCCGGTGGCGCTGGACCTCTCCCACCGGCAGCTCCAGCACGCACTGCGGATCGCCGATGCCGCGCCGGGGACGCCGGGGACCAGCGACCTGGTGGAGGCGGACGCCGGGGCGCTGCCCTTCCGCGACGGCAGTTTCGATCTCGCCTGTTCGGCGTACGGGGCGCTGCCGTTCGTCGCCGATCCCGTACAGGTGCTGCGCGAGGTGCGCCGGGTCCTGCGGCCGGGCGGGCGGTTCGTCTTCTCCGTCACCCACCCCATCCGCTGGGCCTTCCCGGACGAGCCGGGGCCCGAGGGGCTGTCGGTGGCGGCCTCGTATTTCGACCGCACCCCGTACGTCGAGCAGGACGGGACCGGGCGGGCGGTCTACGTGGAGCACCACCGGACGGTGGGCGACCGGGTGCGGGACGTGGTCGCGGCCGGTTTCCGGCTGCTGGACCTCGTCGAGCCGGAATGGCCGGAGTGGAACACCCAGGAGTGGGGCGGCTGGTCCCCGCTGCGCGGGCATCTGATCCCCGGCACGGCGATCTTCGTGTGCGAGGCGGCGTAGCGGCCCCTTCCGGCGGCCGGGACGGTGCGGCGGCCGGCAGCGTTGTCGGTGGCGGGCGGCGTTGTCGGTGACGGGCGGCAGACTGGGGGTTGTGATCGCCCGTGACGCCCTCTCCCAGCTGCCCGTACGGACCGCCCTGCCCGCGCTGCGCGCCGCCCTCGACGGGGCCGGCAGCGCGGTGCTGTGCGCCCCACCGGGCACCGGCAAGACGACGCTGGTGCCGCTGGACCTGGCCGGGCTGACCGGCGCCGGGCCGCGCCGACGGGTGCTGGTCGCCGAGCCGCGGCGGATCGCGGCCCGGGCCGCGGCGCGCCGGATGGCCTGGCTGCTGGGTGAGCAGGTGGGGGACCGGGTGGGGTTCACGGTGCGCGGTGAGCGGCGGGCCGGGCCGCGTACGGCCGTGGAGGTGGTGACGACCGGCGTGCTGCTGCAGCGGCTGCAGCGCGATCCGGAGCTGGCCGGGGTGGATGTCGTGGTGCTGGACGAGTGCCATGAGCGGCATCTGGACGCCGACACCTCCGCGGCGTTCCTGCTGGACGTGCGGGAGACGCTCCGCCCGGAGCTGCGGCTGGTGGCGGCGTCGGCGACGACGGACGCCGAGGGGTGGGCCGGGCTGCTGGGCGGGGCGTCGGGGCCGGCCCCGGTGGTGGCGGCGGCGGGCGTGTCGCATCCGGTGGAGACGGTGTGGGCACCCCCGGAGCGGCCGGTGCGTCCGGCGCACGGCCTGCGGGTCGATCCGGCGCTGCTGACACATGTGGCGGGCGTGGTGCGGCGGGCGCTGCGCGAGCGGGCCGGCGATGTGCTGTGTTTCCTGCCCGGTGTCGGGGAGATCGGGCGGGTCGCCGGGGAGCTGGCCGGGGTGGACGCGGAGGTGCTGCAGGTGCACGGCCGGGCGCCGGCCGAGGTGCAGGACGCCGTACTGACGGGCGGGGACGGCGTGCGCAGGGTGGTGCTGGCGACCTCGGTGGCGGAGTCCAGTCTGACCGTGCCGGGGGTGCGGGTGGTGGTCGACAGCGGGCTGGCGCGGGTGCCGCGGACGGACCACGCGCGGGGGCTGAGCGCGTTGACGACCGTACGGGCGTCCCGGGCGGCGGCCCGGCAGCGGGCGGGACGGGCCGGGCGGGAGGCGCCGGGCGTGGTCTACCGCTGTTGGGCACAGGGCGAGGACGGGCGGCTGCCGGCCTTCCCCGACCCGGAGATCAGGGTGGCCGATCTGACCGCGTTCGCGTTGCAGGCGGCGTGCTGGGGCGATCCGGACGCGAGCGGTCTGGCGCTGCTGGACGCGCCGCCGGCCGGCGCGCTGGCCGCGGCCCGGGAGGTGCTGACGGCGGTCGGCGCGGTGGACGCGGAGGGCCGGGCGACGCCGCGGGGGCTCCGGATGGCGCGGATGGGCGTGCATCCCCGGCTGGCGCGGGCGCTGCTGGACGGCTCCGCCGAGGTCGGGGTGCGGCGGGCGGCGGAGGTGGTCGCCCTGCTCAGCGAGGAGCCGCCGCGGGCGTACGGGGACGATCTGGCGGAGGCCTGGCGCACCGCGCGCCGGGGCGGGGACGGCTATGCCGCCAGGTGGCGGCAGGAGGCACGGCGGCTGGCGGCGGCGGTCGGTGAGCCCGGCGCGGCCGGGACCGGGGAGGCGCCCCGGGGTGACGGCGCGGGGCGGGGCGCGCCGGACGACGCGGTGGCGGGGCTGGTCGCCGCGCTGGCGTTCCCGGAGCGGGTGGCCCGGGCGCGCGGGGCCGGCGGCCATCTGATGGCGTCGGGCACCGGTGCCGAGCCGGGCGGGGAGGGTTCGCGGCTGCGGGACGCGCGGTGGCTGGCGGTCGCGGTGGCGGACCGGCCGGTGGCCGCGGCGTCGGCGCGGGTGCGGCTGGCGGCGGTGATCGACGAGGACACCGCGTGTGCGGCGGCGCGGGCGCTGTATTCCTCGGGTGAGGAGGTGCGCTGGTCGGACGGGGAGGTGGTGGCGCGGCGGGTGGAGCGGCTGGGGGCGATCGAGCTGGCGGTGCGGCCGCTGTCGGCGCCGGATCCGGAGCTGGTGCGGGAGGCGGTGGTGGCGGGGCTGCGCCGGGAAGGGCTCGGGCTGCTGCGGTGGCCGGCGGGCGCGGTGGCGGTGCGGCAGCGGATGGCGTTCCTGCACCGCGAGCTGGGCGCGCCGTGGCCGGACGTCTCGGACGCGGCGTTGCTCGCGCGGGTGGAGGACTGGCTGGGGGTCGAGCTGGGCCGGGCGCGGCGGCGGGCCGATCTGGAGCGGGTCGACACGGGGGCGGCGCTGGCCCGGCTGCTGCCCTGGGCGACCGGTGACGCGGCCCGTTTCGACGAGCTGGCTCCGGAGCGCATCGAGGTGCCGAGCGGTTCCCGGGTGCGGGTGGACTACGGCGGGGAGCAGCCGGTGCTGGCGGTGAAGCTGCAGGAGCTGTTCGGCCGGCAGGAGTCGCCGCGGATAGCCGGCGGGCGGGTGCCGGTGCTGGTGCATCTGCTCTCGCCGGCGGGGCGCCCGGCCGCCGTGACGGCCGATCTGGCGTCGTTCTGGCGGGACGGTTACCGCGCCGTGCGCGCGGAGTTGCGCGGCCGCTATCCCAAGCATCCCTGGCCGGAGGACCCTTCGGCGGCCGAGCCGACCCGGCACACCACCGCGCGGCTCAGGCGGGGCTGAGGGCGGGTTCCGCGTCCGTCTTCGGGGTGGCCGGGCGGCGGCTGCGGGCTTCGAGGTGGAGGCTCAGGGCGAGCAGTGCGGCGCCGAGGGCCAGGAATCCCCCGGGGAGGTAGCTGGTCAGGAGCAGGACGAGGGTGCGCTGGGAGGTCACCAGGGCGACGGTCGCGTCGACGTAGTCGGCGCGCATCCTGACGTGGCCGGCGAAGGCGGTGACCTTGCCGCCGCCGGGGAGGAGGTCGCCGCCGCGCAGCTCCTCCCGGTGGAGCTCCTCGCCGTTGACGGGGGCGCCGGTGACCGGCTCGACCCAGAACATCCGCTTGGTGGTGTACCAGCGGGTGGTGCCCATCTTCTCGACGGCCTTGGGGGTGATGCCCTTGACCGGCATCTTCTTGGGCAGCGGGACCTTGGTCCAGGGGATGGTCTGCTCGAAGTAGTAGACCTCAAGGCCGCGGAAGGTGCGGGTGCCCTTGTAGTGGATGGGGGCCGAGGTGCGGGTCTGGGCGTCGAAGTAGGTGTAGTCGCGTTTCTCGGTGAGGAACGGCCATTTGTACTCGATGCCGGTGCGGTGCACGGGGTCGCCGTCGACCATCTCGCCGGTGGCGTGCACGGGTTCCTGGGAGTGGGCGTCGAAGATGTAGCGCTCGGGGACCTCGGAGACCATCTTGCCGTCGGGTCCGGCGACGTAGGAGAGGGCGTCCCAGACGACGACGTCGCGGCCGGCGGTGCGCTCGATCCGGTCGGAGGCGGCGACGTCGCCCTTGAGGGTCTGGACGATGGTGACCTTGGGGACCGTCCTGGCCTTCATGGTGCCGTAGTCGATGAGGGTGGCGGGCCGGGCCTCCAGGACCATGTCCTGGTACTGGCCGGGCGGGATCTTGGCGAGCCGCGGGAAGGCGTACCACCGCAGCAGCGGGGCGAGTGCGGTGAAGAAGACGGCGAAGGCGAGCAGTACCAGGCTGGCGGTGCGGCGCATGGCGGGGGCGTCCCTCCCTCAGGGGTGTGCGGGGACGGTGGTGAGCAGCGGCTTGGGTGAGGTGGTGCCGCTGGGGGCGCCGACGGCCGTGACGGTGAGGACGAGGGCGAGGGCGGCGGCCAGTCCGGCCGCGGCGGCAATCAGGGCGCGCATGGTCGCCTCCCGGCACATCTGATACGGCGTCAGGGCGGGGGCACCGTAGCAACGGGCGGCCGAGATGAGAACAGCTGCCGCCCGAGCGCATGGAGCACCGCCGTCCTGCCCGGGACGGCGGGCAGGACGGCGGTGCGGGCCGGGCGGGTGTGCCGGGCCGGCCGGGTGCCGCGGCCGGGGTCGCCGGCCGCCGGGGCGGTCAGGAGGCGGCCGGGGCGGCGACCTTCAGCTTGACGGTGAGGACGGCGCCGTCGTCGGTGGTCAGCCGCAGCAGGAACGTCCCGGTGTGCGAGTCGGTGTAGATCTTCGGGAGTTTCAGCAGGCCGTCGGCGTCCGTGGTCAGCCCGGCGAGGGTACGGACCGGCTTGTCCTTGTTGTCGGCGGTGGCCTTCGGGTCCTTGAAGTAGGGGCCCCGGTCGTTCTCCACCGGCTTGTCGGGGTCGTCGGTGACCATGGTCGCGGTGACCGGCACGCCCGCCGCGATCTTGCCCTGGTAGGTCGCCTCGATCTCGACGGCGTCCTCGGCGAAGGCCTTCCCGGCGGTGGCGGTCAGCTCCTTGTCCGAGGTGCGGGTGAGGATGTCGGCCTTCGGCGCCGGCTTGGCCTGGACGGTGGCGTCGAAGGTGACGGCGGGCAGGGTGCGGCCGACGGCCGTCGCCCGGAGGCGGAAGTCGCCGGCCCGTTCGCCCGCGTGCAGGGTGGGCGCGGTGGCCAGGCCGTCCTTGCCGGTGGTGACGGTGGCGGTGGTGGCGTTGCCGGGGAAGCGGGCGTCGGTGCCGGCGGGGAGGGTGAAGCGGATCCGGGCGCCGGCGACGGGCTTGCCCGCGGCGTCCTTGGCGCGTACCTGGGGCGCGGTGGCGAAGTCGGTGCCGGCGGTGGCGGTCAGGTCCTGGTCGCCGACGCGGGCGAGGGCGGTGACGGGGCGGGGCTCGGCGGGTGCCGGGGTGCCGGGCCTGGGGGTGCCGGGGGTGGGCTTCGGGGTGGGGGTGCCCGGGGTGTGACCGGAACCGGAACCGCCGGGCCGGGCGGGCCCGTTGGGCTCCGGCCGGGGCTTGGCGGGCGTGCCGGAACCCTTGCCGTGGGACCGGCCCTGGCCGGTGCCGCCGCCGGGGTGGCCGCCCGCGTGCCCGGTTCCGTCACCGTTACCGGTCTTGTGGCTGCCACGGTGGTGTGCCGGGAGGACGCCGTGGCCGTCGGGCACCTCGTAGGTGCCCTTGCGGTAGAACGTGTACCAGGACAGCACGGTGCGCAGGTAGTCGGCGGAGTTGTTGTAGCCGAGGACGGCGCGGTCCAGGTCGCGGGGGTCCGACAGGTCGCGGCCGTCGGCGCAGAGGTAGCGGCCGGCGGCGAGCGCGGCGTCGTAGACGTTGTTGGGGTCCTTCTTGCCGTCACCGTTGCCGTCGGCGCCCCAACCGCCGTGCTGCGGGCCGCCCTCGGACCAGGTGGAGGGGATGAACTGCATCGGGCCGACGGCGCGGTCGTGGGTGGTGTCGCCGTCGTAGCGGCCGCCGTCGGTGTCGAGGATGCGGGCGAAGCCGTGGCCGTTGAGCTGCGGGCCGAGGATCGGCCGGAGGGTGGTGCCCTCGGCGTCGACCGCGCCGCCGCCGGCCTGGCCGGATTCGACCTTGCCGATACCGGCGAGCAGTTGCCAGGGCAGCCGGCAGCCGGGGTCCTCGGCGTCGAGGAGGGACTGCGCCTTCTTGTAGGCGGCCAGGACGGTGGCGGGGATGCCGGCCTGGGCGGGCCCGGTGATGACCCGGGTGCCGCCGTCGGGGTGGGAGTGGGAGGAACGGCGGGGCGGCGCCGGGCTGTTGTGCGGCGGCAGGTCGGAGTAGTACGTCGTGCCGCCGTCGATGGGGGTGTCGACCGGCGGGGAGGGTTCCTGTTCCTTGGCCGCCTTCGCGGTGGCGTCCGGCGACTGGGAGGCGGTCAGGGCGGCGAGGACGAACGCCGCCACGGCCGTCGAGGCCGCTCCCCTGCGAAACCGCCGCCGGAATGTGGCTGCCATACGTGGTCCCCTCCGCGTTGACGCACCGCGTTTTCTGACGCGGTGTCGCGCTCCCCGGCGCTCCAACTCAGGCGACACTACGACAACTCGGGCCCGGCATCTACCACCTCATCGGACACATAATGATCTGAATCGATCGAGGGGTACTGCCATGCCATTCACGCTCAGCCATGCCGCGGCCGTGCTGCCGGCCGTCCGGCGGACCGGTACGGCCCGCGGCCGGCTGGTCGCCTCGGCGCTGGTGGCGGGGTCGTTCGCGCCGGACATGACGTACTACGCGGACACGCTGGTGCCGGGCGGGATGGAGTTCGGCGCGGTCACCCATGCGCCGTCCGGGGTGCTGACGGTCGATGTACTGATCACCGCGGCGCTGGTCGGCGGCTGGCTGGTGGTGCGCGACCCGCTGCTGGCGCTGGTGCCGGCGGCCTTTCGGGGGCGGGTGGCGCTGTGCGTCCGGGGCCGCCCCTGGCGTGCACGCCGCCCCCGTGAACTCGCCGCGCCGGCCGGCTGGTTCGTGCTCTCCGCGGTGCTCGGCTCGCTGACCCATGTGGTGTGGGACGCCTTCACCCACCCGGGCCGCTGGGGGACACGGCTGGTGCCCGGCCTGGACCGGGTCGTGGGCGGGTGGCCGGTGCCGACGTATCTGCAGTACGGCACCTCGGCGCTGGCGATGACCGCGCTGGTGTGGTTCGGGTGGTCGGCGCTACGGGCCGCCGGGACCGCCGAACCCGCGGTCCGGGCCGCCGCCGCGGCCGCCGTGCCCGTGCTGTCCGTACGGCTGCGGCTGCTGCTCGTCCTCCCGCTGTCGGCGTGCGTCCTGGCCGGCGCGGTGCACCGCGTCCTGCGGGCGCACGACGACTACGGGGACAGGGCGGTGTGGTTCGACTATCTGCCGACCGCACTCTTCGGCGCGGGCGCCGGCCTCATCGCCGGGCTGCTGCTCCACGGCCTGGCGGTACGGCTGCTGGACCGGCGGGCGCGCGGCGGGCGGCCGGCCGATGGCCCGCTGCCCGCCGCGCGGACCGGTGCGGCGGCGGACCAGCGGGAGGCGGTGCGCGCCACAGACTGAGGCGCTCCGGGCGGCACCGGGGCCCCCGCCCGCAGCGGCTCCGGCCTGCCGCTTTCGGCCGGTGGGCCCCGCCGCGCTCCCGTCAGTGCGCCGCCGACTCCCAGTCCTTGCCCGAGCCGACCGAGACGTCCAGCGGGGCACTCAGCTCGACGGCGTCGGCCATCTCGCGGCGGACCAGCTCCTCGACCTGCTTGCGTTCGCCGGGGGCCACCTCGACGACGATTTCGTCATGGACCTGGAGCAGCATCCGGGACTTGAGCTCCGCGGCCCGCAGGGCGGTGTCGACCCGCAGCATCGCGATCTTGACGATGTCGGCGGCGGTGCCCTGGATCGGGGCGTTCAGCGCCATCCGCTCGGCCATCTCGCGGCGCTGGCGGTTGTCGCTGTTGAGGTCCGGCAGATAGCGGCGGCGACCGAGCATCGTCTCCGTGTAGCCGGTGGCGCGGGCCTCCTCCACGACGCGGCGGAGGTAGTCGCGCACCCCGCCGAACCGCTCGAAGTAGGTGTCCATCAGCTTGCGGGCCTCGTCGGGCTGGATGCCCAGCTGCTGGGAGAGGCCGAACGCCGACAGCCCGTACGCCAGGCCGTAGGACATCGCCTTGATCTTGCGGCGCATCTCCGGGTCGACCGCGGTCTTGTCGACCGAGAAGACCTGGGAGGCGACGGTGGTGTGCAGGTCCTCGCCGGAGGTGAACGCCTCGATCAGGCCCTCGTCCTCGGAGAGGTGGGCCATCACGCGGAGCTCGATCTGGCTGTAGTCGGCGGTGAGCAGCGACTCGAAGCCCTCGCCGACGACGAAGCCGCGGCGGATCGCCCGGCCCTCGTCCGTCCGCACCGGGATGTTCTGCAGGTTGGGGTCGGTGGACGACAGCCGGCCGGTGGCGGCGACGGTCTGGTTGAAGGTGGTGTGGATCCGGCCGTCCGCGCCGATGGTCTTGATCAGGCCCTCGACGGTCGTGCGCAGCTTGGCCTGCTCACGGTGGCGGAGCATGATCACCGGGAGTTCGTTGTCGGTCTGCGCGGCCAGCCAGGCCAGCGCGTCGGCATCGGTGGTGTAACCGGTCTTGGTCTTCTTGGTCTTCGGCAGGCCCAGCTCGCCGAAGAGGACCTCCTGGAGCTGCTTGGGCGAGCCGAGGTTGAACTCATGGCCCGCGGCGGCGTGCGCCTCCTTGACGGCCTGCGCGACCGCCCCGGCGAACTGCTGCTCCATCCGCTCCAGCCAGCCCCGGTCCGCGGCGATCCCGGCCCGCTCCATCCGGGCCAGCAGATCGCTGGTCGGCAGCTCCACATTGCGCAGCAGATCGGCCGCGCCGACCTCGGCGAGCTTCGCCTGGAACGCCGTCCCCAGGTCCAGGACCGTACGGGCCTGCGCCATCAGGGCGTCCGCCTCGGCCTGCTCGTCCGCGCCGAACGCCAGCTGGCCGTCGCCGGCCGCGGCCGGGGCGAGATCCCGGCCGAGGTACTCGATGGAGAGCGCGTCCAGCGCGAAGGAGCGGCGGCCGGGCTTGACCAGATAGGCGGCAAGCGCGGTGTCCATCGTGACGCCCTCGATGCGCCAGCCGTGCTCGCCGAAGACCCGCATCAGGCCCTTGGCGTTGTGCATCACCTTCGGGCGCTCGGGGTCGGCGCTCCAGGCGGCGAACGCCCGCTCGTCGGCCTCGTCCAGCTGCGCGGGGTCGAACCAGGCGGCCGGCCCCTGCGGGGTGGCGAGCGCCACCTCGGCCACGCTGCCGCTGCCCAGCGTCCAGACGTCGACGGTGGAGACGCCCAGCGGTCCGGTGGCGTGCTCGGCCAGCCACGGGGCGAGCTCGCCGGTGGCCAGGACCGTGCCGTCCACCTCGACGCCCGGGGCCGGCGCGGCCTCCTCGGCGGTCTCCACCGAGCCCGGGTCGACGGCGTGCAGCCGGTCGCGCAGGCCCTGGTTGCGGATCTCGAGGGCGTTGAGGAACACCTTGAGGGCCTCGCGGTCGTACGCCTCGCGGGTCAGCTCCTCGGGGCCGCACGGCAGCTTCACATCGCGCACCATCTCCGTCAGCACGCGGTTGCGCTTGACCGACTCCAGGTGGTCGCGGAGATTCTGACCGGCCTTGCCCTTGATCTCGTCGGCCCGCTCCACCAGTTCCGCGAACGAACCGAACTGGTTGATCCACTTCGTGGCGGTCTTCTCGCCGACGCCGGGGATGCCGGGGAGGTTGTCGGACGGGTCGCCGCGCAGCGCGGCGAAGTCCGGGTACTGGGCGGGGGTCAGGCCGTACTTCTCGAAGACCTTCTCCGGGGTGAACCGGGTCAGCTCCGAGACGCCCTTGGTGGGGTACAGCACCGTGACGTCGTCGGAGACCAGCTGGAAGGAGTCCCGGTCGCCGGTGACGATGGAGACGTGGAAGCCCTGGGCGACGGCCTGCTCGGTGAGCGTCGCGATGACGTCGTCGGCCTCGAAGCCGTCCACCGCGAAGCGCTTGACCCGCATCGTGTCGAGCAGCTCGCCGATCAGCTCGACCTGGCCCTTGAACTCGTCGGGGGTCTTGGAACGGTTCGCCTTGTACTCCGGGTATTCCTCGGAGCGCCAGGTCTTGCGCGAGACGTCGAAGGCGACCGCGAAATGCGTGGGCGCCTCGTCACGCAGGGTGTTCGCGAGCATCGACGCGAAGCCGTAGATCGCATTGGTCGGTTGACCGGTGACGGTGGTGAAATTCTCCACGGGCAGGGCGAAATACGCCCGGTATGCCATGGAATGCCCATCCATGAGGAGCAGGCGGGGACGACCACCCGCCGCCGCCTCGGTGCCGGTCGCTTCGCTCATCTTCGCTGCCTTTGCTGCCACGCCCCCGATCCTGCCACGGCCCACCGACAATCCCCGCCGCGACGGCCGCCGCCCCCGTCCCCGCACACCCCCTGCCGCCCCTCGCCGCAGCCCCCGCCGCCCTGCCCTCGCACCCCGCCCGCACTCCCCTACACCGCCCACCCCGGTCCGTGACAGGATCGGATGTGCACGACAACGATCCGCCGCGCCGGCGGAGCGAGCAAGAAGCTCACGGCTCACAGGAGAGCGCCATGGCAGGCAAGCCGCCCGCGTCCGACCCCGTCCAGGACGCGCCCCAGGTCAGCGCACCCCAGCACTCCGCCGTAGGAATGCCGGCGATCACCAACGCCCTCAAGATCTCCCAGCAGCAGATGGGCGTCCGCCGCACCGCCCTGACCCTGCTGCGCGTCAACCAGCCCAACGGCTTCGACTGCCCCGGCTGCGCCTGGCCCGAGCCCGACAAACCGCACACCGCCGAGTTCTGCGAGAACGGCGCCAAGGCCGTCGCCGAAGAGGCCACCCTGCGCCGCGTCACCCCGGACTTCTTCGCCGCCCACCCGGTCGCCGACCTCGCCACCCGCAGCGGCTACTGGCTCGGCCAGCAGGGCCGCCTCACCCACCCCATGTACCTGGACGAAGGCGCCGACCACTACGCCCCCGTCACCTGGGAGCGCGCCTTCGACATCATCGGCGAGGAACTGACCGCCCTCGACTCCCCCGACGAGGCCGTCTTCTACACCTCCGGCCGCACCAGCAACGAGGCCGCCTTCCTCTACCAGCTCTTCGCCCGCGAATTCGGCACCAACAACCTGCCCGACTGCTCCAACATGTGCCACGAGTCGTCCGGCTCGGCCCTCACCGAGACCATCGGCATCGGCAAGGGCAGCGTCCTGCTGGAGGACCTCTACAAGGCCGACCTGATCATCGTCGCCGGCCAGAACCCCGGCACCAACCACCCGCGCATGCTCACCGCCCTGGAGAAGGCCAAGGCCGGCGGCACCAGGATCATCTCGATCAACCCGCTGCCCGAAGCCGGCCTGGAACGCTTCAAGAACCCCCAGACCCCGCGCGGACTGGCCGGCGGCGGCACCGCCCTGACCGACCTCTTCCTCCAGGTACGCCTCGGCGGCGACCAGGCACTCTTCCGTGCCCTCAACCGCGGCATCCTCGCCACCGACGGCGCCCTCGATACGGACTTCATCCGCGAACACACCCACGGCTTCGAGGAGTTCGCGCAGGCGGCGCAGGCCGACGACGACTGGGACGCCACGCTCGCCGCCACCGGCCTGACCCGCGACGAGATCGAACGCGCCCTGGAGATGGTCCTCGCCTCCCGGCGCACCATCGTGTGCTGGGCGATGGGCCTGACCCAGCACAAGCACTCCGTCCCCACCATCCAGGAAGTCGTCAACTTCCTCCTCCTGCGCGGCAACATCGGCCGCCCCGGCGCCGGCGTCTGCCCCGTACGCGGCCACAGCAACGTCCAGGGCGACCGCACCATGGGCATCTTCGAACGGCCCGCCCCCGCGTTCCTCGACGCCCTGGAGAAGGAATTCGGCTTCGCGCCCCCGCGCGAACACGGCCTCGACGTCGTCCGCGCCATCCGCGCCCTGCGCGACGGACAGGCCAAGGTGTTCTTCGCCATGGGCGGCAACTTCGTCTCCGCCACCCCCGACACCGACGTCACCGAGGCCGCGATGCGCCGCGCCCGGCTCACCGTCCACGTCTCCACCAAACTCAACCGCTCGCACGCCATCACCGGCGCCCGCGCGCTGATCCTGCCCACCCTGGGACGCACCGAGCGCGACCGCCAGGACGGCGGCGAGCAGTTCGTGACCGTCGAGGACTCCATGGGCATGGTGCACGCCTCCCGCGGCCGCCTCGAACCGGCAAGCCCCCAGCTGCTGTCCGAGCCCGCCATCGTCGCCCGCCTCGCCCGCCGCGTCCTCGGCCCCGCCAGCGCCACCCCGTGGGAGGAGTTCGAGAAGGACTACGCCACGATCCGCGACCGCATCGCCCGCGTCATCCCCGGCTTCGACGACTTCAACACCAAGGTCGCCCGCCCCGGAGGCTTCGCCCTGCCGCACGCCCCCCGGGACAGCCGCCGCTTCCCCACCGCCACCGGCAAGGCCAACTTCACCGCCGCACCCGTGGAATACCCCACCGTCCCCGAAGGCCGGCTGCTGCTGCAGACCCTGCGCTCGCACGACCAGTACAACACCACCATCTACGGCCTCGACGACCGCTACCGCGGCATCAAGAACGGCCGCCGGGTGGTGCTCCTGCACCCCGACGACGCCCGCGCCCACGGCCTGGCCGACGGCGACTACACCGACCTGGTCAGCGAATGGACCGACGGCAGCGAACGCCGCGCCCCCGGCTTCCGCGTCGTGCACTACCCGACGGCCCGCGGCTGCGCCGCCGCCTACTACCCCGAGACCAACGTCCTCATCCCGCTCGACCACACCGCCGACACCAGCAACACCCCCGCGTCCAAGTCCGTGGTGATCCGCCTGGAGAAGACCCCCACCGACTGACCCCCACCACGGCGGCCGGCACCACACCGGCCGCCGCGAACACCCCACCCCGCGCTGAGCGCTCGCTCAGCGGCCTGATAGGAACGGGCACGGATCGACGACGATCACGGGCGAGCGAACGGAGCCGTAGGCATGGGTGAGCAGACCACCACCGAATTCCCGCAGGAGACCCTCGACCAGTGGGCCGGACTCGGCATCGACCTGCCCGCACTCTTCTCCGCCGGACACCTCGGCGAGCGGATGAGCGTCCAGGTCACCGAAGCCGGACCCGACCGCGTCGTGGGCACCATGCCCGTCGAGGGCAACACCCAGCCCTACGGCCTCCTGCACGGCGGCGCCTCGGCCGTACTGGCCGAAACCCTCGGCTCCGTCGGCTCCATGCTCCACGGCGGCCCCACCAAACTCGCCGTCGGCGTCGACCTCAACTGCACCCACCACCGCGGCGTCCGCTCCGGCCTCGTCACCGGCGTCGCCACCCCCGTACACCGCGGCCGCTCCACCGCCACCTACGAGATCGTCATCACCGACGAACACGGCAAGCGGGTCTGCACCGCCCGTCTGACCTGCATGCTGCGCGACGTCGACACCGACGCCTACCGAAGCTGACCGGATCAGGACGGCCCACGCCGCCCACCACCACGGCCCCGCCCCTTGCCCAGGGTGCGGGGCCGCACGCATTTCCGTAACGCTGCGTAACGCACACGCAATACCGCCTCAACCCGCACACCCCGGACCCCGTGCCACTACTGGCCCCGGCCCATCCCATCCGATAGCCGGACGCCCTCCGGCGGTCGCACCGCGCAACCACCCACGGAAGTGCGAGTTCACCTTCCGCGCCGCGTTCGCTCCACCTGTAAGGACCATGACGGCAAAACGCTCATCGCTGGTCATAACAAGAGCGTCACATCCTGGCCAGCGCCTCTGCCGACGCGACGAACACCGCTCTAGAGTCACCGCCAGTCACCGCGCCGCCGGGCGCGCTGCGAGCACGGACGCCGTACCAACCGTGCAGCCCGGCGCGCGAATCGGCCATGCGACAGCCGTGGCCGCGCCAGGGAAAGGACTGATCGTGCGTCACCGTTCCTTGCTCCTCATCACCACCGCAGTCACCACCGGCGCCCTCACGCTCTCCGCGTGCGGCTCTCGCGGCGACACCAACAAAGACGGCGACGGAAAAACCACCGTCGTCATCGGCCTCGACGCCCCCACCACCGGCGAACTCTCCGCACTCGGCCTGGGCATACGCAACTCCGCCCAGCTCGCCGTCGACATCGCCAACAAGAACAACGAAGTCAAGGGCGTCACCTTCAAACTCCAGGCCCTCGACGACAAGGCACTGCCCAACGTCGGCCAGCAGAACGCCACCAAACTCGCCGGCAACAAGGACGTCCTCGGCATCGTCGGCCCCCTCAACTCCGGTGTCGCCCAGTCCATGCAGCAGGTCTCCAAGCAGAACAACCTGACGCTGATCTCCCCGGCCAACACCACCCCCGACCTCACCCAGGGCCCGGACTGGAAGAAGAACAAGCGCGTCCGGCAATTCCCCACCTACTTCCGGACCGCCACCACCGACGAAGTACAAGGCGCCTTCGACGGCCAGTACGCCTGGGAAAAGGTCAAGGCCAAGAAGGCCTACGTCATCGACGACCAGAAAACCTACGGCGTCGGCCTCGCCTCCTCCTTCAAGGACCAGTTCGCGAAACTCGGCGGAAAGATCGTCGGCACCGAACACGTCAGCCCCGACGACCGCGACTTCAAAGCCGTCGTCTCCAAGGTCAAATCCGCCAAACCCGACCTGGTCTTCTACGGCGGCGAATACCCCGCCTCCGGCCCGCTCAGCCAGCAGCTCAAGGACGGCGGCGTCACCGTCCCCCTGATGGGCGGCGACGGCATGTACAGCGCCGACTACATCAAGCTGAACAAGAAGGCCCAGGGCGACTACGCCTCCTCCGTCGGCAAGCCCGTCGAAGAACTCCCCTCGGCCAAGAAATACATCGCCGACTACAAGGCAGCCGGATTCAAGGAGCCCTACGAGGCCTACGGCGGCTCCACCTACGACTCCACCTGGGCCCTCATCCAGGCCGTCAAGAGCGTCGTCGACGCCAACCAGGGCAAACTCCCCGAGGACGCCCGCAAGAAGGTCACCGACGCCATGAACAAGGTCACCTTCGACGGCGTCACCGGAAAGGTCGCCTTCGACAAATACGGCGACACCACCAACACCATGATCACCGCCTACCAGGTCGAAAAGGGCAACTGGGCCGCCCGCTTCAGCGCCCCGTTCAAGGAATTCGACAAGAGCTGACGCCACCGCACCACCACACCCCGGGCCGCGCCAGGACGCCACCAACGACCCTGGCGCGGCCCGCGGCACACCGGGACACCCGAAAACCCCCCGGAATTCCCACCCGTGCTTGATCACACCACGGAGGCCCTGCGGTGAGCGAACTGCCGCAACAGCTGGCCAACGGACTCATCCTCGGCGCGATGTACGGACTCATCGCGATCGGCTACACGATGGTCTACGGAATCGTCCAGCTCATCAACTTCGCCCACGGCGAGATATTCATGGTCGGCGGCTTCGGAGCGCTCAGCGTCTACCTCGCCCTCCCCACCGGCACCTCCCTCGCCCTCGCCCTGCCGGTCATGCTCCTCGGCGGCGTCGTCGTATCCGTCCTCGTCGGCATCGCGGCGGAACGCTTCGCCTACCGCCCCCTGCGCGGCGCCCCCCGCCTCGCCCCCCTCATCACCGCCATCGGCCTGTCCATCGCCCTCCAGCAAGCCATCTGGAAGTGGTACCCCGACGGCAAACAGGCCCGCGTCTTCCCGCAGTTCAAGGGCCACGCCCTCGACATCCTCGGCGCCACCGTCCAACGCGGCGACCTCTTCGTCCTCATCGCCGCCCCCCTCTGCATGATCGCCCTCGGCTTCTTCGTCGCCCGCACCCGCAGCGGCCGCGCCATGCAGGCCACCGCCCAGGACCCCGACACCGCCAAACTCATGGGCATCAACACCGACCGCATCATCGTCCTCGCCTTCGCCATCGGCGCCGCCTTCGCCGGCGTCGCCGCCGTCGCCTACGGACTGCGCACCGGCGAGGTCCAATTCCGCATGGGCTTCATCATGGGCCTCAAGGCCTTCACCGCAGCCGTCCTCGGCGGCATCGGCAACATCTACGGCGCCATGCTCGGCGGCGTCGTCCTCGGCATCGCCGAAGCCCTCGCCACCGCCTACGTCGAAGAGATCCCCGGCATGCAGCAATTCGGCGGCGGAGCCTGGAAGGACGTCTGGGCCTTCGTCCTCCTCATCCTCGTACTCCTCCTGCGGCCACAAGGCCTGCTGGGCGAACGCGTCGCGGATCGGGCGTGATACCGATGACCACCCACACCGCCACCACCCCCCGGGGCCTCCTCCCCCTCCCCGAACGCACCGCACGCCTCACCACCGCCGCCGGCGCCCTCGCCACCGCCGCCACCACCGGCCTCTCCTGGACCTGGAGCAGCGACTTCCCCGGCGACCTCACCTTCTACGGCTCCCCCGCCGGCCTCCAACTCGTCACCCTCACCGGCGGCCTCCTCACCCTCCTCCTCGCCGCCTCCACACTCGGCCTGCGCGGCCTGACCTGGCTCACCCCCGCCGGACGCAACGCCCCCACCCTCCTCGCCGCGCTCGCCACCTTCGCCGCGACCTGGTTCACCCTCGGCGCCATCGCCGTCCAACTCGGCGGCCTCGTCAACCTCGAACCCGGCGGCTTCGCAGCCGGCACCGCCGCACTCCTCACCCTCCTCGGCGCCCTCGCGCTACCCCCCGACCAACCCCCCACCACCCCACCCGCGAACCCCTGGCAACGCCTCACCACGCTCCTCACCGCCAGCCCCCTACGGCCCCGCAGCCGCCCCCTCCCCACCTGGGCCGAGATCCTCACCATCGCCGCCGCCTTCGCCGCCGGACTGATCGCCTTCACCTACGGCATCGACACCGACGACGGCGCCCCCTTCGTCGGCTACCTCCTCTTCATCGCCCTCGCCGTCCCCGCCCTCCACCGCGCCGGACTCATCGCACGCCTCACCGAACTCACCCACCGGCACCGCGGCGTCGCCCTCACCGCGGCCTTCCTCGCCGCCGCCAGTTTCCCCCTCACCCAGGACACCGACCAGTACACGATCATCGGCGCCAACATCCTGATCTTCGCCACCGTCGCCCTCGGCCTCAACGTCGTCGTCGGCCTCGCCGGCCTCCTCGATCTCGGATACGTCGCCTTCCTCGGCGTCGGCGCCTACGCCGCAGCACTCGTCTCCGGCTCCCCCGAATCCGCCCTCGGCCTCCACTTCCCCTTCTGGGCCGCCCTCCTCACCGGAGCCGCCGCCTCCCTCGTCTTCGGCGTCCTCATCGGCGCCCCCACCCTCCGGCTACGCGGCGACTACCTCGCCATCGTCACCCTCGGCTTCGGCGAGATCTTCCGCATCGCCATGCTCAACCTCAACGGCACCACCGGCCCCGACATCACCAACGGCGCCATGGGCATCCCCAACATCCCCAACCTCGAAATCTTCGGCTTCAACTTCGGCGAAACCCACGACATCCTCGGCATCCCCATCGCCACCTACGGCAACTACTACCTGCTGATGATCCTCGTGACCGCCCTCGTCGTCCTCGTCTTCCGCCGCGCCGCCGCCTCCCGCATCGGCCGCGCCTGGATCGCCATCCGCGAAGACGAAACCGCCGCCGTCGCCATGGGCATCAACAGCTTCCGGCTCCGCCTCCTCGCCTTCGCCCTCGGCGCCGCCCTCGCCGGCCTCGCCGGCACCGTCCACGCCCACGTCGTCACCACCGCCACCCCCGAACAATTCCAATTCGCCGGACCCCAACCCCCCAACTCCGCCTTCCTCCTCGCCGCCGTCATCCTCGGCGGCATGGGCACCCTCAGCGGCCCCCTCGTCGGCGCCGCGCTCCTCTTCCTCATCCCCGCCAAACTCGACTTCCTCCAGGACTACCAACTCCTCCTCTTCGGCATCGCCCTCGTCCTCCTCATGCGCTTCCGCCCCGAGGGCCTCATCCCCGACCGCCGCAAACAACTCGAATTCCACGAAACCGGTCAACTCGACGTGCCGGACCAACGCCTCCCCGACCCAGCCGCCACCACCGGCGTCACCAAGGCAAAGGCGTGACGACCATGACCACACCACCCACCCTCGCACCCGCCACTGACAACACCCCCACCGACGACGGCCCCGTCCTCCGCGCCGACGGCGTCACCATGCGCTTCGGCGGACTCACCGCCGTACGAGGAGTCGACCTCACCGTCCACCCCCGCGAGATCGTCGGCCTCATCGGCCCCAACGGCGCCGGGAAAACGACCTTCTTCAACTGCCTGACCGGCCTCTACATCCCCACCGAAGGCACCGTCTCCTACCGAGGCACCGTCCTCCCGCCCAAACCCCACCTCGTCACCAAGGCCGGCATCGCCCGCACCTTCCAGAACATCCGCCTCTTCGCCAACATGACCGTCCTGGAAAACGTCCTCGTCGGCCGCCACACCCGCACCAAAGAAGGACTCTGGTCCGCCCTCCTCCGCAGCCCCGGCTTCAAAAAAGCCGAGCGCACCAGCGAAGAACGCGCCACAGAACTCCTGGAATTCATCGGTCTCGCCCACAAACGCGACCACCTCGCGCGCAACCTCCCCTACGGCGAACAACGCAAACTGGAAATCGCCCGCGCCCTCGCCTCCGAACCCGGCCTGCTCCTCCTCGACGAACCCACCGCCGGAATGAACCCCCAGGAAACGCGGGCCACCGAAGAACTCGTCCTCGCCATCCGCGACAAAGGCATCGCCGTCCTCGTCATCGAGCACGACATGCGCTTCATCTTCAACCTCTGCGACCGCGTCGCCGTCCTCGTCCAAGGCGAAAAACTCGTCGAAGGCACCTCCGACACCGTCCAGGCCGACGAACGCGTCGTCGCCGCCTACCTCGGCGAACCCTTCGACGGCGCCCCCGGAGAAGCCGAGGCGGCCGAGGTCGCCGCCGCCGAAGCAGCGGCCGACGCAGTGGCCGGCGCAGTGGCCGATACGGCGGCAGACACAGCGGCAGACACGGCGGCCGACGCGCAGAACACCCCCGGCACCACCAAGGGAGAAGCCCCGTGACCGCACTGCTAGAGGTCGAAGACCTCCGGGTCGCCTACGGCAAGATCGAAGCCGTCAAAGGCATCTCCTTCACCGTCGAGAGCGGCCAGGTCGTCACCCTCATCGGCACCAACGGTGCCGGAAAGACGACCACCCTCCGCACGCTCTCCGGACTCCTCAGGCCCAGCTCCGGAAAGATCACCTTCGACGGAAAACCCCTCACCGGAGTCGCCGCCCACAAAATCGTCGCCCTCGGCCTCGCCCACTCCCCCGAAGGCCGCCACCTCTTCCCCCGCCTCACCATCGAGGAAAACCTGCAACTCGGCGCCTTCCTCCGCAAGGACAAGGACGGCATCGAAAAAGACATCCAGCGCGTCTACGAACTCTTCCCCATCCTCGGAGAACGCCGCAAACAAGCCTCCGGCACCCTCTCCGGCGGCGAACAGCAAATGCTCGCCATGGGCCGCGCCCTCATGTCCCGCCCCAAACTCCTCATGCTCGACGAACCCTCCATGGGCCTCTCCCCGATCATGATGAAGAAGATCATGGAAACCATCCGCGAACTCCGCGAACAAGGCACCACCATCCTCCTCGTCGAACAGAACGCCCAGGCCGCCCTGACCCTCGCCGACCACGCCCACGTCATGGAGATCGGCCGCATCGCCCTCTCCGGCACCGGCCAACACCTCCTCCACGACGAATCCGTCCGCAAGGCCTACCTCGGCGAGGACTGAGGCACACACGCGTGCGGCCCCGCACCGGTCACCACCGGTACGGGGCCGCACGCACACACGGCGCAGAGCCGGACTACTGCTCCTTCTTCTGCTGCTTCTTCTCCTCGGCGTCCTCGATGACCGCCTCCGCGACCTGCTGCATCGACAGCCGCCGGTCCATCGACGTCTTCTGGATCCACCGGAAAGCAGCCGGCTCGGTCAGCCCGTACTGCGTCTGCAGAATGCTCTTCGCCCGGTCCACCAGCTTGCGCGTCTCCAGCCGCTGCGTGAGGTCCGCGACCTCCTTCTCCAGCGTCTTCAGCTCGGTGAACCGGCTCACCGCCATCTCGATCGCCGGCACCACATCGCTCTTCGAGAACGGCTTCACCAGATACGCCATCGCGCCCGCGTCCCGCGCCCGCTCGACCAGCTCCCGCTGGGAGAACGCGGTCAGCATCAGCACCGGCGCGATGCTCTCCTCGGCGATCTTCTCGGCCGCCGAGATACCGTCCAGCACCGGCATCTTCACGTCCAGGATCACCAGATCGGGACGGTGCTCCCGGGCCAGCTCCACGGCGGTCTGCCCGTCCCCGGCCTCGCCGACGACGGTGTAGCCCTCCTCCTCCAGCATCTCTTTGAGATCGAGACGGATGAGGGCCTCGTCCTCCGCGATCACGACGCGCGTGGTCAGCGGCGGAACATGCGACTGATCGTCATCGGCGACGGGCTGCTCGGGCTCGGCGGCGCTCACGGGACTCCTCGGTGCGGTCAGGTGGTGCCATTGCAGCCTACCTAGAGGCGGTAACGGTGGCGCACACGGTAGGGTGTCTTGAGCACCTAGCCGGGTTGGCGGAACAGGCAGACGCTGATGTCTCAAACACATCTGCCCGAAAGGGCGTGCGGGTTCGAGTCCCGCACCCGGCACCTCTAGAGCAAGCGGATCTTCACCTTCGCGTGAATCGCACGCATTTTCACTCAGCGCTCACGGTTCATGACGCACAGTAGCCCCATGATTTTTCATGGCACAGACGTGCGACAGAAGGCCCTCATGCAGCTTCGAGCCGGGACGAGGAACGCGGATGTGGCCCGAGCTCTGGGCGTCCCGCTCGGCACCGTCAGCTACTGGCGCCACATGGATCGCGCCAAGCGCGGTGAGTGCCCCGGTGCTCACAATCCGAGGTGCCCGAGGTGCGACGGGCGTGATCTCGATCGAGCGGCCTACGCTTACCTGTTGGCCCTCTACCTCGGCGACGGGCACATCATCCAGTATTCGGAGCACCGCGTACCGAGCCTCATGATCGCGTGCGGCAACAGCTGGCCCGGGCTCATGAACGAATGTGAGGCCGCGATGCGGACGGTCTTCCCGGACAACTCCGTGTGCCGCGTCAGCAGGACCGGATGCCACAACGTGAAGGTCTACTCGAAGCACTTGTGGTGCATGTTCCCCCAGCACGGCGCGGGCAAGAAGCACGAGCGGCGGATCGCCCTGGAACCCTGGCAGCAGGAGATCGTGGACGAGCATCCCTGGGAATTCATCCGCGGCCTGATTCACTCCGACGGCTGCCGGATCACCAACTGGACGACGCGGATGGTCGGCGGCGAGCGCAAGCGCTACGAGTACCCGCGGTACTTCTTCACCAACAAGTCCGACGACATCCGCAAGCTCTGTTCCGACACCCTCACCAAGGTCGGCGTCGAGTGGACCGTGCTCGCGCGCGGAAGCGACCCGTTCAACATCTCCGTGGCCCGCAAAGCCTCCGTGGCCCTCATGGACCAACACATCGGGCCGAAGTACTGACAGGGACGGCAGTCAGGTACCTCGGCCCAGCGGGATCTTGTGCGGGTGGGGCTAGTTGGTGGCGTCGGACTCCCCGATGTGGTGGACGCGGACGAGGTTGGTGGAGCCGGGGACGCCGGGCGGGGAGCCGGCGGTGATGATGACCAGGTCGCCCTTCTGGCAGCGGCCGATCTTGAGGAGTTGCTCGTCGACCTGGGCGACCATCTCGTCCGTGGAGTTGACGGTGGGGCCGAGGAACGTCTCCACGCCCCAGCTGACGTTGAGCTGGGAGCGGGTGGCCGGGTCGGGGGTGAAGGCGAGGAGCGGGATGGGTGAGCGGTAGCGGGAGAGGCGGCGGACGGTGTCGCCGGACTGGGTGAAGGCGACGAGGAATTTGGCGCCGAGGAAGTCGCCCATGTCGGCGGCGGCGCGGGCGACGGCGCCGCCCTGGGTGCGGGGCTTGTTGGCCTCGGTGAGCGGCGGGAGGCCCTTGGCGAGGAGGTCTTCCTCGGCGGCCTCGACGATGCGGCTCATGGTCTTGACGGTTTCGGTGGGGTATTTGCCGACGCTGGTTTCGCCGGAGAGCATGACGGCGTCGGTGCCGTCGATGACGGCGTTGGCGACGTCGGAGGCTTCGGCGCGGGTGGGGCGGGAGTTGTCGATCATCGAGTCGAGCATCTGGGTGGCGACGATGACCGGCTTGGCGTTGCGCTTGGCGAGTTTGATGGCGCGCTTCTGGACGATGGGGACGGTTTCCAGGGGCATTTCGACGCCGAGGTCGCCGCGGGCGACCATGATGCCGTCGAAGGCGGCGACGATGTCGTCGATGTTGTCGACGGCCTGGGGCTTTTCGACCTTGGCGATGACGGGGAGGAAGCGGTCCTCCTCGCGCATGATGCGGTGGACGTCTTCGATGTCGCGGCCGCTGCGGACGAAGGAGAGGGCGATGATGTCGGCGCCGTAGCGCAGGGCCCAGCGGAGGTCGTCCTGGTCCTTTTCGGAGAGGGCGGGGACGGAGACGGCGACGCCGGGGAGGTTGAGGCCCTTGTGGTCGGAGACCATGCCGCCTTCGATGACGACGGTGCGGACCTGGGGGCCGTTGACTTCGGTGACCTGGAGGGTGACCTTGCCGTCGTCGACGAGGATGCGTTCGCCGGTGGTGACGTCGGCGGCGAGGCCGGGGTAGGTGGTGCCGCAGAGGTGGCGGTCGCCTTCGGTGCCGGGGTCGACGGTGATGGTGAACTCGTCGCCGCGTTCGAGAAGTACGGGCCCTTCGCGGAATCGGCCGAGGCGGATCTTCGGGCCTTGAAGGTCGGCGAGGATGCCGACGCTGCGGCGGGTTTCTTCGGACGCTTTGCGGACCCGGTCGAATCGCGCTTCGTGGTCGGCGTAGGTGCCGTGGCTGAGGTTGAAGCGGGCGATGTCCATTCCGGCTTCGACGAGGGCTTTGATCTGCTCGTACGAGTCGGTGGCGGGTCCCAGTGTGCAGACGATCTTTGCTCGGCGCATGTTTCGACCCTATGACTTACCCGGCGGTAGGGAACTGTAAGAAGGTGACTGCTCAACGAGCGCTTGGTGAAAGGCTGTTGACAAGTAATGGAATGCGCGCGAAGGCGCTCCGATGAGCGGAATTTCGCCCTCGCGCGGAGGCGTCTCAGAGTGCGGGACGGGTCATGGTGAAGCGTGCATTGACGCTGGCGTAGACGGTTTGGCGCTGCGGTTCGAGGTCGAGGGCGGGGGCGCTTTCCTGGGCGGGGGCGCCGCCGTAGCCGGCGAAGGCGCGCATGGCGGGGGCGGCGACGGGTGCGGCGTTCTCGGCGCCGAGGTCGGCGATTTCGAGGAGGGCGTCGAGGCGGGCGCCGAGGGCTTCGGCGTATTCGCGGGCGCGCTGGACGGCTTCGTGGACGGCTTGGGTGCGGGCGGCGCGGTGGGCGGGTGAGTCGGGGCGGAGGTCCCACCAGGGGCCGTCGACACGGGTGAGGTCGAGGTCGGCGAGGCGGGTGGTGAGTTCGCCGAGGGTGGTGAAGTCGGTGAGGGTGGCGGTGTGGGTGACGCGGCCGCGGTAGGCGCGGATGCGTTCGTGGCGGCCTTTGTCGGTGAGTTCGGGGGTGATGCTGAGGGCGCCGGTTTCGAGCTTTTCGAGGGCGTCGGGGTAGCTCTTGATGAGGGCGAGGGCTTGTTCGTTGCGGCGGGTGAGGTCGGTGAGGGCGGTGGTGCGGTCGGTGCCGCGGGCGGCGACGGTGACGGCGATGCGGGCGATTTCGGGGTCGACTTCGAGGGTGGCTTCGCCGCGTACGGCGAGGCGGGGGGTGTCGGGGGTGCCGTAGGGCAGGGGGCCGGGGTCGGTCATGGGGGGCTCCTCGTGCGGGGTGTGGGTGGGTGCGGTGCGCGCAGGGTTGCACATCGGGGTGGGGATCGGGGGTTGTCGGGCGTTTGGGGGGTGTTGCGGAGGGGGCGGCTGGGCCAGAATCTACGCGCGTTGCCGCGGGTTGTGGTGGCGCTTGTCCGCGTGGATGCAGGGGAGTTGGGATGTCGCTCGACCGTAGGAAGTTCGTGGGGAGTTCTGTGGTGTCGGGGGCCGGGGTGGCGCTCGCGGGGGCCGCGGTGCCGGCGGCCGCGGCGGGGCGGCCCGGGCGGGGTCCAGGTCACCGGCGGGAGCGGTATGCGTTCACGGTGATGGGGACGACGGATCTGCACGGGAACGTCTTCAACTGGGACTACACCACGGACGCGGAGTTCGATGACGCGGACCACAATGATGTGGGGCTGGCGAAGATTTCGACGCTGGTGTCGCGGGTGCGGCGGGAGAAGGGCCGGCACAACACACTGCTGATCGATGCGGGTGACACCATTCAGGGGACGCAACTGGCGTATTACTACGCGAAGGTGGATCCGATCACGGATCCGGGCGGCCCGGTGCATCCGATGGCGCGGGCGATGAATGCGATCGGATATGACGCGGCGGCGTTGGGGAATCACGAGTTCAATTACGGGATTCCGGTGCTGCGGAAGTTCGAGGAGAGTTGTGACTTTCCGCTGCTGGGGGCGAATGCGGTGGATGCGCGGACGTTGCGTCCGGCGTTCCGGCCGTATGTGCTGAAGCGGCTGCGGTCGCCGCACGGGCGGGTGGTGACGGTGGCGGTGCTGGGGTTGACGAATCCGGGGATCGCGCTGTGGGACAAGGCGCATGTGCAGGGGAAGCTGGCGTTTCCGGGGCTGGTGGAGCAGGCCGCGCACTGGGTGCCGAAGTTGCGGTCGATGGGTGCGGACGTGGTGTTCGTGGCGGCTCATTCGGGGACGAGCGGGACGTCGTCGTACGGGGATCAGTTGCCGTATGTGGAGAATGCGGCGGCGTTGGTGGCGGAGCGGGTGCCGGGGATCGACGCGATTCTGGTGGGGCATGCGCATGTGGAGATTCCCGAGCGGCGGGTGGTGAATGCGCAGACCGGCCGGGAGGTGGTGCTGTCGGAGCCGTTGAAGTGGGGGCAGCGGCTGACGCTTTTCGATGTGGTGGTCGAGTGGCGGCGGGGGTGTTGGGAGGTGGGGTCGGTCGGTTCGCGGGTCCTGAATACGAATGCGGTGGCGGAGGATTCACGGATCACCGGTCTGTTGCGGGCGGAGCACCGGAAGGTGGTGGCGTATGTGAACCGGGTGATCGGCCGGTCGAAGGCGGAGTTGTCGGCGGCCGAGGCTCCGGTGAAGGACGTGCCGGTGCTGGACTTCATTGCTTTTGTGCAGGCCGAGGTGGTGCGCAAGGCGTTGGCCGGGTCGGAGTTCGCGGGGTTGCCGGTGGTGTCTCAGGCGTCGTGTTTCTCGCGTGCGGCGCGGGTGCCGGAGGGGGATGTGACGATCCGGTCGATGGCGGCGTTGTATCCGTTCGACAACACGTTGGAGGCGCGGGTGTTGACGGGTGCGCAGCTGCGGGAGTACCTGGAGTTTTCCGCGCGGTATTACGTGCGGACGGCGGCAGGCGGTCCGGTGGATCCGGCGCGGATCACGAATGCGGACGGTATTCCGGATTACAACTATGACGCGGTGCGGGGGCTGTCGTACGAGATCGATATCGCGAAGCCGGCGGGTCAGCGTATCGGGAAGCTGTCCTGGGAGGGGAAGCCGGTGGCGGATGATGCGCGGTTCGTGCTGGCGGTGAACAATTACCGGGCGGGTGGGGGTGGCGGTTTTCCGCATGTGGCGGGGGCGCGGCAGGTGTGGTCGACGTCGGACGAGATCCGCAATTTGATCATCAATTGGGTGCAGGAGAAGAAGGAGATCGATCCGTCGGTGTTCGCTTCGGTGGACTGGCGGTTGGTGCGGGACGGCGTGCCGGTGTTCTAGCGGATGGCCGGCGCTTGAGGAATTGCCGGTCTTTCGGCGGCGGGTGGGGTGCGGCGGTGCCGGGGGCGCCGCCGCGCCTGTTTTGTCAGTGGCGGGGGACGAGGGTGCTGCCTTGGGTGGGGATGGTGCGGGTGTGGGGGGCGGGGGGTTGTGGGAGGCCGAAGGTGGTGAAGGCGGTGCGGGTGGGGAGGGGGTAGGGGGTGGTGTCGGTGAGGTCGTTGAGGATGGTGGCGCTGCGCCAGGCGGCGAGGCCGAGGTCGGGGGCACCGACGCCGTGGGTGTGGGTTTCGGCGTTCTGGACGTAGAGGGATCCGGTGACGGTGGGGTCGAGGACCATGCGGTGGTGGGCGTCGATGCGGGGGCGTTCGGCGGCGTCGCGGCGGATGTAGGGGTCGAGGGCGGCGAGCAGGGTGTCCATGCGGCGTTCGCGGTAGCCGGTGGCGAGGACGACGGCGTCGGTGGTGAGGCGGGAGCGGGTGCCTTGCTGGGTGTGGTCGAGGTGGAGTTCGACCTTGGTGGTGCCGACGCGGCCGGCGGTGCGTACGGAGACGCCGGGGGTGAGGGTGGCGTCGGGCCAGCCGCCGTGGAGGGTGCGGCGGTAGAGCTCGTCGTGGATGGCGGCGAGGGTGTCGTGGTCGATGGCCTTGTGGAGTTGCCACTGCGCGGGGACGAGGGTGTCGCGGACGCGTTCGGGGAGGCCGTGGAAGTAGCGGGTGTAGTCGGGGGTGAAGTGTTCGAGGCCGAGTTTGCTGTATTCCATGGGGGCGAAGGCGGGGGTGCGGGCGAGCCAGTGGAGGCCTTCGTGGCCGACGGGGCGGGCGCGGAGCTGGTCGAGGAAGATCTCGGCCCCTGATTGGCCGGCGCCGATGACGGTGAGGCGGTCGGCGGCGAGCAGGCGGTCGCGGTGGTCGAGGTAGTCGGCGGAGTGGATGACGGGGACGGCGGGGGCGTCGGCGAGGGGGCGGAGGGGGACGGGGACGTGGGGGGTGGTGCCGATGCCGAGGACGAGGTTGCGGGCGTGGGTGCGGCCGAGGGCTTCGGCTTCGCCGTCGGTGCCGAGTTGGGTGTAGTCGATTTCGAACGTTTCGCGTTCGGGGTTCCAGCGGACGGCGTCGATCTGGTGGCCGAAGTGGAGGGCGGGGAGGTTTTCGCTGACCCAGCGGCAGTAGGCGTCGTATTCGGCGCGGTGGATGTGGAAGCGCTCGGCGAAGTAGAAGGGGAAGAGGCGTTCGCGGGTTTTGAGGTAGTTGAGGAAGGTCCAGGGGCTGGCGGGGTCGGCGAGGGTGACGAGGTCGGCGAGGAAGGGGACTTGGAGGGTGGCGCCGTCGATGAGGAGGCCAGGGTGCCAGTGGAAGGCGGGGCGCTGGTCGTAGAAGGCGGTGCGGAGGTGGGTGAGGGGGTGGGCGAGGGCGGCGAGGGAGAGGTTGAAGGGGCCGATGCCGATGCCGGCGAGGTCGAGGGGCTCGTCGGGGGTGGCGGGGTGGGTGATGGGGGTTTCGGGGGTGCTGCTCATCGGGGGATGTGGCCTTCCACGAGTTTGAGGAGGGTGGTGAGGTCTCCGGTTCGGGTGTGGGGGTTGAGGAGGGTGGCCTTGAGCCAGAGGCCGGTGGGTGTGGTGGCGCGGCCGAGGACGGCCAGGCCGTCGGTGAGGAGGGTGCGGCGGATGGTGGCGAGGGTGGTGTCGTCGGCGCCTTTGGGGCGGAAGAGGACGGTGGTGAGGGTGGGGCGGGAGTGGAGTTCGTAGCGGGGGTGGTCCTCGATGAGGTCGGCGAGGGTCTGGGCGGCGGCGAGGGTGCGGTCGACGAGTTCGCCGAGGCCGTGGCGGCCCAGGGCCTTGAGGGTGACGGCGATCTTGAGGATGTCGGGGCGGCGGGTGGTGCGGAGGGAGCGGTGGAGGAGGTCGGGGAGGCCGGCTTCGGTGTCGTCGTCGGCGTTGAGGTAGTCGGCCTGGTGGGTGAGGGCGGCCAGCGCGCTGGGGTCGGGAACCGCGAGGAGGCCGGCGGCGACCGGTTGCCAGCCGAGTTTGTGCAGGTCGAGGGCGACGGTGTGGGCGCGGGCGAGGCCGGTGAGCGCGGTGCGGTGGGTGTCGCTGAAGAGGAGTGCGCCGCCGTAGGCCGCGTCGATGTGGAGGCGGGCGCCGTGGTGGTCGGCGAGGTCGGCGAGGTCGGTGAGGGGGTCGATGGCACCGGAGTTGGTGGTGCCGGCGGTGGCGGTGAGGAGGACCGGGCCGGTGTGTCCGGTGAGGTTGGCGAGGCAGGTGTGGACGGTGTCGGGGGTGAGGATGCCGTTGGGGGCGGGGAGGGTGAGGGGTTCGGGGAGGCCGAGGAGCCAGGCGGAACGGTGGATGGAGTGGTGGGCGTTGGCGCCGCAGACGATCTGGAGGGGGCCGGTGTGGGGGCGGCCGGGGGCGGGGGCGGCTTCGCGGGCGAGCAGGAGGGCGAGTTGGTTGGATTCGGTGCCGCCGGTGGTGATCAGCGCGTCGGGTTCGGTCGCCTGGGGGTAGACGAGCGCGGCGAGGGCGCGGCTGGTGAGGGTTTCGAGGGTGGAGGCGGCGGGGGCCTGGTCCCAGGAGTCGAGTGAGGGGTTGAGGGCGGCCGCGGCGAGGTCGGCGGCGGTGGCCAGGGCGAGTGGGGGGCAGTGCAGGTGGGCGGCGCAGTGCGGGTCGGCGGGGTCGGCGGCGCCGGCGGCGAGGGTGTGGACGAGGCTGCGCAGGGCGGCGTGCGGGCCGGTGCCGTGGTCGGGGAGGAGGGGGTGGCAGGCGTCGCGCACGGCGCGGGCGACGGTGTCGGGGCCGCCGGGCGGGAGGGGGCCGGCGCGGTCCTCGGCGCCGGTGGTGAGGGCTTCGAGGACGATGTCGAGCAGGGGGCGGAGTGCGCGGGGGCCGTGGGTGCCGCCTGCGAGGGCGGTGCCGGCAGGGGGCACAGACATGGGTGTGCTCTTCTGTCAGGGAGGGTTGGGGCGGTGTGCCTGCCCGGTCCGGGTGCGGACGAGCTGTTTAGGCGGCCCTAAGTTACTTTCCCTGTACGGCGCGTATCCACCGGTCGCGGTCATACCACCCGTAAGTGGTACGGGTGTACCGCAGGTGTTCGGGTGGTGGGGGCGGGGGTGGCGGGGGGCGCTCGGGCGGCCCGTGGGGCACGTGGCGGCGGCACGGGGGGCGGCGCTGAGGGTGGCGCTGACGGCGGGCGGTCGAACGGATCACGTAGGGGGGTGCCCCTAGGGGATGCGAGGGCCCCCCGCGGGTCCACAACGTGCGGGCAGGGGGCGGTATTCCCGGGGCGGAGCCGGAGGGAACCCCGGGGGCGGGGCCGGGACCCCGGCTCAAGAGGACGGGCGGGGGAGCTGGCGCGGGGCTCGTGAGGACGGGCGGGGCGGGGGGCTGGCGCGGGAAGGGCGGGCGCGGGGCGCGTCGGACGGGCGGGCCGGGCGCGGCGGCTGGCCGGGCGAGTTCGGCGCGGCGGTCGAACGGAACCCGTAGGGGGCGACCCGTAAGGGGTGCGTGGGCCCCCTGCGGAGCCACAACGCACCGTCAGGGGGCCGGTATTCCCGCAGGAGGAAGGGTCAGCGCGACATCCCGGTGGGGGGTCCGGTCGGGGGCACGGTCGGGGCTCCGGTGGAAGCTCCAGAAGGGGCGCCAGTGGTGCCTGCGCTGTTGGTGCCTGGGCCGTTGGTGCCTGCGCGGTTGGTGCCTGCGCCGTTGGTGCCTGCCGTGGTGGTGCGGACCCGCAGTGCGCGGCGGAGGTCGTCGAGTTGGTCGGTGAGTTTGCGGCGTAGGGCGGGGGTGGGGTTGCGGTCGGTGAGGCAGGTTTCGCCGAGGTGGAGGGTTTCTTCGTCGACGAAGGTGGCGGGGAAGGCGTAGCGGCCGGCGGCTTCGGCGAGGGCGGGGCCGCGGGCGGCGGCGAGGCCGGGGGCGTCGGTGAAGTAGCGGGCGACGTAGGGCCGGAGCAGGTCGTGGTGTTCGGGGGCCCAGAAGCCGGTGGCGGTGGCGGTGAAGAGGTAGTTGGAGAGGGCGGTGTCCTCGTCGGTGGTGAACAGGGCGTCCCAGGCGGCTTGTTTGGCGGCGGCGTCGGGGAGGGCGGCGCGGCAGCGGGCGGCGCCTTCGCGGCCGGTGGCGCTGGGGTCGCGGGCGAGTTCGGCGTCGATGGTGGCGTGGAGTTCGGCGACGGGTGCGGCGCCGAGGGTGGCGAGCCGGCCGAGGATGCGCCAGCGGAGTTCGGGGTCGAGGTGGGGGCCGCCGGGGACGCTGCCGTCGTCGAGCCAGTCCTGGATGCCTTCGGGGGTGGTGGCGCTGTCGATGAAGGCGCGGACGGCGGTGAGCCGGAGGCCGGCGGCGGTGCCGTGTTCGGGGCCCTCGGTGCGGCGGAGTATGTCGCGGCTGAGGGCGGTGAGGGTGGTCAGGGCGGTGTGCCGGGCGGTGGGGGTGAGGTAGCGGTCGGCGATCTGGGTGCGGGCGAAGGTGAGGACGCCCTGGAGGATGGCGAGGTCGGTTTCGTGCGGGAGGTGGGCGCGGGCGGCGTCGAGGTAGGCGGTGGGGGCGAGTTCGCCGTCGCGGACCATGTCGCGGGCGGCGTTCCAGACGACGGCGCGGGTGAGCGGGTCGGGCAGGCCCGAGAGAGCGGCGAGGGCGGTGTCCCAGGAGGCGGGGTCGAGGCGGACCTTGGCGTAGGTGAGGTCCTGGTCGTTGAGGAGGAGCAGGGCGGGGCGGCGGCCGGTGCCGGTGTGGGCGGGGTCGTCGGGGACGTCGAGGGTGAGGGGGGTGCGGGCGACGAGGCGGCCGGGGGTGTGCGGGTCGGGGTCGTAGAGGCCGACGGTGAGGCGGTGCGGGCGGGTGCCGTCCGGGCTGCCGGTCTGTTCGACGGTGAGGTTCCAGTGGCCGTCGGTGTCGCCGACGACGGGGGTGAGGGTGTCGACGCCGGTGGTGCGCAGCCAGCGGGCGGCCCAGGTGTGGACGTCGCGGTGGGTGGCGCGGGCGAGGGAGTCGATGAAGTCGGCCAGGGTGGCGTTGCCGAAGCGGTGGCGGGCGAAGTGGTCGTTGATGCCGGCGAGGAAGTCCTTCTCCCCCATCCAGGCGACGAGTTGGCGCAGGGCGGAGGCGCCCTTGGCGTAGGAGATGCCGTCGAAGTTGAGGAGGGCGGAGGCGGTGTCGGGGACGTCCTCGGGGGCGGGGGCGACGGGGTGGGTGGAGGGGCGCTGGTCGGCGTCGTAGCCCCAGCTCTTGCGGGCGATGGCGAAGTCGGTCCAGGTGTCGGTGAAGCGGGTGGCTTCGGAGAGGACCTGGTAGCCCATGTATTCGGCGAAGGACTCGTTGAGCCAGATGTCGTCCCACCATTGGAGGGTGACGAGGTCGCCGAACCACATGTGGGCCATTTCGTGGGAGATGACCATGCCGCGGGTCTGGCGTTCGGTGTCGGTGACGGCGGAGCGGTAGACGAATTCGTCGCGGAAGGTGACCAGGCCGGGGTTCTCCATGGCGCCGGCGTTGAATTCGGGGACGAAGGCCTGGTCGTAGGAGTCGAAGGGGTAGGGCTCCTCGAAGATCTGGTGGTAGCGGTCGAAGCAGCGGCGGGTGAGGTCGAGGATTTCCTCGGCGTCGGCGTCGAGGTGGGGGGCGAGGGAGCGGCGGCAGTGGATGCCGAAGGGGAGTCCGGCGTGTTCGGTGCGGACGGAGTGCCAGGGGCCGGCGGCTACGGCGACGAGGTAGGTGGAGATGAGGGGGGTGGGGGCGGCCTTCCAGTGGCCCTCCCCCAGGTGTTCGGTGATGCCGTTGGCGAGGACGGTCCAGTTGTCGGGGGCCCGGACGGTGAGGGCGAAGACGGCCTTGAGGTCGGGCTGGTCGAAGGCGGCGAAGACGCGCTGGACATCCTCCATGAACAGCTGGGTGTAGACGTAGGCCTCGCCGTCGGCGGGGTCGGTGAAGCGGTGCATGCCCTCGCCGGTGCGGGAGTAGCGCATGGTGGCGTGGACGTGGAGTTCGTGGGGGCCGGCGGTGAGGCCGGTGAGGGGGAGGCGGTTGTCGTCGAGGGTGGCCGGGTCGAGGGGCCGGCCGTCGAGGGTGGCGGTGTGCAGCTCGGCGGGGCGGAGTTCGACGAAGGTGTCACCGTCGGTGCGTGCGGTGAAGTGGATGACCGTACGGGAGCCGAATCGTTCGTCGCCCTGGGTGAGGTCGAGTGCGATGTCGTAGCGGTGGACGTCGATGTGGCGGGCTCGGGTCTGCGCCTCGTCGCGCTGCAGTTGGGGCATGGTTGCCATGCTGCCGTACGGTCGGTCGGCGGCGCACGGGGGTTTGCCCGCAGGTGGTGGGCGGGGTCGGGTCAGCCGACGAGGGGTGGGTTGTCGGGGTCGGGGATCTGGGTGGACCAGCCGCCGGGGACGCTTTTGACCTGGCGGTCGCGGAAGCGGACGGGGGCGGTGCCGACGCGGCGGGTGAAGAGGCGGCTGAAGTAGGCGGGGTCGTCGTAGCCGACGCGGCGGGCGACGGCGGCGACCGGGAGTTCGGTGCCGACGAGGAGTTCCTTGGCGCGGCCGAGGCGGATGCCGAGGAGGTAGTCCTTGGGGCTGCAGCCGGCGCCGCGGCGGACGGCGGTGCGGAGTTCGGTGGGGGTCATGCCGTGCCGGGCGGCGTGTTCGGCGACGGAGAGGGGGAGGAAGGCGTCGCGGGCGAGGGCGGCCAGGACGGGGTCGCCGTCGGCGTCGGTGTCGGCGCGGGCGCGGCGCAGGGCGACGAGGAGTTCGTGGACGGCGGCCGCGGTCTCGACGTCGAGGAGGGGGTTGCCGCGGCGGGCGGCGCGGGCAATCTTTCCGATGGCGGTGCGGGCGGGGCCGGTGTCGGCGAGGGGGACGACGGGGCGGTCGGGGTCGATGTAGCCGAGTTCGGTGTAGGCGGCGGTGGCGGGGCCGGTGAAGTCGACGAAGCTTTCGTCCCAGCCGGTGTCGGGGTCGGCGCCGTAGTGGTGGGTGACGCCGGGGAGGATCCAGAGGAGGGCGGGGGCGGTGAGGGTGCGGCGGTGGCCGTCGGGGGTGGTGTACCAGCCGCGGCCGGCGCGGATGACGATGGCGACGTGGTGGTCGAGGGTGCGGGGGCCGACCGGGGGGAGGGTGCCGTGCTGGAGGCCGACGCCCAGGCAGACCAGGCCGAGCCGGTGGTGGACCGGGCTGGGCGTGAAGTAGCGCATCCAGGTGTGGTACACGCCGGGTCTCCCGTCGCTTCGTACCGGGCAGTGTCTTCCGGGTCTTCCGGGTTTTCCGGGTCTCCCGGGTTTCCCGGGCTTTCCGGGTCGTTCGGGTCCGGTTGATCCGGGGACATGCCCTGACCGCTTCCGTCCAAACAACGCCGATCTTTGTCCATGGACCGGCGGGCCGCCAGAGGGCGAGGGTGATCGGTGAGGTGAGCGCGCCCGCGTGTGCCCGGCCGGCCCGGCCGGGTGGGTGCGGGCGGCCCGGGGAGGGGGCGTGGTGGCGCGGTTCGTGGTGGGTGAGCGGGATTTCGAGCTGGACGGGCGGCCGGTGCGGTTGCTGTCGGGGGCGCTGCACTACTTCCGGGTGCACGAGGCGCAGTGGGGGCACCGGTTGGCGATGCTGAAGGCGATGGGTCTGAACTGTGTGGAGACCTATGTGCCGTGGAATCTGCACGAGCCGCGGCCCGGGGAGTTCCGGGACGCCGATGCGCCGGGCCGGTTCCTGGACGCGGTGCGGGCGGCGGGGTTGTGGGCGATCGTCCGGCCGGGGCCGTACATCTGCGCGGAGTGGGAGAACGGCGGGCTGCCGGAGTGGCTGACGGGGCCGCTGGGGTCGCGGGTGCGGACGTGGGACGCGGTGTATCGGCGGGCGGTGGCGGGGTGGTTCGGGCGGTTGCTGCCGCAGATCGTGGCGCGGCAGTGCACGGTGGCGGGGCCGGACGGGCGGGGTGGTCCGGTGGTGATGGTGCAGGCGGAGAACGAGTACGGCTCGTACGGCAGTGATGCGCGCTATCTGGAGTGGATCGTGCGGCGGCTGCGGGAGCTCGGGGTGGAGGTGCCGCTGTTCACGTCGGACGGGCCGGAGGACCACATGCTGACGGGTGGTGCGGTGCCGGGGCTGCTGGCCACGGCGAATTTCGGCAGCGGGGCGCGGGAGGCGTTCGCCGCGCTGCGGCGGCACCGGCCGGCGGGGCCGTTGATGTGCATGGAGTTCTGGTGCGGGTGGTTCGCGCACTGGGGGCGGGTGGCGGAGCCGCGGAAGGCGGCGGACGCGGCCGGGGCGTTGCGGGAGATCTTGGAGTGCGGTGCCTCGGTGAATGTCTACATGGCGCACGGCGGGACGAGTTTCGGCGGGTGGGCGGGGGCGAACCGGGCGGGTGAGCTGCACGACGGGGCGTTGTTGCCGACGGTGACGTCGTACGACTACGGGGCGCCGGTGGACGAGCGGGGGCGGCCGACGGAGAAGTTCTGGCGGTTCCGGGAGGTGCTGGCCGAGTGGGCCGAGGGGCCGCTGCCGGCGGTGCCGGAGCCGGGGCCGGTGCTGTCGTCGGCGGCGGTGGTGGAGCTCGGGGAGTGGGCGCCGGTGGGGGCGGTGCTGGACGCGCTGGGCGGGGCCGAGGTGGTGGGCGGCGGTCCGGCGACGTTCGAGGAGCTGGGGGTGGACCGGGGGCTGGTCCGCTACCGGGTGGCGGTGCCGGGGCCGCGGGAGGGTCATGCGCTGCGGTTGCGGGGGTTGCGGGACCGGGCGGTGGTGTACGTCGACGGGGTGCGGCGGGCGGTGGTGGACGGCGAGGTCGCGGTGGTGGGGGGCGTGGCGGGGCCGGCGGCGGTGGAGGTGTGGGTGCAGTCGCTGGGGCGGGTCAACTACGGGCCGCGGCTGGGTGAGCCGAAGGGGATCACCGGCGGGCTGCTGCACGAGCGGCAGTTCCTGCACGGGGTGCGGTCGCGGGGGTTGCGGCTGGATGCGCTGGAGGAGCCGGGGGCGCTCGTGAAGGTGCCGTTCGGGCCGGTGGCGCGGGCGGCGGGCTCGGCCGGGCTGTACCGGGGGGTGGTGACGGTGGCCGGGCCGCCGGGGGACGCGGAGTTGACGCTGCCGGGCTGGGTGCACGGGTTCGTGTGGGTCAACGGGTTCTGCCTCGGCCGCTATCGGGCGGTGGGGCCGCAGCGTGCGCTGTACGTTCCGGGGCCGGTGCTGCGGGCGGGCCGTAACGAGGTGCTGGTGTGGGAGTGGGAGGGCGCCCCGGTCGCTGTGGGGGAAGGGGCCGGGGCGCCCGGTCTGGTACCCGCGGCGGGTTGAGGCGCCGCGGGAGGTGAGGCCGTGGGGGCGCACCGACCCGTCCCCACGGCCGACTACACCTCGCGCACCTCGAAAGAGTCCAGGACGAACTCCGCGGTTCCGTCGTCGCCGATTTTGTGCAGTCCGACCCATGCCTCGCCGGTGGCGGGCGCGGTGAATTCGTAGGTGTGGGTGGCGGGCCGGGTGGCGACGGGGAGGGGGGTGCGGGTCAGTTCGCGGGGTGCGGGGTCGTCGACGGCGGTGATCCAGGCGTACTGGCCGGCGCGTTCGTTCTCGTAGCGGAAGGTGACGCGGTAGCGGTGGCCGGGGGTGAAGCGGACGGTGTGCGGGACGGTGCGGTGGACCAGGCCGGTGTTCTCGCCGCGGGACTTGAGGGACTGGCCGCCGTCGATGACGTCGTCGATGGCCTTGCCGTTCCAGCCGGCCTGCGTGTAGGGCGCGTGCCGCTGGGCGATGTGGGTGCGGGGGTCGGTGCTGCCGCCGGCGTCGCCCTTGACGAAGACGCCCCAGCCCTGGGGGACGTGCTCGAAGTCCTCGTACACGAGGGTGCCCTGCTTGGTGGTGGGGGTGGCGGGGACGACGCGGACGTTGTCGAAGCGGACCCGGGCCGCTCCGGCCGCGGCGGTGAGGGCGAGGGTGGTGGGGCCGCCGCCTTCGGGGACGGTGAAGTGGGTGAAGAGGCGCTGGAAGCGGGTGCCGGACTTCCGGTCGGCGGCGACGTAGTTGCCGGCGGTGGAGGTGTCGGTCCAGTTGGCGGTGGTGAGGCCGTCGGCGGTGCGGATCTCCAGGGCGGCGCGGCGCCGTTCGCCGGGGGTGGCGCCGACCTCGACCTGGACGGAGGCCGCGTAGGTGCCGGGGGCGAGGCGGGTGAGGTTCTGGGCGACGCGGGCGGCCGGGCCGGCGCCGACGACGAGTTCGTGGTCGCCGCGTTCGCTGAGCCGGACGGTGGCCGGGCCGGTGGTCCGCCAGGCCTGGAGGGTGCCGGAGTGGAAGCCGGGGTCGGTCAGCGGGGTGCCTTCGCCCCAGTGGGGGTCGCCCTGGGCGGGTGCCGGGTCGCGGTGGACGACGTACGGCACGCCGGCCTCGGCGGTGAGGGTGATCCGGCCGCCGCGGACCGGCAGCCGGGTGTGCCGGGTGCGGCCCTGGTCGGTGAGCCGGTAGGCGTGCACGGTGGTGGCGGTGGACCAGCCGCGGGGCAGCGCCCAACTCGTGGTGCCGCCACGGGGGTTGTAGTGGTAGAGCTTGGCGGGGTCGGTGGCGCGGCGGGGTTCCCAGGGGAGCAGGTAGCTGCCGCCGTCGTAGACCAGCCGGCCGTCGGTGGTGATCCGGCGGGTGCCTGTGGTGTCGCTGACGGAGGTGTGGGTGGGGCCCTCGAAGGTGATCTCGTGGTCGGTCCAGGTCCTGATCGGGTAGGCCTGGAGGTATTTGGCGGGGAGGGCGTCGGTCCAGATGATCGTGTAGAAGGCGGACCAGTCGGTCTTGCCGACCCAGCCCTCGAAGTTGCCCATGCGGGGGTTGCCGAGGAGGGTGGGCCACTTGTCGGCGAAGACGTCCTTGTGGTGGTTGCGCAGGAAGCGGATCAGCCGGGAGTTGATGCCGCGGGAGGTGTCGGGCCCGTAGTCGGTCTCGTTGGCCCAGTGCGACCAGAGGGAGGACCGTTCCAGTCCGTGGCCCCATTCGGTGGCGATCTGCCAGCCCTGGTCGCGCAGGTGGCGCTGGAGGCGGTCGGAGTTCCAGCCGGATTCCCGGAAGACGTCGAGGTAGAGGGTGGTCAGGGCGGGGTCGGTCTCCTGGCGCAGCCGGGCGAAGCGGCGGG
Organism: Streptomyces sp. NPDC048197; assembly: GCF_043202395.1. Lineage (NCBI taxonomy): Bacteria > Bacillati > Actinomycetota > Actinomycetes > Kitasatosporales > Streptomycetaceae > Streptomyces > Streptomyces sp. NPDC048197. Next base: position 175,249 of record NZ_JBIDAJ010000003.1, read on the forward strand.
CGATGTTGCCGGTGACCAGGTCGCGGCGGGCGTCGATGCGGTAGGACTGGTCGAGCCAGTCCCACTGCTTGTCGTCCTTGTCGACGAGCTGCTCGGAGAAGGCGTGCGCGACGGGGTAGGACTCGGTGGCGTTGACGTGCACCGCGAAGTCGCTGTTCCACTTCTTTCCGGCGCGGAGCAGGGTGTTGAGGTCGGCGAGGCCGCCGGCCCGTTCGTTGTAGTTGCCGCCGTAGTCGGGGTGGGCGGAGTCGTGGCCTTCGGACTGGTAGCCCTTGAGGAGGGTGAACTGCCGTAGTCCGTCGGTGGCCAGGGCGATCCGTTTGACGTGGTCGAGGGTGGCGAGGAACGGGTTGGTGGCTTGGCTGGCGAAGTTGAACGGGATGTGCGGGACGACGCGGAGGTGCTGGTCGTCGGCGCCGAGCGGGATGACCATGATGTCGCGCAGGGCGATCGCGGCGTCCTGCCAGTCGGTGCGGCCGTCGCCGTTGCGGTCGCGGGTGACGATGACGGTCGCGTAGGGCAGCGGGTCGGTGGCACCGGTCGCCTGGCCGGCCGCGCGGTGGGTCCACTGGCCGGGGGTGAGCGTGGCCGCCACGAAGCCGTCGCCCTGTACGGTCTGCCGCCACAGCCGGCCGTTCTCCCAGGTGGTGGCGCCGGTGGGCCGGTCGTAGACGGTGTTGGTCTCGATGCCGGCGGCCAGCTGGTGGGTGGCGACGACGGCGTAGGCGCAGCCGGTGGGGGCGGGTTCGGCGGGGGTGTGGGCGGTGACCTCGACGAGGGTGTCGCCGCTCTTGGCCTTGTCGAGTTCGAGGCGGGCCGCGAGCAGGGTCGCGCCGGGCTGGTCGCTGCGCACGGAGAGCAGGGCGAGTCCGGGGATCTGGAGGGTGCCGATGCGCAGGGCGGGGGTGTCGGCGATGCGGGTGACCCGCCAGGTGGTCCGCCAGCCTTCGACGGTGATCTCGACGGTGACGGTGGTGCCGCCGTCGAAGGTGAGGGTGTAGGTGGCGCGGTCGGCGCGGGCCCGGTGGGTGACGCGGGGCGTGCGGGCCGTGCCGTCGACGAGGACCTCGGTGACCGGGGTGTCCTGGCCGTGCAGCACGGCTCCGGTGGCGCGGTCGGTGTAGGAGACGATGCGCGGGAAGGCGGTGTCGACGCGGACCTCCAGCGCGTCGGACCGCAGCACGGCCCCGGCGGTGCGGGGTGCGGCCGCGGCGGTGCGGGCGCCGAGCGGGAGGGCCCCGGCGACCGGGGCGAGCGCGGTGGCGGCGACGATCTTTCTGCGGCTGGGCCCGCGCGGGGCACCGGTCTGTTCGTTCACGCGCGCTCTCCTCCTCCGTGCGGCACTGCTGCGGGTGGCACTGCCTGTCGGCGGACAGCGTGCTGCGGGGGCGGGGCGTGCGCCTATGGACAAAGGAGGGGGAGGTGTTGGACAGATGTGGCGGCGGGCCGGTCCGGGGCGGCTAGCGCGGGGCGGCGGGTGGCGGGGCGGCGCCGGCGGGGCATTCGACGGGGCCGTGGTGGCCGCCGAGCAGGACGTAGGCCAAGGCGGCGGCGGAGGCGGCGAGGAGGACGGCGGCGAGGACGGTGGCGCGGCGGTCGCGGTCGGGGCCCGGGGGCCGGGTACGGCGGTCGCTGGTCATGCCGTTCACGCTAGGCAGCCGGGCGCCGGCCGGCCATGGGTCGTACGGTCATCGGCGGCGGCAGAAGCCCCGGCCGGCAGGTGAGCTTGGTCCCGGGCGGGACGGGACCAAGGTCCCGGCGGGCGGGGGCCGGGGTCCCGGGCATCCGGGCACGGCGAAGGGCCCGGGGAGCGGCACCCGGGCCCTTCGGTGCGTGGGTGGTGCGGGGCGGGGTCAGCCGCCGAGCTGGCCCGCGGCCTTCTTGATGTCCGCGGCGAAGGTGCTCACCTCGGAGTAGACGCCGGGCTTGCCGGGCCGTGCGCAGCCCTCGCCCCAGGAGACGATGCCGACCTGGAGCCACTTGCCGGCGTCGTCCTTGCGGAACATCGGGCCGCCGGAGTCGCCCTGGCAGGTGTCGACGCCGCCGGTGTCCAGCTTGCCGGCGCAGATCTCGTCGCCGGGCGTCAGCTGGTCGCCGTACGCCTTCTGGCAGGTGGCGTCGTCGACGAACGGGACGGTGGCCTTGAGGAGGTAGCGCTGCTGGTCGCCGCCCTCCTTGTCGGCGCCCCAGCCGGCGATGGTGAAGTCTCCGTTGTTGAGCTTGGTGTCCTCGGCGATCTTCAGGGTGGGCTGGTCGATCGGCTTGGCGAGCTTGATCAGCGCCCAGTCCTTGCCCTTGCCGTTGTAGCCGGGCGCCTGCAGCACCTTGGTGGAGTTGACCTTGACGGCGGCGGAGTCCTGGAGGTCGACCACGCCCCCGGTGGCGGTGATGGAGGTGTTGTCGCCGCTGCCGTCGACGCAGTGCGCCGCGGTCAGCACGATGTCCTTGGCGTAGAGGGCGCCGCCGCAGCCCATCGACAGCCGCACCATGAAGGGGAATTCGCCCTGGTCGGCCTTGGTGCCGCCGACGACCTTGGTGTGTACGGAGCCGGACGGGTCGGGTGCGGGGGCGGCGGTGGCGGTGCCGGGCTGGAGGCTGAAGGCCGCCAGGGCGACCGCGCCGGCGGCGGTGGTTCTCGTGAGGAGCTTCCGGTAGCTGCGCAACGGGCTTCCTTTCGTGGGGGGTTGCACGTCGCTGACGAGCCCATGCCAACACCGGAGCCGGAGGTGGCCGTCGAAGGATCAGCGTGGAGGACGACAGCCCGCCGCATGGCGTCCGGACCCAGTGGGGGATGAGTCCGAGGAGCGCCCTGTGATTATCCGGAGTGCCGGATCGGGGTGACAAGGGTGCGCATCCGGCCAACTCCCGTGGCAGCCACGCCCCGAGGGGCGTACCGGACATTCCCGGCGGCGCCGTACAGTGGCCGGATGACGACGGGTGAGCGCGGGATCGAGCACGGCTATCCCCATCTCGACACGGTCCGTTCGGCCCTCCACGCGCTGTTCACCCGGCTGTCGTACGACACGGTGAGCACCTTCGGCACCAGCGTGCTGCCGGTCGACGTGGCCTTCGACGACACCGAGGACCTGCATCTGGGGGCCCAGCGGATCGCCCGTGCCCTGGTGCGGCAGCTGCATCTGCCCGATGCGCGGATCGTGGTGAGCTTCCGGGAGATGGAGCACGCCGCGAACGTCGAACTGACCGCGGGCCCGGAGTACTTCATCGAGCTCAACGACCGCTTCCGCACCCACCGCAAGGACATCGGCGCCGCACTGGCCCACGAGGTGATGCACGTCTACCTGCACCGCCTGGACCTGTCGTTCCCCGGCACCCGCGACAACGAGATCCTCACCGACACCGCCACCACCTACCTCGGCGCGGGCTGGCTGCTGCTGGACGCCTACCGCGAGCACGGCCCGTTCTCGCAGAAGCTCGGCTATCTGACGCCGGAGGAGTTCGGCTACGTCCTCGCCAAGCGGGCCGCGTTCTTCGGCGAGGACCCGGCGCCGTGGTTCACCAGCCCGCAGGCGTACGACGCGTACACCGCGGGCGCGGCGCGGGCCCGGCAGGACCTGCAGCGGCCGCCGCTGGCCGCCGCCGGGTGGGCCGCCCGCATGCGCTACGCCAAGGACCGGCGGGCGGCCCGGGACCCGCGCCGCGCCGGCCGGGCGTCCGGGCCGGGTGGGGACGACTACGCCTTCGAGGGCCCGGCACCGCTGAAGGTGTCGTTCCCCTGCCCGGCCTGCCACCAGCGCCTGCGTCTGCCGGTACGGGGGCGCCTGACGGCCCGGTGCGGGCTGTGCAAGACCCTGCTGGACTGCGACACCTGACGCCTGACCAGCAAGCCGGAGTGGGCTAGACCCAGCCCTCCAGCCCCGTCAGGAAGCCCTCGAAGTCGTCGCGGTGGATGGTGTGCCCGGCACCGGGCACGGTACGGACCTCGAAACCGCGCCGGGTGAGTTCGGCGGCCGCCTCGTCGGTGAAGAGGAACCCCTCCCCCGCGATCTGCACCAGCGAGGGGACGACCGGCTTCTCCGGCGTGCGGTCCGTGCGGTGCTCGCGGGACAGGGCGTGCGCGGTCGCGGTGTCCCAGTCGGCGAGCGTGGCCAGTTCGATGTCCACGTCGGCGTCGGACCAGCGCGGGTTGAAGCCGCGCACCATCGCCCGGTCGGCGTTCTTGAACGGCAGGAACACCGCCGGGTCGACGGACTGCCCGGTGCGGCCCAGCGACCAGGCCGGATCGCAGTAGACCGCGCGCCGCGGCTGCAGCCGCTCCACGGCCAGGGAGAGCGCGAGGCCGCCCAGGGAGTGCCCGATGACGACCTCGGGCCCGGCGGGCAGGGTCTCCACGAGGTCCTCGGCGAAGACTTCGGCACCGTACTCCCCGCGCGGGCTGCGGCCGTGGCCGCGCAGGTCGACGGCGAGCACGCGGTAGCCCCGTTCGGCGAACGCCGGGCCGACCCGGTGCCAGGTGCGGTGGTCGGACATCATTCCGTGGACCAGCACCGCGGTCCGGCTGCCGGCGCCCCATTCGTGGGTGTACAGCTGCATGCCCGCACCTCTCTCCCGTACGTCCGCGCTCCGGTGGGCGGCGCCCCGGCCCGGCCGTCCCGCACCGTGGGCGCGCCCGGCCGACGTTACACGTGTCAGTGAGGGCGGAGAACCTGCCGCGCCCGGGCCCGCCGGGCAAAATCCCTGTGCGAGGATGCCCCGCAGGATGACTGACCCAGCCGGCCCCCGGGCCACCCCGACTCCCCCGACGAGCGCGGCCGTTGCCCGGCTCGCCGGGGTCTCGCGCGCGACGGTCTCCTACGTCCTGAACGGCCAGGCCGAAGGCCGGGTCGGGGCCCGCACCCAGGCCAGGGTCCGGGCCGCCGCCGAGGAACTGGGCTACGTCCCGCACGCCGCGGCCCGGACCCTGCGGGCCGGGCGGGGCAGCATCGTGCTGCTGGCCGCGCCCGCCGACACCGTCCCGGCCTTCGGCCCGCTCTTCACCCGGTTCCTGGCCGGGTTCCAGACCGCGCTGCACGGCCTCGGCTACACCGGTGTGCTGCACGGCGCGCCCGCCGCCTCGCCGATGGCGGCCGCCCGCGCCTGGGCCGAACTGCGGCCGGCCGCCGTACTGGCGCTGCACGGCCCGCCGCTGGACGCCCCCGCCGTCGAACTGCTGCACCGCGCGGGCACCGCCGCGGTCCTCACCCACGGGCCGTCCGCACCGCCCGGCGCCCATGCCCTGCTGCTGGACCAGCGGGAGGCCGGGCTGCGGGCGGGCGAGCACCTGCTGGCCGGGGGCCGGCGCCGGATCGGGGTGGTCCGGCCCGCCGATCCGGGGCTGGCGGACTTCGCCGGGGCGCGCCTGGCGGGCGTACGGGAGGCGGCCGCGGGGCGGCCCGGCGCCGAGGTGCATCCGCTCGACCTGGAACTGACCGAGGAGTCCGCGGCACGGCTGGCGGCCGACTGGTCCGGGCCGGGCCTGGACGGGGTGTTCGCCTACAACGACGAGTACGCGATGCTGCTGATGCGGGCCCTGCAGGACGCCGGGCACACCATCGGCACCGGGCCGGGAGAGATCGGTGTGGTCGGCGCGGACGATCTGCTGCTGGCCAGGCTGCTGCGTCCCCGACTGACCAGCGTCCGCGCCGAGATCACCCCGCCGGACCGGATCGCCGCCCTGGTCGCCGCCCTCATCCGCGACCCGGACCGGCCCCCCGCGGTCCACCGGGTGGGCACGTTCCGGGTCGAGGGGCGGGAGTCGGGGTGAGGGGCGGGGTGAGGGGCGGGGTGGGTGAGACTGCTGAGGCTCGGCCCGCCGGCTCCGGTGCGGCGCGGACCGTCCGCTGACTAGCTCCAGTCCGTCTCCGGGGTGGCCGCGGCCAGCACCGCCCGGGCGTTCTCCCGGATCGTCCCCCCGTGCGGCACGCACACCGTTCCGACGTCGTCGAGCGCGGCCAGCCGCCGGAAGGAGGCCACGGTCTGCTCCCGCGAGACGTTGAACGGCCCGAGTACCGCACGGTCGCCGTCGGGGGAAGCCCCGATGATGTCCCCGGGGAACAGCAGCCCGCTCGCGGGCAGGTGCAGGGCGATCCCGCCGGGCGTATGACCGGGGACCGCGAGCACCCGGACCGGCTCCGGCCAGCCGTCGAGGGTGTCGCCGTCGCGCAGTTCCCGGTCGACGGCGACATGCCGCAGCGGCGGGACGCCGGCGGCCGCGAAGTCGGCCATGATGCGCTCGTGCAGCGGGCGTTCGGCCGCGGTGAGGACGGCCGCGGGCTCGGCGGCGGTACCGCGGACGTACGGGGCGTCCGGCGCACCGGCCAGCACCTCGGCCCCGGTGGCCTCGACCAGGTCGGCGGCGGAACCCATGTGGTCCGCGTGGCAGTGGGTGAGCACGATCTGCCGCAGCCGGTCCGGGCGGCCGCCGAGCCGGGCGAGCGCGTCGAGAACGGCCGGCGCCGAACCGGGGACCCCGGTGTCGACCAGGGCGAACCCGTCGTCGGGGAGCGCGACGAGGTGGACGTGCCCGACGGGGAAGGCAAGTTGCCAGACGGTACGGCTGATACGGGTGAGTGGGTCCATGACCGGACGCTAACCGCGGGGGACGGCACCGGTCGCCGGGTTGCGCCGTGGGCGGATCAAGCCAACGGCGAACGCACGCGGCCGGGCCGTCGAAATCCGGCCGGAACCGGTCTTGCGTCCGCCACGTCCCATCCGTGAACCGAGGAGGCATGTCATGCGAGGAATCCCCCACTCCCGCACCCGTACGCTCACCGCCGTGCTCACGCTGGCGGTGTCCGGCGCCGTCGCCCTGTCCGGCTGCGGCAAGCAGCCGCAGCAGACGGTGAGCGGCGGCCCGCCGCTGAAGAAGGTGGACGCGTTCGAGGAGCGGGCCGCACAGATCGTGCGGGACTGGCCGAAGGTCTCGCCGGTGCACGGCCGGCAGCAGGCACTCCTGCCGCTGGTGAAGGCCCAGCGGCCCAAGGACGCCGGTACGGCCCGGGAGATCACCGTGACCGTCGGGCACAGCCCCTGCGACGCCCACTTCGGCGCGCGCAGCCACGAGTCGAAGGGGCTCGTGGTCGTCACCGGCTGGGGAAAGCGCAAGAGCTCCAAGGGCATGTGTACCGAGATGCTGGCCACCGACAAGGTGACGATACGGCTGAAGGACGCCCTCGGTGACCGCAAGGTCGTCGACGCGGCCACCGGCAAGCAACTCCTGAAGGGCTGACCGGAGAAGGGCCGAGGGCCGAGGGCTGAGGGGCCGATGATCCGACGGGCCGACGAGCCCAGCGAGGCCGATAGCCGGCGACGCTGACGGGCCGACAGGCACGGCGCTTCGGCGTTCGCCCTGGAGCGCACTCCAGGCCCTACCCTCGCCGTATGAGCCCTTCCCTCGCCACCACCACCCGTGTCGACCTGCCCGAGCTGCTGGAGTTCGTCCGCCCCCGGCACCGCGCGATCCTGCTCACCCGCCGCTCCGACGGCACCCCGCAGGCCTCGCCGCTGACCTGCGGGGTGGACGACTCCGGCCGGCTGGTCATCTCGACGTATCCGGAGCGGGCCAAGGTCCGCAACCTGCGCCGGGTGGCGTCGGCCAGCGTGCTGGTGCTGTCCGACGAGTGGAACGGTCCGTGGGTGCAGATCGACGGCGAGGCCGAGGTCATCGACGCGCCGGAGTCGGTCGAGCCGCTGGTCGAGTACTACCGCAACATCGCCGGTGAGCACCCGGACTGGGACGAGTACCGCGCGGCGATGCGCAAGCAGGGCAAGTCACTGATCCGGGTGACCCCGCTGCGCTGGGGCCCGATCGCCACCGGCGGTTTCCCGGCCCGCCTCATGGCCGGCGACGACCAGGAATCCGGCAGCCAGGAATCCGGCAGTCGGACACCCGACAGCCAGGCGTCCGCCGGCCAGGCGTCCGAGGACCGGGACTCCGACGACCGGGGCTGACCCCGGTCAGCCGCGCGGGGCGGGAAACGCGAGGGACGGGGAGAGGGCCTCCTCCGGGAGGCCGAGGCGGTCACGGAAGGCCGTACGGCCGGTTTCGGTGACGCTGAGGATGCGGGTCGTCGGGGACTTGACGATCCATCGGCGCTCCAGGGCGTGGCGGTAGAGGGTGGCACCGAGCGCGCCGGAGAGGTGCGGGCGCCGCACCGTCCAGTCGAGGCACGTACGGACATGGGCGCGGTGGGCGAGGGACGGGCCGGTGTCGGGGACGCCGAGGACGGTCAGCCAGTGGGCGCCGGCCGCGGTGAGGACCAGGCCGTACTCCCGTGCCAGCAGGCCGCGTTCGGTCATCACCTCGACGAGGGCGCAACCCAGGGCGCCGGCGATGTGGTCGTAGCAGGTACGGGCGTGGTGCAGGGCCCGGCGCTGGTTGGCCTCGGCCAGCGAGCGGATCGGGACGGGGCGGTAGGGGGCGAGTCCGGCGAGGTTCTCCAGGGTTTCCGCGGTGTCCGGGCCGGCCAGCCGGACGTAGCGCCGCCGTCCCTGGCGTTCTTCGGCGAGCAGCCCGCCGGCGACCAGGAGGTTGAGGTGCTCGGTGGTCGTGGAGGGTGCCACCGAGGCGTATTCGGCGAGTTCTCCGGCGGTCCAGGTGCCGCCGTCGAGCAGGGCCATGCAGATGGCGGCGCGGGTGCGGTCCGCGAGCAGCGCCGCGAGCGCGGCGAGATCGGGGGTCTCCGCGAGTTTTTCCTGATCGGCGTCCCATCGGTTCATGTACACAGAGTAACCTCTGATAACATTTCGGTGAGCACCGAATCATCCGGCTTCTATCCTCAACGGCATGAGAGGCGCGCTGGAGAAGAGCAGTTCGGTCACCCCGGCGCTGCTGTCCACGGAGAACGACGACGGAACCTTCGTCCTGGTCGAGCTGCGCATCCGGTGGGAGCTCGGCCCGGTCGTGAGCCTCTGGCTGCCGACCCGGGGGCGGACCGCCAGGAACCTCGCGGTACGCCCGGACGTCGTGTTCAATCTCCCGCCGGACGCAACGGGGACCGAAGAGGGATTGGGGGCGCTGCCGCCCTCGACGGACGCACCGTGGACGGAGCCGTCGGAGCTGGTGCGGCCGCCCCGGCTGGCGCACTGTCCGGTGCAGCTGGAGGCCCGCCGGGTCGGCGAGCGCACGGTGACCGACGGGGCATGGACCCAGATCGAGGCACAGGTGCTGCGGGTGCACGCGGACCCGCGGTGGGTGCTGCCGCTGAGCGACCGGCGGATCGACCTGGGGGCGTGGCATCCGCCGGTGCACGACTTCCGCCCGTCGGCCGCTCCCCCGGACCGGACCGTACCGGCCCCCGCCCGGGAGATGGCCCGCCAACTGGGCCGCCGCTACCCGGCCGAACGCGGCGGCTCGTAGGGGCCGGTGGGGCGGGCGGCCGGGGCCGGCGGGCGGGGCGGGAAGACCCTGCTGCCGGCCCTCCCCTTCCGGTGCGGCTCCGGTGCGGCTCAGTCGCCCGAGTAACCGAAGATTCCCAGGTGGGTGGGCTCATCGCCGGTGTACAGGACGACGTATATGCCGGTCCACCGCATGCGGCACTCGTCAAGGAGCGTCTCCACGTGGTCGGGCGGGAGGCGGAGGGCCGCATGGGCCTGGACGAGGACCTCCTCGAACCGGCTGGGCGTGGGGCGGTCGGTGCCGAAGTGATGTCTGATGCGGTCGGGCGCCAGCGGGCGCAGCGTCCCGTAGTCACGGATGTTGTGGCCCGACGGGGCGGCGGTGGTGTGGACGACGCGATCGATGTCCAGGATCGAGTGGGTCCCCTCCTCGCCCATGAACTCCTCGTCCTGCCACAGCTCTTCGAGGTCCCGGTACGTCTCGTCGTCGCCGAACAGCTCCTCGAAGACCTGCGCGTGCAGGGCCTGCAACGACTCCTCGACGGTGTTCTTGAACGGAGTGAGGTACTCCCAGCCACTGGCACCCATCGTCCTGCTCCTCCCGGTGCGGCACCTACAAGATCGGTGCCACCTTAGGGAGAGCCACTGACAACGGAAGCCGGGCCGGCGGGCCGGCGGGACCGCAGGGTGGGTGGCCAGGCCCGCAGAGGGGGGCGGGGCCGTAGAGGGGGGCGGGGCCCGTAGAGGGGGTCGGCGGGGCCCGTAGGGGTGGGTCGAACGGATCCCCTAAGGGTCGCGAGCGCCCCCTGTGGGGCCCTCAACGGCAAAGGGGGGCCTGAGTATTCCGGCGGGCGTGGAGATTCCCGCGGACGTGCGGGTTCCGGAAGGGTGCGGGTTCCGGAAGGTCTGCGGGTTCCGGAAGACCCGCGGCGCCTGCCCTCCGGTCGGGGAGAAAAGACAGGCGCCGCGGACGGGTCCGGGGCAGGCCCCGGATCCCGTGCCTCCGTACGACGTTGTACGGGACATTCAGGGGCGGTCGCGCACGGTGCGCGACCGGGTCAGACGGCCAGTGCGCGGTCCGTCGGCCTGATGGGGGCCGGCAGGGCGCTGGCTCCGGTCAGGAAGCGGTCCACACCGCGGGCGGCGGAGCGGCCCTCGGCGATGGCCCACACGATCAACGACTGGCCGCGGCCGGCGTCGCCGGCGACGAACACGCCGGGCACGTTGGTGGCGAAGTCGGCGTCGCGGGCGACGTTGCCGCGGGCGTCGAGCTCCAGGCCGAACTGCTCGACCAGGCCGTTCTGCTGGTCGGTGCCGGTGAAGCCCATGGCGAGGGTGACCAGTTGGGCGGGGATCTTGCGCTCCGTGCCCGGCTTCTGCTCCAGCTTGCCGTCGACGAACTCCACCTCGGCGAGGTGCAGCCACTGGACGTTGCCGTCCTCGTCGCCCTCGAAGTGGGTGGTGGAGACGGAGTAGACCCGCTCGCCGCCCTCCTCGTGCGCGGAGGTGACCTTGTAGAGCATGGGGAAGGTCGGCCACGGCTGGCCCGCGTTCCGCTCCTCGCCCGGCCGCGGCATGATCTCCAGCTGGGTGACGGAGGCCGCGCCCTGGCGGTGGGCGGTGCCGACGCAGTCCGCGCCGGTGTCGCCGCCGCCGATGACGACCACGTGCTTGCCCTCGGCGGTGATCGGGGCGACGGTCAGGTCGCCCTCCTGCACCTTGTTGGCGAGCGGGAGGTACTCCATCGCGAAGTGGATGCCCTTGAGGTCCCGGCCGGGCACCGGCAGGTCGCGGGAGGTGGTGGCGCCGGCGGCGATGACGACGGCGTCGTAGCGCTTGCGCAGCTTCTTCGCGTCGATGTCGCGGCCGATCTCCACCTCCGTGCGGAACTTGGTGCCCTCCGCGCGCATCTGCTCGATGCGGCGGTTGATGTGGCGCTTCTCCATCTTGAACTCGGGGATGCCGTAGCGGAGCAGGCCGCCGATGCGGTCCGCGCGCTCGTACACCGCGACGGTGTGGCCGGCCCGGGTCAGCTGCTGGGCGGCGGCGAGACCGGCCGGGCCGGAGCCGATGACGGCGACGGTCTTGCCGGAGAGGCGCTCGGGCGGCTGCGGGGTGACGTCGCCGTTGTCCCACGCCTTGTCGATGATGGAGACCTCGACGTTCTTGATGGTCACCGGCTGCTGGTTGATGCCCAGCACACAGGCGGCCTCACAGGGGGCGGGGCACAGACGGCCGGTGAACTCCGGGAAGTTGTTGGTCGCGTGCAGCCGCTCGCTGGCCTCGCTCCAGTCCCCGCGGTAGGCGTAGTCGTTCCACTCGGGGATGAGGTTGCCGAGCGGGCAGCCGTTGTGGCAGAAGGGGATGCCGCAGTCCATGCAGCGCGACGCCTGCTTACTGATGATCGGCAGCAGGGAGCCGGGCTGGTAGACCTCGTTCCAGTCCTTGACGCGCTCCTCGACGGGGCGGGTCTTGGCAGTCTCGCGCTCGTGGGTCAGGAAGCCCTTGGGGTCAGCCATTGGTCGCCGCCTCCATCATCTTCTCGTGGGTCTCGGACTCGGAGAGTCCGGCCTGCTCGGCGGCTTCCTTGGCGGCGAGCACTGCCTGGTACGTGGGCGGGATGACCTTGCTGAACCGCGGGGCCGCGGCATCCCAGTCGGCGAGGAGCTTCTCGGCGACGGTGGAGCCGGTCTCCTCCTGGTGGCGGCGCACCACGTCGTGCAGCCACTGCTTGTCGTTCTCGTCCAGCGGGTGCACCGCGCCGGCGAGTTCCTTGTTGACGTTGTTCCGGTCCAGGTCGATGACGTAGGCGAAGCCGCCGGACATGCCCGCCGCGAAGTTGCGGCCGGTCTCGCCCAGGACGACCGCGTTGCCGCCGGTCATGTACTCGCAGCCGTGGTCGCCGACGCCCTCGGAGACCACCGTGGCACCGGAGTTGCGGACGCAGAACCGCTCGCCGACCCGGCCGCGCAGGTACAGCTCGCCGCCGGTGGCGCCGTAGGCGAGGGTGTTGCCGGCGATGGTGGAGTACTCGGCGAGGTGGTCGGCACCGCGGTCCGGGCGGACGACGATCCGGCCGCCCGAGAGGCCCTTGCCGACGTAGTCGTTGGCGTCGCCCTCCAGGCGCAGCGTGACGCCGCGCGGCAGGAACGCGCCGAAGGACTGGCCGGCCGAGCCGGTGAAGGTGATGTCGATGGTGTCGTCGGGCAGGCCGGCGCCACCGAACTTCTTGGTCACCTCGTGGCCGAGCATGGTGCCGACGGTCCGGTTGATGTTGCGGATCGCGACCTGGGCCCGGACCGGCTGGGCGGCCTCGGCGGTGTCCGCGGCCAGCGCGTCGGCGGCGAGCTTGATCAGCTCGTTGTCGAGCGCCTTCTCCAGGCCGTGGTCCTGGACGGTGACCTGGTGGCGGACCGCGCCCTCGGACAGCTCGGGGACGTGCAGCAGCGGGGCGAGGTCGAGGCCCTGCGCCTTCCAGTGGTTGACGGCCTTGGTGGTGTCGAGGAGTTCGGCGTGGCCGATGGCCTCGTCGAGGCTGCGGAAGCCCAGCTCGGCCAGGAGCTCGCGGACCTCTTCGGCGATGAACTGGAAGAAGTTGACGACGTACTCGGCCTTGCCGTTGAACCGCTCGCGCAGCGTCGGGTTCTGGGTGGCGATGCCCACCGGGCAGGTGTCCAGGTGGCAGACGCGCATCATGACGCAGCCGGAGACGACCAGCGGTGCGGTGGCGAAGCCGTACTCCTCGGCGCCCAGCAGGGCGGCGATGACCACGTCGCGGCCGGTCTTGAGCTGGCCGTCGGTCTGCACGACGATGCGGTCGCGCAGGCCGTTGAGCAGCAGGGTCTGCTGGGTCTCGGCGAGGCCGAGCTCCCAGGGGCCGCCCGCGTGCTTGAGCGAGGTCAGCGGGGAGGCGCCGGTACCGCCGTCGTGGCCGGAGATGAGGACGACGTCCGCGTGGGCCTTGGACACACCGGCCGCGACCGTGCCGACACCGACCTCCGACACCAGCTTCACGTGGATACGTGCGGCCGGGTTGGCGTTCTTGAGGTCGTGGATCAGCTGGGCGAGGTCCTCGATGGAGTAGATGTCGTGGTGCGGCGGCGGGGAGATCAGGCCGACGCCGGGGGTGGAGTGCCGGGTCTTGGCGACCCAGGGGTAGACCTTGTGGCCGGGCAGCTGGCCGCCCTCGCCGGGCTTGGCGCCCTGGGCCATCTTGATCTGGATGTCGTCGGAGTTGACGAGGTATTCGCTGGTCACGCCGAAGCGGCCGGAGGCGACCTGCTTGATGGCGGAGCGGCGCGCCGGGTCGTAGAGGCGCTCGGGGTCCTCGCCGCCCTCACCGGTGTTGGACTTGCCGCCCAGCTGGTTCATGGCGATGGCGAGGGTCTCGTGCGCCTCCTGGGAGATGGAGCCGTACGACATGGCGCCGGTGGAGAAGCGCTTGACGATCTCGGAGGCGGACTCGACCTCGTCCAGGGGGATGGACGGGCGGTCGGACTTGAAGCCGAACAGGCCGCGGAGCGTCATCAGGCGCTCGGACTGCTCGTTGACCCGCTCGGTGTACTTCTTGAAGATGTCGTAGCGGCGGCTGCGGGTGGCGTGCTGCAGCCGGAAGACGGTGTCCGGGTCGAAGAGGTGCGGTTCGCCCTCGCGGCGCCACTGGTACTCGCCGCCGATCTCCAGCGCGCGGTGGGTGGCGGCGATGCCGGAGGCCGGGTAGGCCTTGGCGTGCCGTGCGGCGACTTCCTGGGCGATGACGTCCAGGCCGGCGCCGCCGATCTTGGTGGCGGTGCCGTGGAAGTACTGGGCGACGAACTCCTCGTCCAGGCCGATGGCCTCGAAGACCTGCGCGCCGCGGTAGGAGGCGACGGTGGAGATGCCCATCTTGGACATGACCTTCAGCACGCCCTTGCCGAGCGCCTTGATGAGGTTCTTGATGGCCGTCTCGGGCTCGACGTCCGGCAGGAAGGTGCCGGCGCGGACGAGGTCCTCGACGGATTCCATGGCCAGGTAGGGGTTGACCGCGGCGGCGCCGTAGCCGATGAGCAGGGCGACGTGGTGCACCTCGCGGACGTCGCCGGCCTCGACGAGCAGCCCGACCTGGGTGCGGGTCTTGGTGGCGATGAGGTGGTGGTGGACCGCGGCGGTCAGCAGCAGCGACGGGATCGGCGCGTGCTCGGCGTCGGAGTGCCGGTCGGAGAGCACGATCAGGCGGGCGCCGTCGGCGATGGCGGCGTCGGCCTCGGCGCGGATCTCCTCGATGCGGGCGGCCAGCGCTTCGCCGCCGCCGGAGACGCGGTAGAGGCCGGAGAGGGTCACGGCCTTCATGCCGGGCATGTCGCCGTCGGCGTTGATGTGGATGAGCTTGGCCAGCTCGTCGTTGTCGATGACCGGGAAGGGCAGGGTCACACTGCGGCAGGAGGCCGCGGTGGGCGTGAGGAGGTTGCCCTGGGGGCCGAGGGAGGAGATCAGCGAGGTGACGAGCTCCTCGCGGATGGCGTCCAGCGGCGGGTTGGTGACCTGCGCGAAGAGCTGGGTGAAGTAGTCGAAGAGCAGCCGGGGGCGCTCGGAGAGCGCGGCGATCGGCGAGTCGGTGCCCATGGAGCCGATCGGCTCGGCGCCGGCCTTGGCCATGGGGGCGAGCAGCACCCGCAGCTCTTCCTCGGTGTAGCCGAAGGTCTGCTGGCGGCGGGTGACCGAGGCGTGGGTGTGCACGATGTGCTCGCGCTCGGGCAGGTCGGCGAGCTCGATCAGACCGGAGTCCAGCCACTCCTGGTAGGGCTGCTCGGCGGCGAGCTGCGCCTTGATCTCGTCGTCCTCGATGATGCGGTGCTCGGCGGTGTCGACGAGGAACATCTTGCCGGGCTGCAGGCGGCCCTTGCGGACGACCTTGCCGGGGTCGATGTCGAGGACGCCGACCTCGGAGGAGAGCACGACCAGGCCGTCGTCGGTGACCCAGTAGCGGCCGGGGCGCAGGCCGTTGCGGTCGAGGACCGCGCCGACCTGGGTGCCGTCGGTGAAGGTGACGCAGGCGGGGCCGTCCCAGGGCTCCATCATCGTGGAGTGGTACTGGTAGAAGGCGCGCCGGGCCGGGTCCATGGAGGGGGAGTTCTCCCACGCCTCGGGGACCATCATCAGCACGGAGTGCGGCAGCGAGCGGCCGCCGAGGTGGAGCAGCTCCAGGACCTCGTCGAAGGAGGCGGAGTCGGAGGCGTCGGGGGTGCAGACCGGGAAGATCCGCTCCAGCTCCGACTCGCCGAAGAGCTTCGAGGCGAGCTGGGACTCGCGGGCGCGCATCCAGTTGCGGTTGCCCTGGACGGTGTTGATCTCGCCGTTGTGCGCGACGAAGCGGTACGGGTGCGCGAGCGGCCAGCTCGGGAAGGTGTTGGTGGAGAAGCGGGAGTGGACCAGGGCGATCGCGGTGGCGAAGCGGCGGTCGGACAGGTCCGGGAAGAAGGGCTCCAGCTGGCCGGTGGTCAGCATGCCCTTGTACACGATCGTGCGGGCGGACAGCGAGGGGAAGTAGACCCCGGCCTCGCGCTCGGCGCGCTTGCGCAGCGCGAAGGCCTTGCGGTCCAGGGCCAGGCCGGTGTTCTGCCCGTCGGCGACGAAGAGCTGGGAGAAGGCCGGCATGGTGGCGCGGGCGCCGTTCCCGAGCAGCTGCGGGGCGACCGGGACGACGCGCCAGCCGATGACGTCCAGGCCCTCTTCGCCGGCGATCGTCTCGATGCGGGAGACGGCGTCGGCGGCGGCCTGGGCGTCGGACGGCAGGAAGGCGATGCCGACGGCGTAGGCGCCGGCCTCGGGGAGCTCGAAGGTGACGTTCTCGCGCAGAAACGCGTCCGGGACCTGGAGCAGGATGCCGGCGCCGTCGCCCGAGTCGGGCTCGGAGCCGGTGGCACCGCGGTGCTCCAGGTTGGTCAGGACGGTGAGCGCCTGTTCGACCAGTGCGTGGCTGGCCTCGCCGGTGAGGGTGGCCACGAAGCCGACGCCGCAGGCGTCGTGCTCGTTGCGCGGGTCGTACATCCCCTGCTGGGCGGGGCGCCCGTCCATGGGCGACCAGGCGGCGTGGGCGCTGCTGGTGGTCGCGGAGTGCGTGGACGCGAAACGCATCGGCTCTCCCAACGTCGTCGTGGCATAGGCATTGCCGAGGGACGACGTTGGCCCTCCGCGAAATTTCGTGCAGGTTACAGGATGGCCCGCTTCCCGAGAACCGAAAAGAGGCTTCCAACATGCGGACACCGCAGGCGCGGTGGGTCGTGAACGCGGACGGAAGAGAGCCGTCCCACAGGGCGGCGTTCGGCGAGCGACATTGCCCGCGACGCCAGGGCCTTATGCCCGGTCGTCAACAAACCGAAACCGCGGGGTAACGGGTTAATTATGCAGTCACCCGTATGACACGTCACCCTACGACGGTTCCGAACAGTGCTCCCAGGAGGTACGTCACACCCGAGGCGGCGCCGCCGAGGGCGAGTTGGCGCAGTCCGCTGAACCACCACGAGCGGGCCGTCACCCGCGCCACGACGGCACCGCAGGCGAAGAGTCCGACCAGGGCGAGCAGCACCGCGGGCCAGATCGCGGAAGCCCCCAACAGGTAAGGAAGAACAGGCAGAAGCGCGCCCAGCGCAAAGGATCCAAAGGAAGAGATGGCGGCCACGGCCGGGGAAGGAAGGTCGGACGGGTCTATTCCCAATTCCTCGCGGGCGTGGATCTCCAGCGCCTGCTCGGGGTCGCGGGAAAGCTGTTCGGCGACCTTGCGGGCGAGCTCCGGCTCGACCCCACGGGACTCGTAGAGGGCCGCGAGCTCCTCCTGCTCGTCCTTGGGGTGCTTGCGCAGCTCGTCCCGTTCGACGTCCAGCTCGGCCTGCACCAGCTCGCGCTGCGAGGCGACCGAGGTGTACTCCCCCGCGGCCATCGAGAAGGCACCGGCGGCCAGCCCGGCGAGGCCGGTGATGATGATCGTCTGCTGGGACAGCGCACCGCCCGCGACACCGGTCATCAGGGCGAGGTTCGAGACCAGACCGTCCATCGCGCCGAAGACGGCGGGGCGCAGCCAGCCGCCGTTGACGTCGCGGTGCGTGTGGTTGTCGCGGTGCGCCACGTGCGTCGGCGCCGCGGCATCCATGATCTCCATGACGGACATATCGGGACCTGCTCCCTTCCGCGAGGTGTGGGCCGATGGCGGCACTTCCCCCTGCAACCCCTCGAAGTTATGCGGGGATCACCCTCCGCCGCTAGCAAGGAAGGCCGAACTTACCGCGCTGACCTGCGGTTTCTTCGAAAAGTCGGTGAGGGGAGGCCGGTCACGGGCGGTGAGCGGGCCGCGTGCGGGCCCGTTTCCGGCGCCGTACGGGCGTCCCGCCGGGGCGTCGACCGGGTGACCTCGCGGCCCGGCGCAGGAGAGCGGGGGCGCCGCGTGGCACGCATAGCACCATGAGCGCAGCGGACCCCCCGTCCCCGGAGCGGGGCGCCCCGGGCCCGGCCGGCGACGGCGTACGCGACCGGGCCCGCGGGGCGCTGCTCGGGCTCGCCGTGGGGGATGCGCTGGGCGCCCCCGCGGAGAACATGAAACCCTCACAGATCCGCCGCCGCTGGGGCCGGATCGAGGGCTACGTCGAGGACGACCCGGCCGGCACCGACGACACCGAGTACGCGATCTTCTCCGGGCTGCTGCTGGCCGCGCACGGCTCGGCGCTGACCGTCGCCGACGTCGAGGCGGCCTGGCACCAGTGGATCGCCGACCGGGACGAGGGGCCGTTCCGCGGCGCCGGCTTCAGCGAGCGCGGCACCCTGGAGAACCTGCGCCGCGGGCTGGCCGCCCCGATCTCCGCACAGCACCGGCACGCCTGGAGCGACGGGCTGGCGATGCGCGCCGCGCCGTTCGGGGTGTTCGCGGCCGGCCGGCCCGCCGAGGCCGCCCGGCTGGTCGCCATCGACGGCACGGTCAGCCATGACGGCGAGGGGATCTACGGGGGCCGGGCGGTGGCCGCCGGGGTGGCCGCCGCGATGGTCGCCCTCCCCCAGGAACCCTCGGGTTCCGGTCCCGGCGGGACCCCGCTCACCGATGTGGTGGTCGCCGCCGCGCTGTCCGTCGTCCCGGAGGACTCCTGGACCGCCCGCTCGCTGCGCCGGGCGGTGGGCGCGGCCCAGCGCTGCGGCCACGATCCGGGCATCACCCGGCTCGGCACGGAACGCGCGGTGCGCTCCGCCGTCGTGGTCGGCGGCTACCCCTGGACGGACCTGGCGCCGGAGGCCGTCGGGCTGGCCTTCGGGGCGTTCGCGGCGGCCCGCGGCGACTTCCGGGGCTCGGTGCTGACCGCGGTCAACATGGGCCGGGACGCCGACACCACGGCCGCGGTCGCCGGGGCCCTGGCCGGCGCACTGGGCGGGGCCGGCGCGATCCCCGAGGAGTGGGCCCGGGCCATCGGCCCGGCACGCGGCAGCTGCCTGCCGTCGATGGCGGGCTACCACGTCCTGGACATCGCCGAGCTGCTGGCACCGGGCGGGGCGGGCGGCGGCGGGGCGGAGGAGCGCCGGGCGGACGAGAGCCGGGCGGACGGGAGCCGGGCGGGCCGGAGCCCCGCGGCGGAGCCCGTTGCCGCGGACCGGGCCGCGGCCGGGGTGGGGACGGGATGAGCGGCCGGGCGGGCAACGGGGCCGGCCGGGCGGGCGCCGGCGGCCCCGTGGCGGCCGCGCGCAGCCGGATCGAGGGGCTGCTGCTCGGGCTGGCCGCGGGGGACGCCGCCGGATGGCCCGCGGCCCGGCACCGGGCGGCGCGGATGCCGGAGTGGACCCGGCGGCTCACCCGCGAGCTGGACACCTTCGCCGAACAGAACGCCACCACCACGCTGCCGGTGCCGATCGCCCTGAACCAGCCGCCCGAGCCGCTGCGGCTGGGCCCGTCCGACGACGCCGAGTGGGCGGCTTTCACCGCCGGGTCCGTACTGACCGCGGCCGGGGCGCTGCTCAGCGACCTGGGCCGCGACCGCCGGATGCGGGCCGCCCTCGACCTCGCCTGGAACGCGCTGGCGAGCGAGGTCGCCGCGGCCGCCGACCGGGCACCCGAGGTGGAGTCCGCCGTCCTGCCGCTGCGTGCCCGGATCTCCGTACGTGCCGGGCTCGGCAACCTCGCCGCCGGGCTGCGGCCGCCCGCCACCGGCCACGACAACCCGCACTTCTTCGACGACGCGGCGTGCGTCCGGGCCGCCGTCCTGGCCGTGGTGCACCCGGGCGACCCGGCCGCGGCGGCGGACCTGGCCGAGTACGACGCGCGCTACACCCAGGACGGCGACGGGGTGCACGGGGCCCGGGCGATGGCCGCCGCGGTGGCCGCCGCGCTCGGTGGCGCCCCGGCGTCCGGCGCGGTGGACACCGCGCTGGCCCAGCTGCCCGAGGGCACCGAGATCCGCCGCAACACCCTGCACGCGGTCCACCTCGCCCGGACCCACGCCGCCGACCGGCCCGGCCGCCCCGGTACCGCGTTCGCCCTGGTGCCGGTCCTGGAGCACGAGATCGTCGACCACGTCTACAGCTACGGCATCGCCGCCGCCGAGACCGTCCCGGTGGCCCTGGCGCTGGCGCTCGCCACCGACGGGCAGGTCGCCGAGGCGGTGCCGGCCGCCGCCTGCCTCTCCCGGGTCGCCGACTCCGCGCCCGCCCTCGCCGGGGCGCTGACCGGTGCGCTCGGCGGCGCCCCCGCGCTGCCCCGGACCTGGCGCGACGCCTGCCGGGTGCTGTCCGGCTGCGCACTGCCCCGGCTGGCCGGCACCGACCTCGTCGAACTGGCCGGCGCGCTGGCCCGGGCGGAGCTGACCGCCCCGGAAGGCCCCGCGGACACCGGCCCCGCGGCCCCGCCCGGAGCCGCCCCGGAGGCCGCTCCGGCCTTCTCCCCCACCCCCCTCGTGGAAGGACTCCTGCGCACATGACGCACACCAGCGACACCGCACCCGAGGCGCCGGGCGCACCCGGTCTCCTCGACATCGGGGCCACCCAGGTCCTGCCCGTGACCCCCGTCACGGCGGCCCCGCCCACGCCCGCCGCCCCACCGGCCCGGCCCGACACCCCCTCCCTGGAGGACCGGGCGATCGGCTGTCTGGTGGGCGCGGCGGTCGGGGATGCGCTCGGGGGGCCGGTCGAGGGCCGGACGCCGGAGGAGATCGTCAAGCGGTACGGCGGCCGGGTCACCGGCATCGTCGGCCCGTTCCACGACGACTGGCGCACCGCCCGCCCCCTCGCGCCGTACCACAAGGGCAACGGCCACGTCACCGACGACACCCTGATGACCCATGCGCTGGTCCGGGTCTACGAGTCGGTGCGCGACCACCTCGACGCCTACGACGTCGCCGACCACCTCGTCCCGGACCTGATCGGCACCCCCCGCTGGATCCCGGAGCTGGAGGCCGAGGCGCTGCCGCTGCAGCGGATCTTCCTCGCCGAGAAGTGGATCGTGGCCCGGCTGCACTACGGGCACGCCGATCCGCGCGAGGCCGGCGTCGGAAACATCGTCAACTGCGGTGCGGCGATGTACATGGCGCCGGTCGGCGTGGTCAACGCCGGTAATCCGGACCGGGCCTACGCCGAGGCGCTGGACATCGCCGGTGCGCACCAGTCCTCCTACGGGCGGGAGGCGGCCGGGGTGTTCGCCGCGGCGGTGGCCGCCGCGTTCGCGCCCGACGCCACCCCGTCCTCGGTCGTCGTGCAGGCCCTGCGGCTGGCGAAGGACGGCACCCGCGCCGCGATCGAGGCGGTCTGCGAGGCCGCCGCGACGCTGGACGACCACGAGTCGGCGGCGGCGGCGCTGCGGGCTGCGGTCGCCCCGTTCGACACCGTCGGCCCGGACTACCGCAACCCCTCGCTCGGCGCCCGCCGCCCCTCCCGGCTGCACGCGATCGAGGAACTCCCCGTGGCGCTGGGCATGTTGCTGGTCGGCGGCGGCGACTTCCGGTCCACCGTGCTGGGCTCGGTCAACTACGGACGGGACTGCGACTCGATCGCCACGATGAGCGGCGCGCTGGCCGGTGCGCTGCGCGGCGCCCCGGCGGTGCCGGAGGAGTGGAGCGCCGAGGTCGCCCGCGCCAGCCGCCTCGATCTGCAGGCCCCCGGCGCGGCGCTGGCGACCGTCGCCCGGGAGATCTTCACCCGCGACCGGGCCCGCGCCCGCACCCACGAGCAGGCGTTCACCGCGATCTCGGCCATCCCGGCGCTGACGGAGGCGGGCGTACGGTGACCGCGAAGGCGCCGGCCACCGCCCGCCGCTCCCCCGCCGCACCGCTCCGGCTGACCTGGGTGCAGCCCGAGGACCTGCTCGGGCACGAGCTGCGGCAGGCGGCCGAGGACGGCCGGGACGCGGCCGCGGTGGCCCGGATCGCGCGGCGCTGGCAGTCGGCGGGCGGGGCACCGGCACCGGAGCGGGCGGGCGCCTCGGACCGCCCCGCGGACCCGGCCCTGCGCGCCACCGCGACCGCCCTGCTCGACGAACTCGCCGCGCTGCCCAGCCCGTTGGCCGACGACGAGCCCACAGAACTGACGGCCATTCAGCGGTCCTGTCCTTCATGGCCGTTGGCGGCTGCCGGCCGGGTTGCCGAGAGGCCGGCCGCCGCCCGGCTGGAGGCCGCCTGGCTCGGGCGGGCGGCCGGCTGCCTGCTCGGCAAGCCCGTCGAGAAGCTGCCGCTGGAGGGCATCCGTGCGCTCGCCCGCGCGACCGGGAACTGGCCGCTGGCCTCGTACTTCACCGAAGAGGGGCTCGATCCGGCGGTGGCCGCGCGGTACCCGTGGAACCGCCGCAGCCGCGCCACCTCGCTCGCCGGGGTCCTCGACGGGATGCCCGAGGACGACGACCTCAACTACCCGCTGCTGAACCTGCTGCTCCTCGAACGGCACGGGCCGGACTTCACCACCGCCGATGTGGCGCGGCTGTGGCTGGACGAGCTGCCGGCCGGGCGGACCTTCACCGCCGAGCGGCTCGCCTACCGCAACCTGCTGGACGGCATCGAGCCGCCGCACACCGCGCGGCACCGCAACCCGTTCCGGGAGTGGATCGGCGCGCAGATCCGGGCGGACGTCTTCGGCTGGACCCGGCCCGGCGACGCGGCCGCCGCCGCGGCGCTGGCCTGGCGGGACGCCACGCTCAGCCACACCGCGGGCGGCGTCCACGCGGCGATGTTCACGGCCGCCGCGCTGGCCGCGGCCGGGACGGGCGGCACCGATGTGCACGACGCGCTGCGGGCCGGGCTCTCGGTGGTCCCGCCGCGGTCCCGGCTGGCCCGGGCGGTCCGCCGCGGGATCGCCCTGGCCTGCGAGGCGCCGGACCGGTCGCCGGCCGGATTCGCCGCCGTCGCCGACGAGTTGCACCGCACGTACGGCCACTACCACTGGGTGCACGCGGTACCGAACGCCGCGCTGCTGGCCGCCGCGCTGACCCATGCCGACGGGGACTTCGCCGGTTCGATCTGCCGGACGGTGTCCGGCGGCTGGGACACCGACTCCAACGGGGCGACCGCCGGTTCGCTGACCGGACTGCTCGCCGGCGCGCCGGACGCGCTGCCCGGCCGCTGGACCGCCCCGCTGCGCAACCGGCTCGCCACCGGCATCGGCGGGCTGGACGGCATCGGTTTCGACGCCCTCGCCCACCGCACCGCCGCGCTCGTCGTCCCGCCGGACGGAGTCCTGCCGCCGCCGGACCGAGTCGCGCCCCTGCCCGACGGAGTCTTGCCTGACCGAGTCTCCCGTGACCGCGTCTCTCCCGACCGACCGGAGGCAACCGCGCCATGACCGACCCGTCCCTGTCCGGGATGTCCCGGCCCGCGACCGGCGGGCCCGCGTCCCCGGCCGCCGACCCCTCCCCCGGCCCGCTCGACGGGCTGCGGGTGATCGACCTCGCCACGCTGTTCGCCGGGCCGCTCGCCGCCACCCTGCTCGGCGACTTCGGCGCCGAGGTGATCAAGGTCGAGCATCCGCACCGGCCCGACCCCGCGCGCGGCCACGGGCCCGCCAAGGACGGCGTCGGGCTGTGGTGGAAGCTGCTGGGCCGCAACAAGAAGGCCATGACGCTCGACCTCTCCCATCCGGGCGGCCGGGACGTGCTGCTGCGGCTGGCCGCCGGGGCGGACGTCGTCATCGAGAACTTCCGGCCCGGAACCCTGGAGAAATGGGGGCTGGGCTGGGCGGAGCTGTCCGCGGTCAACCCGCGGCTGGTGCTGGCCCGGGTCACCGGTTTCGGGCAGTTCGGCCCGTACGCCCGGCGGCCCGGGTTCGGCACCCTCGCCGAGGCGATGAGCGGGTTCGCGGCGATCACCGGGGAGCCGGACGGGCCGCCGACCCTGCCGCCGTTCGGCCTCGCCGACGGCATCGCGGCGCTCACCACGGCGTACGCCGTGATGGCCGCGCTGCACGGGCGGGCGGCCACCGGCCGCGGCCAGGTCATCGACCTGGCGCTGATCGAACCGCTGCTGACCGTCCTCGGCCCGCACCCGCTCTGGTACGACCAGCTCGGCCACGTCCAGCCGCGGACCGGCAACCGCTCCGCCAACGTCGCCCCGCGCAACACCTACCGCACCGCCGACGGCTCCTGGGTCGCGGTCTCCACCTCCGCCGAGTCGGTCGCGGAACGGGTGATGCGGCTGGTCGGCCGGCCGGAGGTGATCGACGAGCCGTGGTTCGCGACCGGCGCCGGCCGGGCCCGGCACGCCGACGAGCTGGACGCGGCGGTCGGCGACTGGATCGCCCGGCACGACCGGGACGAGGTGCTGGCCGCCTTCGAACTGGCCGAGGCGGCGGTCGCGCCCGTCTACGACGTGCGGGACGTGCTGGCGGACCCGCAGTACGCGGCGCTGGGCTCGATCACCGAGGTCCCGGACGACGAGCTCGGCCCCCTACGGATGCAGAACGTCCTCTTCCGGCTGTCCGAAACCCCGGGCGCCATCCGGTGGACCGGCCGCCCGCACGGCGCGGACACCGACGGGGTGCTGGCCGCCCTCGGCCTGGACGAAGGGGAGATCACCGGGCTTCGGGAGGCGGGCGCGCTGTGACCAAACCCGTGCCGATGCCCCAGGAGGCCCCCGCCGCCACGCCGCTGACCTGGCTCTATGTGCCCGGTGACCGGCCCGGGACGGTCGCCAAGGCGCTCGGCTGCGGGGCCGACGTGGTGGTGCTCGACCTGGAGGACGCGGTCGCCCCGGACCGCAAGGAGTACGCGCTGCGGGCCACCGCCGAGCTGCTGAGCGACCCGGCGCCGGGCCCGGCACCGGTGCACGTCCGCGTCAACGCGCTGGACGGTCCGCTCGCCGAGCGCGAGATCCGCACCCTCGCCGCGCTGCCGGGGCTGGCCGGGCTGCGGCTGCCCAAGGTGCAGGGGCCGGCCGACATCCGCCGGGCCGCGGGCTGGGCCACGACGGCCGCCGGGCCGCTCGGCGGGCCGGCCGGCGGACCGTTCGCGGAGCCGGTCGCCACCCCGCTGTCCGCACCCGCCCGCACCGGCCGGATCGCCGCCGGACGCACCGCCCGCGGTCCCCGCACCGGCCGTCCCGGCCCCGGCACGGTCACCGCCACCCTCACCCCCGCGGCCGGCCGGACCACCCGCGCACTGCCCGCCACCCCCGCGCTCTACGCCCTGCTGGAATCCGCCCTCGGCATCGAGCACGCCTTCGTCATCGCCACCGCCCACCCGGCACTGCGCGGGATCGCCCTCGGCGAGGCCGACCTGGCGGCGGAGCTGGGGGTACGGGACGAGGCGGGGCTGGCCTGGCCGCGCAGCCGGGCCGTGGTCGCCGCCCGGGCGGCCGGACTGGCGCCGCCGCCGCAGTCGGTCTACCCGGACGTGCACGACCTGGAGGGACTGGCCCGGTCCTGCGCTCGGGGCCGGGCGATGGGGTTCCTGGGCCGGGCGGCGATCCACCCGCGCCAGCTGCCGGTCATCGAAGCGGCCCACCTCCCCTCGCCGGAGGAGATCGAGGCGGCGGCGGAGATCGTCCGGGCGGCCGCCACGGAGGGCGGGGCCCAGGCGCTGGCGGACGGACGGTTCGTGGACGCGGCGGTGGTCGCCGGCGCCCGGCGGGTGCTGGCGCTGGCCGCGCGCGGACCACGCAGACAATGAGGCGGCCCGGGACACGGGGTCCCGGGCCGCCTCAGGCCTCGAAAATCGTCAGGTCCTCAGGACGTCTTCCTCAGGACTTCTTGCTGTCCGCGGCCTCGGCGGCCGGCTCGTCGGCGGCCGCTTCGTCGGCGGCCGCCGCCTCCGGCTTCCCGGCCGGCGCCTGCTCGGCCTTCGCCTCCTTCGCCGCCTTCGCCGTCTGCTCCGTCTTTTCCGTCTTCTTTTCCGTCTTCGCGGCGGGCTTCTCGACCGAGACCTTGTCCCGGTCCCCGTCGCCGTCCTCGTCCTCGGCTGCCGGGGAGGCGTCGTCGGCGGACTTGCCCTCCTCGTCCTTCTTGCCGGCCGCGGCGGCCTCCGCGGCCGCGCGCTCCTCCAGCGCACCGGGCTCGACGACCTCCTCGCGGCCGGGCGCCTTCTTGGCGGACACCACGAAGTAGACGACGGCCAGGACGAAGACGATCAGCGCGGTCCAGACGTTCAGCCGCAGGCCCAGGATGTGGTGCGCCTCGTCGACCCGCATGTACTCGATCCAGGCGCGGCCCGCGCAGTAGGCGGCGACGTACAGCGCGAAGGCCCGTCCGTGGCCGAGCCGGAAGCGCTTGTCGGCCCAGATCACCAGCGCCGCGACGCCGATGCACCACAGGCACTCGTAGAGGAAGGTCGGGTGGTACGTGCCCCCGACGCGTCCGATGGCCGGGTCGGAGCTGATCTTCAGCGCCCAGGGGACGTCGGTGGGCTTGCCGTAGAGCTCCTGGTTGAACCAGTTGCCCCAGCGGCCGATCGCCTGGCCCAGCGCCAGGCCGGGCGCCAGCGCGTCGGCGTAGGCCGGCAGCGGGATGCCACGGCGGCGGCAGCCGATCCAGGCACCGACCGCGCCGAGCGCCACCGCACCCCAGATGCCCAGACCGCCCTCCCACACCTTGAAGGCGTTGAGCGGGTGCCCGTCCTTGCCGAAGTACGGCTCGTACGTCGTGATGACGTGGTAGAGGCGGCCGCCGACCAGCCCGAAGGGCACGGCCCACACGGCGATGTCCGCGACCGTGCCGGAGCGGCCGCCGCGCTGGACCCAGCGTTTGTTGCCGAGCCAGACGCCCACGAAGACGCCGATGATGATGCAGAACGCGTAGCCGCGCAGCGGGATCGGGCCGAGGTGTACGACGCCGACCGACGGGCTGGGAATGAATGCGAGTTCCATGGCAGGGACGACGCTACCGCGCCGGGCCGGGTCGGCGACAACCCGCCCGGCTACGGCTCCGTAACGACCCCGCCGGTGCTCCGTGACGCTGTGTGGCTAGGAGGAGGGCGGGATCATCGCCCCGTGGGTGGCGTGCGTTCCGGTGCCGGGTGCGGCGCCGGCGCCCGTGCCGGGTGCGGCACTTGCGGCGGGCGAGGCGTGGTGGCCCCGGGACGCTCCGTGGCCCGACGAGGCGCCGTGCCCCGACGACCCGCTGTGGCCCGGCGAGGCGGGGGCGGACGGGGCGCCCGTACCCGGCTGCTTGCCCTTGGCGGCGTCCAGCACCATCTGCTTCAGGTCCGCCGGGGTCATCCGGCCCCCCTTGACCTTGGACAGGTCCTTGCCGTTGAGCAGGACGGTCGGGGTGCCGCGGTATCCCGAGCGGGTGAAGGCGTCGTTGGACCTGCGGACGAAGGCGTCGTATGTGCCGTCGTTGACGCATGCGGTGAAGGCGGGGGTGGTCAGGCCCTTGACCTTGCCGGCCAGCTGGAGGAGGACCTTCTTGTCGGCGAACCTGTCCTCCTGCTCGGGCGGCTGGTTCGCGTAGAGCACGTCGTGGTAGTCGCGGAACCGGCCGGCGTCCTGGGCGCACAGCGCGGCGTTGGCGGCGTTGAGGGAGCCCTTGCCGCCGGCGTTGCCGTCGATGATCGTCACGAGGTGGTACTCGCTCCTCAGCCGGCCCTGGTCCTGGAGTTCGTGGATCACCGGGCGGAAACCGGTCTCGAACTGCCGGCAGGCGGGGCAGCGGAAGTCCTCCCACACCGTGAGGGTGGCGGGGGCGTTCGGTGCGCCCACCGGGACGGCCGGTCTGTCGCCGCCGCTGGCCTGCTTGGGCAGGGCCGTCTCGTTGTCGGAGCTGCTGCCGCCGCTGCCGGACGACATCACCCAGGCGGTGATGCCGCCGGCGATCGCCAGCACCACCAGCACCGCCCCGGCGACGATCGCCTGCCGGCCGCGCCGGGCGCGGGCCTGCTCCTTCTCCCGCTGGGCCTGCAGCCGCTCGCGGGCGCTTCTCTTACCCTCTTCGTTCTTCTGGCTCACGCCCCTGACAAACGAAGCGGAGGGGTGCCGTCGCACCCCTCCGCACCGATGTTCGCCCTATCGAGGGACGGCGTTCCGTGCCGCCGTGGACGTCCGGCCGCCCGCCGTCCTGGCCGGCGGCCGTCCCTCCGGCCGGCGGTCTCAGAAGCGCTTGCGCACGCCCTCGGCCAGCTCGCCCGCCAGGGCGCGCACCCCGGCGAGACCGGCCTCTTCGTCGCCGTCGGCCTCCAGCAGTCGCTTGACGAACGCCGAGCCGACGATCACCCCGTCGGCGAACTGGGCGACCTCGGCGGCCTGGGTGGCGTTGGAGACGCCCAGCCCGACGCAGACCGGCAGCTCGGTGGTCGCGCGGGTGCGGCCCACCAGTTCCTGGGCCTCCAGGCCGACGGATTCGCGGGTGCCGGTCACGCCCATCAGCGAGGCGGCGTAGACGAAGCCGCTGCCGGCCGCGGTGATCTTGGCGAGGCGTTCGTCCCGGCTGCTCGGCGCGACCACGAAGACGGTGGCCAGCCCGTGCTGCTCGGCGGCCTTGCGCCACACCTCGGACTCCTCGACGGGCAGGTCCGGCAGGATGCAGCCGGCGCCGCCGGCCTCGGCCAGGTCGGCGGCGAACCGCTCGACGCCGTAGGCGTCGACGGGGTTCCAGTACGTCATGCACAGCACCGGCGCCCCGGTGGCGGCCTGCACCTCGCGGACCGTGCGGATGACGTCGACGATCTTCAAGCCGCCGCGCAGCGCGATGTCGTCGGCGGTCTGGATGACCGGGCCGTCCAGGACCGGGTCGCTGTGCGGCAGGCCGACCTCGACGATGTCGCAGCCGCCGTCCAGCATCTCGGTCATCGCGCGGATGCCGCCGTCGACGGTCGGGAAGCCGGCCGGGAGGTAGCCGACGAGCGCGGCGCGGTTCTCCGCCTTGGCCTGGGCCAGTACGGAATGGAGCAGTTCGAGGTTGCCCGCCATCACTTCTCCCCCTCGCCGGTCGGCTGGATCACGCCGTTGACCTCGGCGCTCTTGTGCTGCGTGCCCTCGTCGTCGTAGAGCCCGAAGTACCGCGCCGCGGTGTCCATGTCCTTGTCGCCGCGGCCGGAGAGGTTGACCAGCAACAGGCCGTCGGGGCCCAGCTCGCGGCCGACCTCCAGGGCGCCGGCCAGCGCGTGGGCGCTCTCGATGGCCGGGATGATGCCCTCGGTCTGCGACAGCAGCCGCAGTGCCTGCATCGCGGCGTCGTCGGTGACCGCGCGGTACTCGGCGCGGCCGACGTCCTTGAGGTAGGCGTGCTCGGGGCCGATGCCGGGGTAGTCGAGGCCGGCCGAGATGGAGTACGGCTCGGTGATCTGGCCGTCCTCGTCCTGCAGGACGTAGCTGCGCGAGCCGTGCAGGATGCCGGGGGTGCCCTCGGTGAGGGTGGCGGCGTGCTCGCCGGTCTCGACGCCGTGGCCGCCCGGCTCGCAGCCGATCAGCCGGACATCGGTGTCGGGCAGGAAGGCGTGGAACAGGCCGATGGCGTTGGAGCCGCCGCCGACGCAGGCGAGCGCGGCGTCCGGCAGGCGGCCGGCGCGCTCCAGGATCTGCCGGCGGGCCTCGACGCCGATGACGCGGTGGAAGTCGCGGACCAGGGCGGGGAAGGGGTGCGGGCCGGCGACCGTGCCGAAGAGGTAGTGGGTGCGGTCGACGTTGGCGACCCAGTCACGGAACGCCTCGTTGATGGCGTCCTTGAGGGTGCGGCTGCCGGACTTCACCGCGATGACCTCGGCGCCGAGCATCCGCATCCGGGCCACGTTCAGGGCCTGGCGCCGGGTGTCGACCTCGCCCATGTAGATGGTGCAGTCGAGGCCGAAGAGGGCGCAGGCGGTGGCGGTGGCGACGCCGTGCTGGCCGGCGCCGGTCTCGGCGATGACCCGGGTCTTGCCCATGCGCTTGGTGAGCAGCGCCTGGCCCAGCACGTTGTTGATCTTGTGCGAGCCGGTGTGGTTGAGGTCCTCGCGCTTGAGGAACACCCGGGCGCCACCGGCGTGTTCGGCGAACCGCGGCACCTCGGTGAGCGCGCTGGGGCGCCCGGTGTAGTTGACGAGCAGGTCGTCGAGTTCGCGGGCGAACGCGGGGTCGTTCTTGGCCTTGTCGTACTCGACGGCGACCTCGTCGACGGCGGCGACGAGGGCCTCCGGGATGAACTTGCCGCCGAACGCGCCGAAGTAGCCCTCGGCGCTGGGGACCTGACCCTCGGGGTCAGGAATGAAGAACTCGCTGGGCATGCGGAAACCTCACGGGTGAGTGTGTGGACTCTGAATCGCCGTGGGCGGGGGCAGTACGCGGCCGCGGGCCGTCATGGCCGGCCGTGGTCACGCGGCAAAGCCGCATGCCGCTACTGTCCCGCGCCCCTGTCGGGGCGCCATCGCATGCCGTTGATCTGGCCGGGCTCCGAGCCGATGTGGTACCTGACCCGGCGGCCGCGGACCCGGCGGGCCGGGGCCCGGCAGCCGCGGTGCCACGAGGGCAGCGCAGAGCGCTTGGCCTCGGGGCGGCGGGCGGCGGCGGTGGTCATGTCGGGGTGCTCCGGGGCCCTCAGGCCCGCCCGTGGCGGATCGCCGGGTGGGAGCCGGCGGCGACCAGGTCGGCCACCGCGGTCCTGGGGTCCTTGCCGGTGACCAGCGACTCGCCGACCAGCACCGCGTCCGCGCCGTCGTTGGCGTAGGCGATCAGGTCGTGCGGTCCGCGGACACCGGACTCGGCGATCTTGACGATGTGGTCCGGGATCTCGGGGGCGACCCGGGCGAAGTTGCCGCGGTCGACCTCCAGCGTCTTGAGGTTGCGGGCGTTGACGCCGATGATCCGGGCGCCGGCGTCCACCGCGCGGGCGACCTCTTCCTCGTCGTGCACCTCGACCAGCGGCGTCAGCCCGATCGACTCGGCCCGCTCGATCAGCGAGACCAGCGCCTCCTGCTCCAGCGCGGAGACGATCAGCAGGGCGAGGTCGGCACCGTAGGCGCGGGCCTCCCACAGCTGGTAGGCGGTGACGATGAAGTCCTTGCGCAGCACGGGGATGTCGACCCGGGCCCGGACGGCCTCCAGGTCGGCCAGCGAGCCGCCGAACTTGCGCTGCTCGGTCAGCACGGAGATCACCGCGGCGCCGCCGGCCTCGTAGTCCGCGGCCAGGCCGGCCGGGTCGGCGATCGCGGCCAGCGCGCCCTTGGAGGGGCTGGAGCGCTTGACCTCGCAGATGACCGTGACGCTCTCGCCCTTGAGTGCCGCGACACCGTCCATCGCGGGGCGCGCCTTACGGGCCCGCTCCTTGAGCTCGTCGAGGGAGGTGTGCGCCTGCCGCTCGGCCAGGTCGGCACGGACCCCGTCGATGATCTCGTCGAGCACACTCACGCGAGCGGCCTCCTTCTTGAGCGGGGGAGGTGGACAGTGGCCCGTGGGACGCACTGCCCCACCCGGCTCTCCGATGGTATCCGCCACACGGTGCAGGTCCCGCATCCGGTTGACCGTGGTCCCACAAGCTGGACACCTCCGCGCCGGCGGTTCATGGCGCCAGGCCACTGCCGAAGGGAAGGTTGCGGACCACCGTGAAGACCAGCAGCAGGCCGCCCAGCGCCCACCAGTGCACGGCGCGCGGGTGCGGTCCCGCCGTGCGGAGCCCGCGGGCCGCCCGGCCGCACCAGACGGCCCAGAAGGCCGCACCGGCGGCGCAGGCGGCCACCAGGAGGGCGTTGGCGGCCAGCGCGGCACTCAGGTCCGCGTGGACGAGGGCATGGACGCTGCGGAGCCCGCCGCAGGCCGGGCAGAGCACGCCGGTGAGGTGCAGAAGGGGGCACACGGGGTAGTGGCCGGGCCGGTTGGGGTCGACGGCGCCGACGTAGCCGAAGGCCGCGAGGGCGGCGGTCAGCGTGCCCAGCGGGGCCCGGAGCCGGCGGGGCAGTCCGGCCGCCGGCGGGGCTGGGGGCCGGGCGCCGGCCGCGCGATCGCTCACGTGCCGATTGTGCGCGGGTATGCGCGAATGCGCCGCTTCTCGGCCGCCGTACGGGGTGGACACGGACGGCGGGTACGGCACGGGGGTGCGTACGGGCCGGGAAGCGGCGCCTTCGGGGGCAGGGCGGTCCGGAGGATCACCCGGTGCGGGGCGGGCTCAGCCCTCCTGCGGCTGCGCCTGGGGGGCACGGGCCTTCGCGGCGCCCTTGGGCTCCTGGCCCAGGCCGGCCGCGCGCATCAGACCGCCCACCACGGCGCCGGCACCGATCAGCACCATGCCGGCCCAGAAGCCGGGCACGCTCCCCAGCACGATGAAGGCTCCGGCGACACAGAAGCCGATGAACGAGATGATGACGCCCGTCCAGGCTGCGGGGGTGTGTCCGTGGCCACTGCTCGACATGAGTGCTCCTCGTTGCTCTATCGCGCCGGGGTCCGGGCGCGGTGATCCTCGGCGTCCATTGTCACCGATGCCGGGCGGGGCCCCTTTACCGGGTGGGGTCCTCGCCGCGGTCCAGGGACTTCCAGATCTCCTCCGGGCGGTCCAGGTCCGGGGCCGCGGGGGCGCGGCGCGGGCCGCGGGCGCCGCCGGGCGTGCGCTCGTACCGGCCCGACATCGCAGGCCAGCGGCGCCCGTGGACCAGCGCCAGGACGCCGGCGACGAACAGCAGCAGACCGCCGGCCGCGGCCACCCAGGGCCAGCCGGTGTGCGTGACGTGATGCACATCGGCGCCGGTCAGGCCGACGGCGGTGGCGGCCTTCTCGCGCAGTGCGGAGGTGTCCGCGTTGCCGAGGACGGCGGCGACGACGATGCCGGTGCCGCTGAGCGCCAGCAGTGCGGCGACCGCGACGCGGCCGGCCCGGCGGACCGCGAAGACGGCGACCAGCGCGGCCAGGCCGACCACGGCCAGGGCGCCGGGGACGCCGGTGACGTCGGCGCCGGTGACCGTGCGCGGCAGTTCGCCCTGGGCCAGCACCGCGGAGCCGCGGGCCCAGGTGCGGCCGGAGGCCAGCAGGGCCAGGCCGGCGCCGGCCGCGCCGGCCAGCAGCGCGAGCGCGAGGCTGCGCCGGGCACCGCCGGCGGCCCGGGCCGGACCGGACGGGGTGCCGGCCGGGGGCGCGGTGGTCTCCGAAGGCGCGGTGTCCGGGGCCTCGGTGGCGTCCGAGGGCTCGGTGGTGGCGGGGTTCTGCGGTGCGGCACTCACGCGTACCACTATCGCGCACCGGCCGCGGGGGGCCGGTGCGCGGGGGTGGTACCTGGCGGGCGGGCAGGGCCTGTCCGATGGGTCGCGGACCCGGCCAGGACCCATCGGGCAGGCCCTAGCGGCCCAGGTGGTTGGCGGTGTGCACGGCGCGGAGCACCGCCGCCGCCTTGTTGCGGCACTCGGTGTCCTCGGCCACCGGGTCGGAGTCGGCGACCACGCCGGCGCCGGCCTGGACGTAGGCGGTGCCGTCCCGCAGCAGCGCCGTGCGGATCGCGATGGCGGTGTCGGAGTCGCCGGCGAAGTCGAGGTAGCCCACACAGCCGCCGTACAGGCCGCGTTTGGTCGGCTCCAGCTCCTCGATGATCTGCATGGCGCGCGGCTTGGGCGCGCCGGAGAGGGTGCCGGCCGGGAAGCAGGCGGTGAGCACGTCGAAGGCGGTGCGGCCCTCGGCGACCTGCCCGGTGACCGTCGAGACGATGTGCATCACGTGGCTGTAGCGCTCGATGGACATGAAGTCGACGACCTCGACGCTGCCCGGTGCGCAGACCCGGCCGAGGTCGTTGCGGCCCAGGTCGACCAGCATCAGGTGCTCGGCGCGCTCCTTGGGGTCGGCCAGCAGTTCGTCGGCGAGGGCCTGGTCCTCCTGGACGGACGCACCGCGCGGGCGGGTGCCGGCGATGGGGTGGACCATGGCCCGGCCGCCCTCGACCTTCACCAGTGCCTCGGGGCTGGAGCCCACCACGTCGAAGGCGCTGCCGTCGGCGGCCTCGAAGCGGAAGAGGTACATGTACGGGCTGGGGTTGGTGGCTCGCAGCACGCGGTAGACGTCCAACGCGCTTGCCGTACAAGGGGTTTCGAAGCGCTGGGAGGGCACCACCTGGAAGGCCTCGCCGGCCCGGATGCGCTCCTTGATGTCCTCGACGGCGTCCTGGTAGGCGGGGCCGCCCCATTCGGCGGTGTACGCGGGGACCTCGGACGGCGGCAGCGCGGCGGCGCCGGTCGGCGCGGGCCGGGCCAGGTCGTCGGCCATGGTGTCCAGGCGGGCCACCGCGTCGGCGTACGCCTCGTCGATGCCGGTGTCGAGGTCGTTGTGGTTGATCGCGTTGGCGATCAGCAGGACCGTGCCGTTCCAGTGGTCGAGGACGGCGAGGTCGGAGGTGAGCAGCATGGTCAGTTCGGGCAGCCGGAGGTCGTCGGCGGTGCTGTCGCCGATCTTCTCCAGGCGGCGCACGATGTCGTAGCCGAGGTAGCCGACCATGCCGCCGGTGAAGGGCGGCAGTCCCGCGCCCTCGATGAGGTCGCGCGGGGTGTGCAGGGTCTCGACGGTGGCGCGCAGGGCGGCCAGCGGGTCGCCGTCGGTGGGCACGCCGACCGGCGGGGTGCCGAGCCAGTGCGCCCGGCCGTCGCGGGTGGTGAGGGTGGCGGCGCTGCGGACGCCGATGAAGGAGTAGCGCGACCACGTGCGGCCGTTCTCGGCGGATTCCAGCAGGAAGGTGCCGGGGCGCTCGGCGGCGAGTTTTCGGTACAGCCCGACGGGTGTGTCGCCGTCCGCGAGCAGGCGCCGGGTGACGGGGATGACCCGCCGGTCCTTGGCGAGCGTACGGAAGGTGTCGAGGTCCGGATGGGCGGTGCCGGTGGTTCCCGTGGTCATGGCAGCGGAGCCTACTGGTCCCGGGGGTCCCCGGTCGTCAGTACATCGGCGTCGAAGCAGGTGCGGGCGCCGGTGTGGCAGGCGGCGCCGACCTGGTCGACCTGCACCAGGAGGGTGTCCGCGTCGCAGTCCAGGGCCACCGACTTGACGTGCTGGACGTGGCCGGAGGTGTCGCCCTTGACCCAGTACTCCTGGCGGCTGCGGGACCAGTACGTGCAGCGTCCGGTGGTCAGGGTGCGGTGCAGTGCCTCGTCGTCCATCCAGCCCATCATCAGCACCTCACCGGTGTCGTACTGCTGGGCGATGGCGGGCACCAGGCCGTCGGCGCCGCGCTTGAGGCGGGCGGCGATCGCGGGGTCCAGTGCGGAGTCGGCGAGGGGCGTGCGGCTGCTGCTCATGGCTCCATTGTGCCGTGCGGGCCCTGTCATCCTGCAGATATGCCCCCGCAACCGCCGCCGCCCGTACCACCGCCCCCGCCGCCGGAGCCGGACCGGGCCGCGCGGGTGGCGGTGCGGGTGCTGGCTGCGGTGTTCGCGGCGGCGGTGGTGGTGGCGGTGGTGGTCGTCCTGGTGCTGCTGCACCGCTGAGGGCACGGCCTCGTCCGGGCCGGCGCTCTCGCCGGCCCGGACGCCCCTGGATGCCCGGGCTTCGCGGACGCCCCTCGGATGCCGGGCTTCGCGGCTCAGATGCCGAGCTTCGCGGCCAGCAGCCGGTCGACCGCTTCCTTGTCGCCGTCCAGCTGCACGTCGGCCGCTTCCTGCCGGCCGAAGGCGAACAGGGTCAGCTCGCCCGGCTCGCCGACGACCGTGACGACCGGTGTGCCGCGGTGGGCGACCGCCGTGCGCCCGTCCGGGCGGCGCAGCACCAGCCCGACCGGCGACGTACGGCCCAGCACCCGGGCCATCCGCTCGATCCGGGTCCACAGCGCGTCCGCGAAGACGGGGTCCACCTCGCGCGGGGTCCACTCCGGGCGGGCGCGCCGGACGTCCTCGGCGTGGACGTAGAACTCGACGGTGTTGGAGGCCTCGTCGACCGGCTTGAGCGCGAACGGCGACAGCCGCGGCGGGCCGGTCCTGATCAGGTGGATCAGCTCGCCGTACGGTTTGGCCGCGAATTCCGCCTGCACCCGCTGCAGCCGGGCCGCGAGCGGTTTGACCAGCAGCCCGCCGGCGGCGTCGGCGCGCCGCTCGCGGACGACCAGGTGGGCGGCCAGGTCCCGGGTGGTCCAGTTCTCGCAGAGCGTCGGCGCCTCGGGCCCGGCGCTCTCCAACAGGTCGGCGAGGAGGAGTCGTTCACGCTTCGCATGGGTCGACATGGCCGCCAGCCTACGGCCGGTCGCGATCACCTGCCACGGCGCCGCGCGGCGGCGGGCGACGGGCCGGAACGCCCAGCGGGGCCCGGCGACGGCCCCAGGCCCAGGTGTTCCTTGAGGATGCGTTCCAGTTCGCGGGCGGCGCGGGGCGGGGAGACGTCGCCGCGGTGGGCGACGGAGACGACGCGGTGCATGCCGGGGGTGGCGAAGGCGGTGATGCGCAGGCCGGAGCGTTCGGCGACCATGCTGGGCACGACGGCGATGCCCAGGCCGGCGCGGACGAAGCCGAGGACCGCGTCCATCTCGCCGCCCTCGACGGTGAAGGTCGGCTCGAAGCCGGCCGCGCGGCATGCCGCGGTGGTGAATTCGCGCAGGTCGTAGCCGCGGCGGAACATGGCCAGCGGGCGGCCGCGGAGGTCCTCGACGCGGATCCTGGTGCGCCGGCCGGTCACCGGGGCGGGCCGGTCGGGGGCGGAGACCACGACCAGTTCCTCGCGCAGCAGCTCGGAGGTGGCCAGGGCGGGGGCCTGGACGGGCAGCGGGGTGATGATCAGGGCGAGGTCGAGTGCGCCGTCGGCCAGGGCACGTACCAGGTCCTGGGAGCCGTCCTCGGTGACGATCAGCTCGACGCCGGGGTAGGCCGCGTGGAAGGCGCTCAGGACGTCGGGGACGAGGCTGGCGCAGAGGCTGGGCGGGGCGCCGAGCCGCAGCCGGCCGCGGCGCAGCTGGGCGACCTCCTGGACCTCGCGGCGGGCGGTCTCGGCGTCGGCGAGGATCCGGCGGGCGAGCGGCAGCAGGGTCTCGCCGGCGTCGGTGAGGGTGATGTGGCCGCGGGCGCGGTGGAAGAGCTCGGCGCCCAGCTCCCGTTCCAGGGACCGGATCTGCTGGGACAGCGAGGGCTGGGCCACGTGTTCGCGCTCGGCGGCGCGGGTGAAGTGGCGGGTGTCGGCGACCGCGGTGAAGTAACGGAGCTGCTGCAGCTGCATGAGGCGACGGTAAGGCATCGATAGGTTCAGCCTATGGAGATGAGCCGGAGCATGTCTTGGACTGATGGCGGCCCGCTCCTTACGGTCGGGACCCATGGCACTGGGCATACGGACGGACCGACGGCCGTCGACGACGGGCGGCGCGCGACAGCGCCCGATGCGGGGCGGCGGTCGGGCGACGGGCGGGCGCACGATGTGGGACAGCACCGTCGGCAAGAAGACCGTGATGGCCGTGAGCGGGCTGATCATGCTGCTCTACCTGGTCGTCCACATGATCGGGAACCTGAAGATCTTCTTCGGGCCGGGCGAGTTCGACCACTACGCGCACTGGCTGCGGGTGGTCGGCGAGCCGTTCATGCACTACGGGTGGACGCTGTGGCTGGTCCGCGTCGTGCTGATCGTGGCCGTGGTCGCGCACGCCGTCTCCGCCTACCAGCTCAGCCGCCGCGACCTCAAGGCACGCCCCACGAAATATGCCCACCCGTCGCCCGGCCGCCACCCCTGGTGGAGGCGCTTCGCGCCGCACCTCCTTCTGCGCGCGAGCTACGCGACCCGCACCATGCGCTGGGGCGGGGTCATCCTCGGCCTGTTCCTCGTCTGGCACCTGCTCGACCTGACGACCGGGGCCGTGCACCCCGGCTTCCGGCCCGGCCACCCGTACCAGAACGTGGTGGACACCTTCTCCACCTGGTACGGCAATGTCATCTACCTCGTCGCGGTGCTGGCGCTGGGCCTGCACGTCCGGCACGGCTTCTGGAGCGCCGCGCAGAGCCTCGGCATCGGCAGCCGCACCCGTGACCGCCTGCTGAAGACCACCGCCAACGTCCTCGCGCTGGTACTGACGGTGGGCTTCGTCTCCGTACCCGTCGCCGTCATGACCGAAGTGGTGAGCTGACCATGTCTCCTTACGCCGACTACGCGACCGGGGAGCCGGTCGCCGACACAAGGGCGCCGGCCGGACCGGTCGCCGAGCGCTGGGACACCCGCCGCTTCGAGGCGAAGCTGGTCAACCCGGCCAACCGCCGCAAGCACACCGTCATCGTCGTCGGCACCGGGCTCGCCGGCGGTGCGGCCGGTGCCACGCTCGCCGAACAGGGCTACCACGTCGAGCAGTTCTGCTACCAGGACTCCCCGCGCCGCGCCCACTCCATCGCCGCGCAAGGAGGCATCAACGCGGCGAAGAACTACCGCAACGACGGCGACTCGGTCCACCGGCTCTTCTACGACACCGTCAAGGGCGGCGACTTCCGGGCCCGCGAGTCCAACGTCCACCGCCTCGCCCAGATCTCGGTCGAGATCATCGACCAGTGCGTGGCCCAGGGCGTGCCGTTCGCCCGCGAGTACGGCGGTCTGCTCGACACCCGCTCCTTCGGCGGGGTCCAGGTCTCCCGCACCTTCTACGCCCGCGGCCAGACGGGCCAGCAGCTGCTGCTCGGCGCCTACCAGGCGCTGTCCCGGCAGATCGCGGCCGGGAACGTGACGATGCACCCGCGCACCGAGATGCTGGATCTGATCGTCGTCGGCGGCCGGGCCCGGGGCATCGTGGCCCGTGACCTGATCACCGGCGCGATCGACACCTACTTCGCGGACGCGGTGGTGCTCGCCTCCGGCGGCTACGGCAACGTCTTCTACCTGTCGACGAACGCCATGAACTCCAACGCGACCGCGATCTGGCGGGCGCACCGGCGCGGCGCGTACTTCGCCAACCCCTGCTTCACGCAGATCCACCCGACCTGCATCCCGCGCACCGGCGACCACCAGTCGAAGCTGACGCTGATGAGTGAGTCGTTGCGCAACGACGGCCGGATCTGGGTGCCGAAGGCGAAGGGCGACACCCGGCCGCCCGCCGAGATCCCCGAGTCCGGGCGCGACTACTACCTGGAGCGCAGCTACCCGTCCTTCGGCAACCTCGTCCCCCGCGACATCGCCTCGCGCGCCGCGAAGAACGTCTGCGACGAGGGGCGGGGCGTGGGCCCCGGCGGGCAGGGCGTGTACCTGGACTTCGCCGACGCGATCGCACGGATGGGCCGGGGGGCCGTCGAGGCCAAGTACGGCAACCTCTTCGACATGTACCAGCGGATCACCGACGAGGATCCGTACGAGGTGCCGATGCGGATCTACCCCGCCGTGCACTACACGATGGGCGGGTTGTGGGTCGACTACGACCTGCAGACCACCGTCCCCGGCCTGTTCGCGATCGGTGAGGCCAACTTCTCCGACCACGGCGCCAACCGGCTCGGCGCCTCCGCCCTCATGCAGGGCCTGGCCGACGGCTACTTCGTGCTGCCCGCCACCATCAACGACTACCTGGCGCGGCATCCGCACGGGGACGAGATCGGCGCCGACCACCCGGTCGTCCAGGAAGTCCTCGCCGAGACCGAGGACCGCCTGCACCTCCTCCTGGCCGTCGACGGCGACCGCACGCCGGACTCGTTCCACCGCGAACTCGGCGAGCTGCTGTGGGAGTTCTGCGGCATGGCCCGTACGGATTCCGGTCTGCGCAAGGCGCTGGAGCGCATACCGCAGATCCGTGAGGAAT
This sequence comes from Streptomyces sp. NPDC048197, assembly GCF_043202395.1. Taxonomy (NCBI): domain Bacteria; kingdom Bacillati; phylum Actinomycetota; class Actinomycetes; order Kitasatosporales; family Streptomycetaceae; genus Streptomyces; species Streptomyces sp. NPDC048197. The sequence goes on from NZ_JBIDAJ010000003.1 coordinate 214,603, forward strand.
TCTGGCGCCGCATCAAGGTGCCCGGCACCGGCGCGGAGTTCAACCAGTCCCTGGAGAAGGCCAACCGGATCGTCGACTACCTGGAGCTCGCCGAGCTGATGTGCCTCGACGCACTGCACCGGGCCGAGTCCTGCGGCGGCCACTTCCGCGAGGAGTCCCAGACGCCGGACGGCGAGGCCGCCCGCAAGGACGAGGAGTTCTCCTACGCGGCCGCCTGGGAGTTCACGGGTACGGGCGAGGCCCCGACCCTCCACAAGGAAGACCTGGTCTTCGAGTACGTCCACCCCACCCAGCGGAGCTACGCATGAGGCTCACCCTGCGCGTCTGGCGCCAGCGACACGCCGACGCCGACGGCGCCATGTCCACGTACGAGGTGGACGGCATCTCCTCCGACATGTCCTTCCTGGAGATGCTCGACACCCTCAACGAGGAGCTCATCCTCCGGGGCGAGGACCCGGTCGCCTTCGACCACGACTGCCGCGAGGGCATCTGCGGTGCCTGCTCGCTCGTCATCAACGGCGAGGCGCACGGGCCCGAGCGCACCACCACCTGCCAGCTGCACATGCGGTCCTTCCAGGACGGCGACACGATCGACATCGAACCGTGGCGGGCCTCCGCCTTCCCCGTCATCAAGGATCTCGTCGTCGACCGCTCGGCCTTCGACCGGATCATCCAGGCCGGCGGCTACATCACCGCACCCACCGGCTCCGCGCCGGAGGCCCACGCCACCCCCGTGCCCAAGCCGGACGCCGACTTCGCCTTCGAGCACGCCGAGTGCATCGGCTGCGGGGCGTGTGTCGCCGCGTGCCCGAACGGCGCGGCGATGCTCTTCACCTCCGCCAAGGTCAACCACCTGGGCGTCCTGCCGCAGGGCGCCCCGGAACGCGGGTCCCGGGTCCTGGACATGGTGGCGCAGATGGACGAGGAGGGCTTCGGCGGCTGCACACTGACCGGCGAGTGCGCCACCGCCTGCCCCAAGGGCATCCCGCTGTTCAGCATCACGAGGATGAACCGCGAGTTCGTCCGGGCGGTGCGCAAGGGGCGCTGACCGCCCCGGCCGCGGCGGGGCGGGGCACCTCAGGTCAGCGCACCGGGTGTCCCGCCTCGCGCAGGGTCTGCTTGACCTCGCTGATGCGGAGGTCGCCGAAGTGGAAGACCGAGGCGGCGAGGACCGCGTCGGCGCCGGCGGCGACGGCCGGGGGGAAGTGGGAGAGCTTGCCGGCGCCGCCGGAGGCGATGACCGGGACGGTGACGTGCTTGCGGACCGCCTCGATCATCTCGACGTCGTAGCCGTCCTTGGTGCCGTCGGCGTCCATGGAGTTCAACAGGATCTCGCCGGCGCCGAGTTCGGCGGCGCGGTGGGCCCATTCGACGGCGTCGATGCCGGTGCCGCGGCGGCCGCCGTGGGTGGTGACCTCGAAGCCGGACGGGGTGCCGGCGTCGGTGCGGCGGGCGTCGACCGACAGGACCAGGACCTGGCTGCCGAAGCGTTCGGCGATCTCGCGGATCACGTCGGGGCGGGCGATGGCGGCGGTGTTGACCCCGACCTTGTCCGCACCGGCCCGAAGCAGCTTGTCGACGTCCTCGGGGGTGCGGACGCCGCCGCCGACGGTGAGCGGGATGAAGACCTGTTCGGCGGTGCGGCGGACCACGTCGTAGGTGGTCTCGCGGTTGCCGGAGGAGGCGGTGATGTCGAGGAAGGTCAGCTCGTCGGCGCCCTCCTCACCGTAGATCTTGGCCATCTCGACGGGGTCGCCGGCGTCGCGGAGGTTCTGGAAGTTGACGCCCTTGACGACCCGGCCGTTGTCGACGTCCAGGCAAGGGATGACTCGGACCGCCAGGGTCATCGCGGTTCTCCTTCGGGGGCCCGGGGTGCGCCCCCCGGGGTTGCGCTGTCGCGGAATGCTTCGAGTTCGATCTGCACCAGTACCCGTGGATCGACGAAGCCGGAGACCACGAGCACGGTCGCGGCGGGCCGCACGGCGTCGAAGAGCTCCTTGTGGGCCCGGCCGACGGCGTCCACGTCGCGCACGTGGGTGAGGTACATGCGGGTGCGGATGACGGATTCGGCGCCCAGGCCGAATTCCCGCAGCGCGTCGAGGCCCTGCCGGAAGGCCGCGAGCGCCTGTTCGTACGGGTCCCCCTCACCGTGCAGCACCGTGCCGGTGAACGGCAGGGTGCCGGCGACGAGGACCCGGTCCCCGGCCGCGACGGCGCGTGCATGGCCGAAGGCCCCCTCCCAGGGGCTGTCGGACTGGACGCGCCGCACGGCCTCGCTCATCGGGACACCGCCTCCAGGGCTTCCTCCAGGGTGAACGCCTTGGCGTAGAGCGCCTTGCCGACGATCGCGCCCTCGACGCCCTCCGGTACCAGGCCCGCGATGGCCCGCAGGTCGTCGAGGGAGGAGACGCCGCCGGAGGCGACGACGGGGCGGTCGGTGGCGGCGCAGACGTTCCTCAGCAGCTCCAGGTTGGGGCCCTGGAGGGTGCCGTCCTTGTTGATGTCGGTGACGACGTACCGGGCACAGCCCTCGGAGTCCAGGCGGGCCAGCGTCTCGTAGAGGTCGCCGCCGTCGCGGGTCCAGCCGCGGCCGCGCAGCGTCGTCCCGCGGACGTCCAGGCCGACCGCGATCCGGTCGCCGTACTCGGCGATGATCTTGGCGACCCACTCGGGGTTCTCCAGCGCCGCGGTGCCGATGTTGACCCGGGTGCAGCCGGTGGCCAGCGCCGCGGCGAGCGAGGCGTCGTCGCGGATGCCGCCGGACAGCTCGACCTTGATGTCCATCGAGCGGGCCACCTCGGCGATCTGCGCGCGGTTGTCGCCGGTGCCGAAGGCCGCGTCGAGGTCGACCAGGTGCAGCCACTCGGCGCCGGCCCGCTGCCAGGTGAGGGCCGCCTCCAGCGGGTCGCCGTAGGAGGTCTCGGAGCCGGACTCGCCGTGCACGAGGCGGACGGCCTGGCCGTCGCGGACGTCGACGGCGGGCAGCAGTTCAAGCGTGTTCACAGCGTTCACAGCGTTTCGATCCAGTTGGTGAGGAGCTGGGCACCGGCGTCGCCGGACTTCTCGGGGTGGAACTGGGTGGCCCACAGCGGGCCGTTCTCGACCGCGGCCACGAACGGCTCGCCGTGCGTGGCCCAGGTGACCTTCGGTGCGGCGAGGTGCGGGTTGCCGATCTCCAGCTCCCAGTCGTGCACCGCGTAGGAGTGGACGAAGTAGTAGCGGGCGTCGGCGGGCAGCCCGGCGAACAGCCGCGAGCCCTCGGGGGCCTCGACGGTGTTCCAGCCCATGTGCGGGACGATGTCGGCCTTGAGCGGGCCGACCGTGCCCGGCCACTCGTCCAGGCCTTCGGTCTCCACGCCGTGCTCGATGCCGCGGCCGAAGAGCACCTGCATGCCGACGCAGATGCCCATGACCGGGCGGCCGCCGGCCAGCCGGCGCCCGACGATCCAGTCGCCGCGGGCCTCCTTCAGCCCGCGCATGCAGGCGGCGAACGCGCCCACACCGGGGACCAGCAGCCCCTCGGCGTTCATCGCCCGGTCGAAGTCCCGGGTGATCTCCACGTCCGCGCCGACATGCGCCAGCGCGCGTTCCGCGGAGCGGACGTTGCCGAAGCCGTAGTCGAGGACGACGACCTTCTTACGGGAGGACGGGGCGGTCAATTCCACACCTCCAGCCGCAGCACACCGGCGGCCAGGCACATCGCCGAGCCGACGGAGAGCAGCACGATCAGGCTCTTGGGCAGCTGCTGCTTCCAGAAGGAATAGACGCCGCCGAGGAGGAAGAGCCCGAGGAGGATGAAGACGGTCGACAAGCCGTTCACGGGTTAAAGGGCTCCCTTGGTCGAGGGGATGATCCCGGCCGCGCGCGGGTCGCGCTCGCTGGCGTAGCGCAGGGCCCGGGCCAGGGCCTTGAACTGGCACTCCACGATGTGGTGGGCGTTGCGCCCGTACGGGACGTGCACGTGCAGGGCGATCTGCGCCTGGGCCACGAAGGACTCCAGGATGTGCCGGGTCATCGTGGTGTCGTACTCGCCGATCATCGGCGCCATCTTCTCGGGCTCGGTGTGCACGAGGTACGGGCGGCCGGAGAGGTCGACGGTCACCTGGGCGAGGGACTCGTCCAGCGGCACCGTGCAGTTGCCGAAGCGGTAGATCCCCACCTTGTCGCCCAGCGCCTGCTTGAAGGCGGCGCCGAGCGCGAGGGCGGTGTCCTCGATGGTGTGGTGGGAGTCGATGTGCAGGTCGCCGTCGGTCTTCACGGTGAGGTCGAACAGACCGTGCCGGCCGAGCTGGTCGAGCATGTGGTCGTAGAAGCCGACTCCGGTGGCGATGTCGGTCCGCCCGGTGCCGTCGAGGTCTATCTCGACGAGGACCGAGGTCTCCTTGGTGGTGCGCTCCACGCGTCCTACGCGGTTCATGCCTGGGGCTCCTTCTTGAGTTCACGTACCGCGTCGAGGAACGCGTCGTTCTCCTCCGGGGTGCCGGCGGAGACCCGCAGCCACCCCGGTACGCCGTTGTCGCGGACCAGCACGCCGTGGTCGAGGATCCGCTGCCAGGCCGCGTGCGCGTCCTCGAACCGCCCGAACTGCACGAAGTTGGCGTCGGACGGGGTGACGTCGTAGCCGATCGCGCTCAGCTCGGTGACCAGCCGGTCCCGCTCCGACTTCAGCTGCTCGACGTACTTCAGCAGGGTGTCGGTGTGCTCCAGCGCGGCCAGCGCGGTGGCCTGGGTGACCGCCGAGAGGTGGTACGGCAGCCGTACGAGCTGGACGGCGTCCACCACCGCCGGGTCCGCGGCGAGGTAGCCGAGGCGCAGCCCGGCCGCGCCGAAGGCCTTCGACATCGTGCGGGAGACGACGAGGTTGGGCCGCCCGGCGAGCAGCGGCAGCAGCGAGTCGCCGTGGCTGAACTCGACGTACGCCTCGTCGACGATCACCATCGACGGCTTGGCCGCCTGCGCCGCCTCGAACAGCGCGAGGACGGTCTCGGGCGGGACCGCGTTGCCCGTGGGGTTGTTGGGGGTGGTGATGAAGACGACGTCCGGCTTGTGCTCGGCGATGGCCCGCTCGGCGGCGGCGAGGTCGATGGTGAAGTCCTCGTTCCGCGGACCGGAGATCCAGCCGGTGCCCGTGCCGCGCGCGATGAGCGAGTGCATCGAGTACGAGGGCTCGAAGCCGATCGCGGTGCGGCCCGGCCCGCCGAAGGTCTGCAGCAGCTGCTGGATGACCTCGTTGGAGCCGTTGGCGGCCCAGACGTTCTCGATGCCGAGCTCGTGGCCGCCGGTGCGGGTGAGGTACCGGGCCAGCTCGGTGCGCAGTTCGACCGCGTCCCGGTCCGGGTAGCGGTTGAGGTCGCGGGCGGCCTCGCGCACCCGCTCCGCGATCCGCTCGACCAGCGGCTCGGGCAGCGGGTAGGGGTTCTCGTTGGTGTTCAGCCGTACCGGGACGTCCAGCTGCGGGGCGCCGTAAGGGGACTTGCCGCGGAGTTCGTCGCGCACCGGGAGGTCGTCCAGGCCGGCCACTGCGGAGTTGCGGGTCATGGGTGGGGTGCCTTGCTTCGTTCGCGTCACTTGCCTTCGGGGACCTTCCAGCCGAACCGGGCCTTGACGGCCGCCCCGTGTGCGGGCAGGTCCTCCGCCTCGGCCAGCGTCACGACATGGTGCGCGACCTCGGCCAGCGCGTCCTTGGTGTAGTCGACGATGTGGATGCCGCGCAGGAACGACTGCACGGACAGCCCCGAGGAGTGGCAGGCGCAGCCGCCGGTGGGCAGCACGTGGTTGGAGCCCGCGCAGTAGTCGCCGAGCGAGACCGGCGCCCACGGGCCGACGAAGATCGCGCCGGCGTTTTGCACCCGCTGGGCGACGGCGGCGGCGTCCGCGGTCTGGATCTCCAGGTGCTCGGCGCCGTACGCGTCGACGACCCGCAGGCCCTCCTCGACGCCGTCCACCAGCACGATCGCGGACTGCTTGCCGGACAGCGCCGGGACGATCCGGTCGTCGACGTGCCGGGTCGCGGCGACCTGCGGCTCCAGCTCCTTCTCGACGGCCTCGGCGAGCTCGGTGGAGTCGGTGACGAGGACCGCGGCGGCCAGCGGGTCGTGCTCGGCCTGGCTGATCAGGTCGGCGGCGACGTGCGCGGCGTCGGCGGTGTCGTCGGCGAGGATGGCGATCTCGGTCGGGCCGGCCTCGGTGTCGATGCCGATGCGGCCGGTGAAGTAGCGCTTGGCGGCAGCGACCCAGATGTTGCCGGGGCCGGTGACCATGTTGGCCGGGGCGCAGGTCTCGGTGCCGTACGCGAACATCGCGACGGCCTGGGCGCCGCCGGCGGCGTACACCTCGTCGATGCCGAGCAGCGCGCAGGCGGCGAGGATCGTCGGGTGCGGCAGACCGCCGTGCTCCTTCTGCGGCGGGGACGCCAGCGCCGTCGAGGGGACGCCCGCCTCCTGTGCCGGGACGGCGTTCATGATCACGGACGACGGGTAGACCGAGCGGCCGCCGGGGGCGTACAGCCCGACCCGCTCGACCGGCACCCACTTCTCGGTGACCGTGCCGCCGGGGACGACCTGGGTGGTGTGCGGGGCGCGGCGCTGGGCGCGGTGCACGATGCGGGCGCGGCGGATGGACTCCTCCAGGCTCGCGCGCACGGCCGGGTCGAGCTCCTCCAGGGCACGGGTGAGCGCGGCGGCCGGCACCCGGACCTGGTCGAGGGTGACCCCGTCGAACTTCTCCGCGTAGTCGATCAGCGCCGCGTCGCCACGATGATGCACGTCCTCGCAGATCGGCCGCACCTTCTCCAGGGCGGCTTCCACGTCGAACTCGGCACGGGGCAGCAGGTCGCGCAGGGCGCCGCCCTCGGGAAGGGCGTCACCGCGCAGATCGATTCGGGAGATCACGTCCCCAGTGTCTCAGACCCGCTCCTGCGCCCGGCCGCCCGTATCACTGGGTGATACACAGCGGGGCGGGGGCCGGACGCACGGTGACAGCGCGCCGCGAAGTTGACCGGAGTTGGCCCTGACCACGCGTGTTCAACCGGTCACCGGACGGGCAAGGGCCACGTAGCGGCGTACGGGGAGACCTGCGGGAGCGGCTGCGGGACGCGCGCGGACCGGCGCACGGAATGCGTCCGAACAGGTTGCGACACGCGAAGGCGGCGGAGCAGGCACGCGCCGCGGCGGACCACGGAAGGGCAAGGGGGACACAGTGACGGAGACCAGGGACGGCGACGCGCCCGCCGACCTGCGGCTGACGTCGGCGGAGTGGAGCATGTGGCAGGCGTTCCGCAACGGCAGCACCTGCGATCTGCACATCGGGGACCCGATCCGCGACGACCCGCACGGCCAGCACCTGTGGGGCCCGGAACGCCGGGTGCGGGCCCGTGTGGTGGCGCTGCTGCTGCTCGACGGACCGCCGGCGCAGCCGGGCCGGGTCTCGGCGCTGAAGCTCACCGGCGCGTACATCACGGACACTCTCGACGTGGCGGGCGGCACGATCAAGCCATTCGTGGAGCTGCGGGACTGCCGCTTCGAGGCCGAGGTGGTGCTGCCGGAGAGCCGGTTCAGCACGCTGCGGATGGTGAACTGCGCGATCCCCCGGCTGGAGGCCGCCCGGCTGCACACCGAGGGCGATCTGCATCTGCCGCGGTGCGTCGTGCAGTCCGGCATCCGGCTCAGCGACGCCCACATCGGCACCGACCTCATGCTCAACCAGACCGTCGTCCACAAGGACCGCCAGGGCCGCTCCATCATGGCGGACGGCCTGACCGTCGCCCAGGACCTGCAGGCCGAGATGCTGGAGTCCTACGGCGAACTGTCGCTGCGCGGCGCCACCGTCGGGGTCTCGCTGAGCCTGCGCGGCAGCCACCTGAGCAACCCCTTCGGCCGCCGGGCGCTGAACGCCCCGCAGCTGACCGTCGAGCGCACCCTCTACCTGACCGCCGCGGGCCTGGCGAACTCCCCGTTCTCCAGCGGCGCCACTCCCCCGTACGGCATCACCAACACCCCGCCCCGCGGCACCCGTATGCAGCGCTTCGAGTGCGAGGGCGGGATGCGGCTGGACGACGGCCGGTTCGGCGACGCCGTCGACTTCGAACACGCCCGGTTCGTGATGGAGTCCGACCAGGAGCTGTCGCTGCGCCGGATCCAGACGCCGGAGCTGCGGTTCCTCGGCGAGCGGCCACAGCGCGGCCGGGTGATCCTCTCCGGCGCCCGGGTCGTCAACCTCGTCGACAAATCCGCGAGCTGGCCGGGCCTCGGCGGCCTGTGGATGGCCGGCTTCGCGTACGAGACGCTGATACCGCGCGGCCACTTCCCGCTGGCGCTGCGCCTCCAGTGGGTCGCCGCGGCCACCCCCGAATACGCGCCCGAGCCCTACGAGATGCTCGCCGCCTCGCTGCGCGCCAGCGGCGAGGACTCCGATGCCCGCGAGGTCCTGCTGGCCAAGCAGCGCCGCCGCCGCGAGACGCTGCCGCTGGCCGCGAAGGCGTGGGGCTTCCTCCAGGACTGGACCGTCGCCTACGGCTACCGCCCCGGCCGCGCCGCGGTCTGGATGGCCATCCTCTGGGCCATCGGCACGGCCTACTTCTCGATGACCCCGCCCCCACCCCTCAAGGTGGGCGAGGCACCTCCCTGGAACCCGTACCTCTACTCCCTCGACCTCCTCCTCCCCGTCATCGACCTCAACCAGGACACCGCCTGGAAACCAGGAGGAACCGCCCAGTGGGTCGCGGCGATCCTCATCATGGCGGGCTGGGTCCTGGCAACAACGGTGGCAGCGGGGGCGTCCCGCCTGCTGCGCAGGCAGTAGCCCCACGTACCTGGCCGTCCCGCCGCGGGGCTCGCTCTCCGTTGCGCTTGGCGGCGCCGCCCACGTACCCGCCTGTCCCGCCGCGGATGTTGTTCGCCGTTGCGCCTGCGGCGGGCTGGGTGGGTGTCGGGTGCGGTCCCGGCCCTCCAGACTTCGTCCTCCGGTCCAGCCCCTCCCGTAGTGGGAAGGGAAACGGCCGGTGGGGGTGCACGTTGGTCCTACGTAGTCCTACGCGCGGGTGGTGAACGTCACCACGCCCGCCCCCACGAAAACTCCCACCAACGGGAGGGGACAGACCGGAGGACGAAGTCTGTAGGGCTGTCACCGCACCCGACACACAAACGCCCGCCGCCAGGCGCAACGGCGAGCAACACCCGTGGCGGGACAGACGGGTACGTGCGGGGCGCCGCAAAGCGCGCAACGGCGAGCAACAACCGCGGCGGGACAGCCAGGTACGTGCGGGGCGCCGCAAAGCGCAACGGCGAGCAACCACCACGGCGGGAGAGCCAAAAACGTGGGCGGCTAGGCTAACGCCGTGACCTCGCTACCCCTCTTTCCGCTCAACTCGGTCCTGTTCCCGGGGCTCGTCCTGCCCCTGAACGTGTTCGAGGCGCGGTACCGGGCGATGATGCGCGATCTGGCCGTGCTGCCCGAGGACGAGCGCCGGTTCGCGGTGGTCGCGATCCGGGACGGACGCGAGGTCGCGCCCACCGCGCAGGGGCTGCCGGACGCCACGCTGCCGGACGAGAAGGGGCCCGCCGCGGGCTTCGGGGACGAGCCGATGCGGGCGTTCCACGCCGTGGGGTGCGTGGCGGATGCCGCGACCATCCGCGAGAAGTCGTCCGCCGCCGACACCGGCTACGAGGTCCTGGCGACCGGCACCACCCGCTTCCGGCTGCTGTCCGTGGACGCCTCCGGGCCGTATCTGACCGGCGAGGTGGAAGAGCTGGAGGAGAGCCCCGGGGACGGCGCGGGCGTGCTCGCGTCGGGTGTGGTGCGGGCCTTCCGTACGTATCAGAAGCGGCTGGCCTGGGCCAACGAGCGGACGCTGTCGAGCGGGCAGGACCTGCCGGCCGACCCGTCGGTGCTGTCGTACCTCGTCGCGGCGGCGGCCGTGCTGGACGTGCCGGCCAAGCAGCAGCTGCTGGAGGCGCCGGACACCGCGGCCCGGCTCGGGCAGGAGCTGAAACTCCTTCGTCAGGAGTCGGCGCTGCTCGGTAAGCTCCCGTCGCTGCCGGCGGTGGAGCTGACCCGGCAGCCGACCAGCCCCAACTGACGGCCGGCCGCGGCGGGACGCGTCGGCGGGCGGACCCGCCGCGAGACACCAAGAGGCACGAAGACGTTGGCGAAGAAGTCCAGGAAATCCGTCGGCACCCCGGCGACCGTCGCGCTCACCGCGGCCGGCGTCGCCTTCACCACCCACTCCTACGACCACGACCCGGCCACCGCCTCGTACGGCGAGGAGGCCGCCGAGGCGCTCGGCGTCGCGCCCGAGCAGGTCTTCAAGACGCTGCTGGCGGACGTCGACGGGACGCTCACGGTCGCCGTGGTGCCGGTGTCGGGGTCGCTCGACCTCAAGGCGCTGGCGGCCGCGGTGGGCGGCAAGCGGGCCGCGATGGCCGATCCGGCGGTGGCCGAGCGCACCACCGGGTACGTCGTGGGCGGGATCTCGCCGCTGGGCCAGCGCAAGCGGCTGCCCACCGTCGTGGACGCCTCGGCCGAGGGCCGGCCGACGGTGTGCGTGTCGGCGGGGCGGCGCGGGCTGGAGGTCGAGCTGTCGCCGCAGGATCTGGTGGCGCTCACCGGGGCGCGGCTGGCGCCGATCGCCCGGAGCTGAGGGAGGGCGTGGGAGGGGCGGCCGGGGTGCCGCCCCCCGTCGTCAGCCGTCGGCGGGCGGGTGGTGGCCGTGGTGGTCACCGGGCGCGGGCGCCGTGGACCAGTTGGGGGCCGGCAGTTCCGGGTCGCGGGGGCCGAAGAATCCGGTCAGTACGAGCTGGGTCACCATCGCGGCGAGCGGCCAGGCCAGCAGGGCGCCCTTGGCCTGGAGGCGGAGCGGGCCGTAGAAGGTGACGCCGGGGCCGACCTGCTTGGCGTGTGCGACGACGTCGGGGGTGGGGCCGAGCCACATGCCGGTGACCCAGCCGACGGCCGCGCCGAGGAGTCCGCCCACGGTGAGCGCCACGACCAGGGGGATGCCGCCGCGGCGGCGGAGGAGGAAGGTCACGGCGGCGCTGACCACGCCGAAGCCGAGGGACAGCAGCAGGAAGGTGCCGTCCGTGCCGATCGCCTCCTCGCCCTCGGTGTCCTTGAGGTAGACGTTGCGGGTGTCCGCGATCAGCGGGATGTGCGGGGCGAGCCAGTTCCACAGGACGCCGAGCAGTACGCCGCTGACCGTGACCACGAGGGCGATCAGCGCGGCCTCGCGCAGCTCGCGGCCGAGCGGGGGGTCGTCGGTGCCGGCGGTGGCACCCGGGCCGGCGGCGGGCGCGGCGTCGGGGTGCTGCGGCTCTTCGGGCGGCTGGTTGTCGGAGGGCGTCAGCGGTGCGGTCACCCCGTCATCGTGCCAGGTGGGGCTGGTGGGACGGGAAGCAGGACGCCCGTCGGGTGCCGGGGCGCCGGTCATCGGGTCGCCGCACGGCGGTAGGCCCAGGTGGCGACGGCCAGCGAGAGCACGCCGACGGCGGCGCAGACGCCGAGGTCGGCGCCGACCGCCGACCAGTCGGGGTGCGCGCCGAAGCTGCGGGCCAGCGCCTCCACGCCGTAGGTGGAGGGCAGCAGATCACGCGCCCAGCCGACCAGCTCGGGCATCCGGGCGGCCGGCAGCACGCCCAGCAGCAGCGCCGCCGACATGCCCAACTGGCCGCAGAGCGTGGCGAGTTCGGGGCGCGGGGCGAGCAGGCCGAGGGCCGCGCCGAGGCCGGCCAGCGCGGCGCCGGCGAGCGGCAGCACGGCGGCCAGCACCCAGAGGTGGGCCATCGGCAGCTGGAAGAGCAGACAGCCGGTGACCGCGGTGACCAGGGTGCCGGGCACGGTGAAGGACGCGTAGGCGGCGGCCGCGCCGAGCACCACGGCGGCCGGCGGCACCGGCAGCGTCGCGTAGTGGTCGAGGCCGCCGCCGGCCCGCAGCTGGCCGAAGTACTGGGCGAGGAGGTTCAGCGCCACGAAGGCGACGACCAGCACGCTGGAGCCGGCGACCACGTCCCGGGCCGGGTCACCGCCGTCGACGACCCCGCGCAGCAGGACCATGATCCCGATGGACTGGAAGGTGGCGACGAACAGCAGCGGTATCCGGGCGACCCGGGCGCGGGAGAGCTGGGCGCGGTAGACGGCGCCGAGCGCGGGCCCGAAGCGGGCGCGCGGCGCCAGCGGGGCGGCCGCTGCGGACGGGGCAGCGGTGCCGGACGTCGTCCCGGCCACCGCCTGCGCGGGAACCACACTCACCGTGTCCTCCAGCCTTCCTCGTGGTGTCCCCCTTGCGTCGTCGGTCCCCCGGCCCCTCCCCGGTGGGCAGTACGTCCGCCGGGCCCTGCGGCGTTCATGCCTTCACCAGTCCTTCGGCGCGTCCGCCGAGCGCCAGGTAGACGTCCTCCAGGCTCGGCGTGGCGAGCGTGAAGTCGTCCAGGGCGGCGAACGCGGGGCCGGCGGTGACCGCGGCGACCGCGGAGCGGGCCTGGTCGGCGGGGAGGCGGAGGGTCCAGCGGCGGCCGGAGGCGCGCGCGGCGGCTTCGAGGGCGGCGACCTCGGGCACGTCCAGCGGCGGGCGGTCGCGCCAGACCAGCTCCAGCCGGACCTCGTCGCTGACCATGTCCTTCAGTCCGCCGGGCGTGTCGCAGGCGATGACCCGGCCGCGGTCGATCACCGCGACCCGGTCCAGCACGCTCTCGGCCTCCAGCACGTTGTGGGTGACCAGCACGACCGTGGCGCCGCGCTCGGCCCGGCGGCGGTCCACCGCGGCCCATACGGCGCGCCGGGCGACCGGGTCCATGCCGGTGGTCGGCTCGTCCAGGACCAGCAGCGGCCGCTCACCGGTCAGCGCGGTGGCGAAGCAGGCCAGCCGGCGCTGGCCGCCGGAGAGCTTCTTCAGGGGGCGGGCCGCGAGGTCGGTGAGGCCCAGCTCGGCGAGGACCGCGTCCCGCTCGGCGCGTGCCTCGCGGGCGCCGAGGCCGCGCAGCCGGCCGGTGGTCTCCACGGCCAGCGCGACGGTCAGCTCGTCGAGGGCGGTGGACTCCTGGCCCAGGTAGCCGAGCAGCCGGGCGGCGCGTTCGGGGTGGCGCACCAGGTCGTGGCCGAGGACGTGGATGCTGCCGGCGTCCGGGCGGAGCAGGCCGGTCAGCTGGCGGACCAGGGTGGACTTGCCGGCGCCGTTGGGTCCGAGCAGCCCGAAGATCTCCCCGCGGCGTACGTCCAGGCTGATGCCGTCGTTGGCCCGTACGGCGGGGGCTGCTGCCGCCCCGCGGCGCCCGCGCGGTGCGGGGTAGGTCTTGACCAGCTCCCGCACGGCGATCACCGGCCCGCCGTGCTCCGGCCCTTCTGCGCCCGTCCTCACGAGCTATGAGGGTACGCGTCCCGGGCCCGCCACCGGTCCGCGGGGCACCGTGGCGGGGTGCCGGACGGCGGGGGTCAGTCCCCGACGGGGGCGTGTCCCGCGGCGGTGCGCAGGTCGACCTCGCGCCAGAAGCCGGCCCGGATCGCATAGCGGTCGTGCTCGTCGATCTGGTCGTCCTTGTGGGCGAGCAGGCCGAATCGGGCGGCGTAGCGCAGCAGTTCCCCGTCGATCCGGTGCGGGATGCGCGGGTACTCGGTCGACAGCTGCTGGAGGTGGACCGTATCGGAGAGCCGCTCGGTCCAGCGGCGGGCGAAGACCTGGCCGACCTCGAAGGGGTCGCCGCTGACCGCGGTGATGTCCTCCTCACGGTCGGCCCAGCGCTGTTCGGCGCTGGTCAGCTGGGCGAGGGTGGGCAGGCCGGCGGTCGCGTCCGGTTCGCCGACCGGGCCGCCGCGCTCGACCCAGCCCTTGTCGGACGACCAGCGCAGGGTGGCGCCGGCCGCGGCGGCCGGCTGCCCGGCGCTCTGGCCGGCCGCCCGGTCGCGGCCGAGGCCGGCCAGGTCCTTGGGGGTGGGCACGGCCCGGCTGCCGTTGCCGCCGGATTCGCCGGCGGCGGGCTGGTCGCCGTTGGCGCCGGCGGCCGGGCGGGCCACGCCGTTGGCGGAGGTGCGCGGGTGGCTGCCGTCGGCCTGGTCCGGCCCGGAGGACGAGGCGGCGGCCGCCGCGGCGGCGGCGACCGCGGACTCGGGCAGCGGCGCGGAGAGGATCGCGGCGATCTCGGGGCGCGGGGCGGGCGGGGGTGCGCAGGGGCCGCCGAGTTCCTTGGCGCGCACCGCGCGGGTGATCCAGGTGCGGTCCAGGACGCGGCGCTCGTCGGCCTCGGCGACCAGGTCCTCGGACTGGTTGTAGTCGCCGTCGGCGGCCTGGACGGCCCAGAGGTGGACGGCGACGCCGTGTTCCTTCGCGGACATCAGGCCGGGCAGCAGATCGCCGTCGCCGGTGACCAGGACGATGTCGGAGCAGGCGCGGTTACGGGCGAGTTCGGTCAGCTCGGCGTGCATGGCGGCGTCCACGCCCTTCTGCGCCCAGCGGCCGTCGCTGCGGGTCAGGGCGCCCAGCCGGACGGTGACCCGGGGCATCACGCGCAGCCGGCGGTGCTCGGGCTGCGGGACGCGGTCGGGGGCGCCGTCGAACCAGTAGATGCGCAGCAGCGGGCGTTCGGTGTCCGCCTCGGCGCGCTGGCGCAGGCCCTGGATGAGGGCGGCGTGATCGACGGTGATCCGGGAACGGGCGGGCTCTCCGGCGAGCAGGCTCGCGGCGGCGCCGAGCAAGTATCCGGCGTCCACCAGGACGACGCAGCGATCCACGTTCCACCCTCTTCCCTGAGGTGCTGAAAGTCCGGTCGCCCCCCGGCTCGGCCCGTGGCACGAGTTTTTCCTTCGGCTTTCCTTCGAGTCTGCCCGACCGTACGGGCGTTATCTGCCGGAACTGGATCATCGGCGTGGCGGATTCGGCGGGGATCTCGGGTACAGCGCGTGATCGTCCGCATTACAGAGGGTAATTGCCCGAAATGCAGGGTTCTGTCCGGCGTGTAAGTCTGGTCCCGGCCCCGATCCCAGATTCCCCCTCAGGAGGCAACGGTCATGGCCAAGGACAAGAAACAGGACCGCAGTCAGAAGGCCGCCGGCCCGGCGGAGCGCGGCCGGCAGGCGGCTCAGAAGTCGTCCATGGAGGCCCAGACGAAGTCGGTCACCGCCACCCCGGGGGATCTCGCCCGCAAGAACCGCGAGCGCCGGTTCGGCCACAACTGACGTGTAGGACAGACGAATTGAGGGGCGCGTCCACGGCGGGACGCGCCCCTCGGGTGCACCGGTGTCCGGTCAGCCGGCCAGGCAGGACGGGCCGAGCAGCACCTTGAGGTCGCCGAAGAGCGACGGGTCGGGGGTGACCCGGTGCCGGTCCAGCCGGAGCACCGTGGTCTTGCGGGCGCCCTGGAGCTTGATCCGCACCTCGGTGGAGCCGCGGTGGCTGCTGAGCACCTCACCGAGCTTCTCGACCATCGGCGGGGTGACCTTGACCGTCGGGATGGTGATGGTCACGGGGGCGTTGGTACCGGCCTCGGAGAGGTCGGGGACCATCATCTCCATGGCGACCAGCCGCGGGATGTCCTCGCGCTTGTCGAGGCGGCCCTTGACGAACACCACGGTGTCCTCGACGAGTTGGGTGGACACGAGTTGGTACGTCGCCGGGAAGAACATGCAGTCGATGGAGCCGGCGAGGTCCTCGACGGTGGCGATCGCCCAGGCGTTGCCCTGCTTGGTCATCTTGCGCTGGAGGCCGGAGATGATGCCGCCGATGGTGACGATCGAGCCGTCGGAGTAGTCGCCGCCGGTGAGCTGGGAGATGGCGGCGTCGGCCTTGTCGGACAGCACGTGCTCCAGGCCGAAGAGCGGGTGGTCGGAGACGTACAGACCGAGCATCTCGCGCTCCTGGGCGAGCAGATAGGTCTTGTCCCACTCGTCCTCGGAGAACTCCACGTCCAGCCCGAAACCGGGGCCGTCGTCGGTGGAGTCGTCGCCCATGCCGCCGAAGAGGTCGAACTGGCCCTCGGCCTCCTTGCGCTTGACCTGGACGACGTTGTCGATCATCGATTCGTAGTGCGCCGTCAGGCCCTTGCGGGTGTGGCCCAGCTCGTCGAAGGCACCGGCCTTGATCAGCGATTCGGTGGTGCGCTTGTTGCAGACCACCGCGTCGACCTTGTCGAGGTAGTCCGGGAACGAGGCGTACTTCCCCTTGGCCTTGCGGCAGCGGATGATCGAATCGACGACGTTCTGGCCGACGTTGCGGACCGCGGTGAGGCCGAAGAGGATGACGTCGTCGCCCTGGGCCGCGAAGTTGGCCTCGGACTCGTTGACGTTCGGCGGCAGCACCTTGATGCCCATGCGGCGGCACTCGTTCAGATAGACCGCCGACTTGTCCTTGTCGTCGCGCACGGACGTCAGCAGCGCGGACATGTACTCGGCCGGGTAGTTCGCCTTGAGGTACGCGGTCCAGTACGTGACCAGGCCGTACGCGGAGGAGTGCGCCTTGTTGAAGGCGTAGCCGGCGAACGGGACCAGGACGTCCCACAGTGCCTGGATCGCCTGGTCGGAGAAGCCGTTCTTCCGCGCGCCCTCCTGGAAGAGGACGAAGTTCTTCGCCAGCTCCTCGGGCTTCTTCTTGCCCATGACGCGGCGGAGGATGTCGGCCTCGCCGAGGGAGTACCCGGCGATGATCTGGGCGGCCTTCTGCACCTGCTCCTGGTAGACGATCAGGCCGTAGGTGAGGCCGAGGACCTCCTTGAGCGGCTCCTCCAGCTCCGGGTGGATCGGGGTGATCTCCTGGAGGCCGTTCTTGCGCAGCGCGTAGTTGGTGTGCGAGTCCATGCCCATCGGGCCCGGGCGGTACAGGGCCGAGACGGCGGAAATGTCCTCGAAGTTGTCGGGCTTCATCAGCCGGAGCAGCGACCGCATCGGGCCGCCGTCGAACTGGAAGACGCCGAGGGTGTCACCGCGGCAGAGCATCTCGTACGTCTTGGGGTCGTCCAGCGGGACGGAGAGCAGCTCCAGGTCGACGCCCTTGTTCTTCTTCACCATCTTGACGGCGTCGTCCATGATGGTGAGGTTGCGCAGGCCCAGGAAGTCCATCTTCAGCAGGCCGAGCGACTCGCACTGGGGGTAGTCCCACTGCGTGATCGTCACGCCGTCGGTGTGCCGCACCCAGATCGGGGCGTGGTCGACGATCGGCTCGCTGGACATGATCACGCCGGCCGCGTGCACACCCATCTGCCGGACCAGGCCCTCGACGCCCTTGGCGGTGTCGATGACCTTCTTCACGTCCGGTTCGTTCTCGTACATGCCGCGGATCTCGCCGGCTTCGTTGTACCGGGGGTGCGAGGGGTTGGTGATGCCGTCGAGGTCGATGCCCTTGCCGAGGACGTCGGCGGGCATGGCCTTGGTGAGGCGATCGCCCATGGCGTACGGGTAGCCGAGGACGCGGGCGGAGTCCTTGATGGCGTTCTTGGCCTTGATCTTGCCGTAGGTGCCGATCATGGCGACCTTGTCGGCGCCGTACTTCTCCGTGACGTACCTGATCACCTCGACGCGCCTGCGCTCGTCGAAGTCGATGTCGACATCGGGCATGGACACGCGCTCGGGGTTGAGGAACCGCTCGAAGATCAGCCCGTGCTCGATCGGGTCGAGGTCGGTGATGCCCAGGGCGTACGCCACGATCGAACCGGCCGCGGAACCACGGCCGGGGCCGACCGCGATGCCGTTGTTCTTGGCCCACATGATGAAGTCGGCGACCACGAGGAAGTAGCCCGGGAACCCCATCTGGATGATGACGTCCATCTCGTACTCGGCCTGCTTCTGGCGGTCCTCGGGGATGCCGCCCGGGAAGCGGCGGGCCATGCCGCGCCGGACCTCCTCCTGGAACCAGGTGACCTCGGTGAAGCCCTCCGGGATGTCGAACTTCGGCATCAGGTCGCGCTTCTCGAACATGCCGGTGGTGTCGATCTGGTCGGCGACCAGCCGGGTGTTGTCACATCCCTGCTGCCAGGCGTCCGAGGAGTCGATGGCGTACATCTCCTCGGTGGACTTGAGGTAGTAGCCGGTGCCGTCGAAGCGGAAGCGGTCCGGGTCGGAGAGGTTCTTGCCGGTCTGGATGCACAGCAGGGCGTCGTGCGCCGCGGACTCGTGGGCGTAGGTGTAGTGCGAGTCGTTGGTCACCAGGGGCGGGATGCCGAGTTCCTTGCCGATCTTCAGCAGGTCGTCGCGGACCCGGCGCTCGATCTCGATGCCGTGGTCCATCAGCTCCAGGAAATACCGGTCCTTGCCGAAGATGTCCTGGTACTCGGCGGCGGCCTTGCGGGCCTCCTCGTACTGCCCCAGCCGCAGCCGGGTCTGCAGTTCGCCCGACGGGCAGCCGGTGGACGCGATCAGGCCCTCGGACCACTGCGCGATGGTCTCCTTGTCCATCCGCGGCCACTTCTGCAGCCAGCCCTCCTGATACGCGTCCGAGGACAGCCGGAAGAGGTTGTGCAGACCGGTCTTGTCCGCCGCCCAGATGGTCTTGTGGGTGTAACCACCGGAACCGGAGACGTCGTCGCGCTTCTGGTGCGGCTGGCCCCACTGGATCTTGCGCTTGTTGCGCCGCGACTCGGGGGCGACGTACGCCTCGATGCCGATGATCGGCGTGACCCCGGCCTTCTGCGCGGAGTGGAAGAAGTCGTAGGCGCCGTGGAGGTTGCCGTGGTCGGACATCGCGATGTGCGACATGCCCATCTCGTTGGCCGCCTTGAACATGTCCGACAACCGCGCCGCACCGTCCAGCAGGGAGTACTGGGTGTGCACGTGCAGGTGCGTGAACGGCGGCTTGGCCACGGCGCGGGACCTCCGGGAGACAAGTGGGCGACTGGTGGGCTGGACGGTCTCGAAGTCTACGACTCCCCACTGACACTCGCGGGGCACTCGTGGGTAGCCTCGGCCGTTGTCCCGGCAGATGTCCCGGCAGACCCTCCCCCGGCCATGCCCGGGGGTGTCCCCCACACGGTCAGTTCCGGCTCTCCGCCCTTGTTTTCCGCACCTCAGGAGGCACCCAGCGATGCCGTCCCAGTACGCCCCGGCGCAGGACGCCGCGCAGCGCGGCGAGGAGATCCTCGCCGTTTTCGACACCGCCTTCGGAGAGCTGCTCGCCGCCGACCCCGCGGCATTCCGGGTGAAATTCCGGAAGATGGCCGCCTCCGCGTTCGCCTTCTACCGGGGCACGGCCTGCCTGTTCTACCGGGACCTGGCGGACGGCGCGGACCGCGGCCCGTACCTGGACGAGCGCACCGGCCGGGTGTGGATCCACGGCGATCTGCACGCCGAGAATTTCGGCACGTACATGGACGCCACCGGACGGCTGATCTTCAACGTCAACGACTTCGACGAGGCGTACGTCGGCCCGTTCACCTGGGACCTCAAGCGGTTCGCCGCCTCGGTCGCGCTGATCGGCTACGCCAAGGCGCTCAGTGACGAGCAGATCACCCACCTGGTGCGGATATACGCCGGTGCCTACCGGGAGCGGATCCACGCGCTGGCGTCCGGTGCGAAGAAGGCCGACCAGGACGCGGTGCCGCCCTTCAGCCTGGACACCGCCGAGGGCCCGCTGCTGGACGCGCTGCGCGACGCCCGGTCGCTGACCCGCTTCGCGCTGCTGGACTCGATGACCGAGATCCGCGACTTCGAGCGGCGGTTCGCCGCGGGCGGCGGCAGCGTCGAGCTGGACGCGGCGACCCGCTACAAGGTGCTCGCCGCGTTCGACGGCTATCTGGAGACGCTGCCGGAGTCGAGCCTGGGCCGGCCGGACTCCTACCGGGTCAAGGACGTGGTGGGCCGGCGCGGGATCGGCATCGGCTCGGCCGGTCTGCCGTCGTACAACATCCTCCTGGAGGGCAACAGCGACGCCCTGGAGAACGACGTCGTGATCTACATGAAGCAGGCGCAGACCCCGGCCGTCTCGCGGCACATCACCGACCCCGCGGTCCGCGGCTATTTCGAGCACGAGGGCCACCGCACGGTCATCTCCCAGCGCGCCCTGCAGGACCACGCCGACCCGTGGCTGGGCTGGACCCAGATCGAGGAGGACGGGCGCAGCACCGGTCAGCTGGTCGCCGAGATCTCGCCGTACGCGGTCGACCTGGACTGGTCGGACATCGACGACCCCGAGGAGATCGCCGCGGTCGTCGCCGATCTGGGCCGCGCGACGGCCACCATGCACGCCGCGGCGGACGACGAGAGCGGCCACTCGCTGGTCCCGTTCTCGACCGAGCGGGCCATCGACGCGGCGATCGCCGCCGACGAGGACGGCTTCGCCCCGCTGCTGGTGGACTTCGCGCACTCCTACGGCGCCCGGGCCCGCGCCGACCACCAGATCTTCGTCGACCTCTTCCGCAACGGCCGGATCCCGGGCCTGACGGAGGCGTAGCCGGCGGAGCGGACGGGCCCCGATCATGCCTGGCCGGGACCCGTCCCCTTGGCCGCTCCCCTTAGGCGCCGCTTATCCCCGCGCATGGCACACTCGGCAGCGATGGACATCTCGGCGGTACACCTGCGGGCACTGCGCGCGGCGCTCTTCACGGCGCTGTGCGTGACGCTGTCCGCGGGCTCCCACGTACTGCTGTCCCGGATGCCGCTCCCGCTCACCACCGTCGCCGCGCTCTGCGCCGCCGTCTTCGCGCTCGCCTACGCGCTGGCCGGCCGGGAGCGCGGCTACTGGCGGATCGCGGCGCTGCTGCTCCCCCTGGAACTCGCCGCCGACCTGGTCTTCAGCTTCGGTCAGCACACCTGCTACGGCGCGGCGGGCGGCCCGGTGGCCGGCCCGCTGCGCTCGCTCGGGGTGGACCTGCTCTGCGGCGGCGGGAGCGTGGGCGCCCCCTTCCTGCGGCTGACCGACGAGCCTGCCGTACCGGCCTCGGCCTGGCTGCTGCTGCTCGCGGCTCACCTGGCCGTCGGGCTGCTGGCGGCCGGCTGGCTGCGCCGCGGTGAGGCCGCGCTGGCCCAGCTGCTCGGCGCGGTCTGCGCGGTCGCGTTCCGCCCGCTGCTGATCGCGGTCGCGGTCATCGGCGCCACGGCCGTCCCGCGCCGCCCCGTCCCCGCCTCCGTACGGAGCGGGCCGCGGGCCCGCGCCGTCCCCCTGCTCGTGCACTGCGTCGTGCGCCGCGGGCCGCCCTGCGTGCTCGCCGCCTGAGGCCGGTTCTCCCCGGCCCGCGCGGCCGGCCGCGCCGTACGCGTACGCTCACCCGCGCCGCGTACGCCTCCCGCAGCACGCACACCCGTCCCACGGACCCCACGGAGCAGGAAGTCATGAGCAACCGCAACAGCCAGGCCAACAAGCAGGCAGCCCGCGAGCGACTGCGCGCCGAGCGCGAGCGGCAGGCGAAGAAGGACCGGATGCGCCGGCAGCTGATCGTCGGCGGCGCGATCGTCGGCGTGCTGGCCATAGCCGGCGGCATCGGGGTCGCGGTCGCCACCTCGGGGGGCGGCAGCTCCTCCGGGGGCGACGCCGCGGCCAGCGCGGGCGACAGCAAGGCCTGGGCGAAGGCCGCCAAGGCCAAGCTGGTCAAGCCCGCGCACACCACCGGCGCCAACGGCACGACCGTCGTCGTCGGCAAGCCGGACGCCAAGAACACCCTCGGCCTCTTCGAGGACCCGCGCTGCCCGGGCTGCTCGGCCTTCGAGCAGAACGTCGGCGCGACCGTCGAGAAGGACATCAAGGACGGCCGGTACAAGGCGGAGTACCACCTCGGCACGTTCCTCGACGCCAACCTCAAGGGCACCGGCTCCAAGAACGCGCTGTCCGCGCTGGGCGCCGCGCTCAACGTCAGCCCGGACGCCTTCCTGAAGTACAAGTACGCGCTGTACTCGAAGGAGTTCCACCCGGAGGAGACCGGGCCGGACAAGTTCGCCGACGACAGCTACCTGATCAAGGTCGCCGACACCATCCCGGCGCTGAAGGGCAACGCGGCGTTCCAGAAGGCCGTCAAGGCCGGGACGTACGACCGGTGGGCGCTGGAGATGTCCACCGAGTTCAACTCCCACAAGGACGTCACCAGCACCCCGACCCTGAAGGTCAACGACACCGTCATCGGCACGGACAGCCCGCAGGGGAAGGTGGCGCCGTCCACCGTCGCGGCCTTCAACTCGATGGTCGACAAGGAGCTCAAGCACTGACCTGACGGTCCGTGGTGTTTCCCGGCCGGCGTGCGGTCCGCACGCCGGCCGATGCCAAATCTTGACCCGGCCGGATGCCGTGCACATGGCAGACTCCCGACCGTGCAGGCGACGGGAGTGCGCCCGGGCGCCCGGCCGGCGGGTGCACCGGCGGTTCAGCTCAGGGTGGTGCGGGCGGCGCTGTTCACCGCCCTGTGCACCACGCTGTCCGCGGCCTCCCATGTGCTGCTCTCCCACGCCCCGTTGCCGCCCGCCGCGGTCGCCGCGATCTGCGCCGGGGTCTTCGCCGCGGCCTATCCGCTGACCGGCCGGGAGCGCGGCTACCGGGCCGTGGCCGGGCTGCTGGTGCCGCTGGAGCTGGCCGCCGACACCGTCTTCACCGCCGGGCAGCACACCTGTTACGGGCCGGCCGGCGGGCCGCTCGCCGGTGCGCTGCGCTCGGTGGGCGTCGATCTGCTGTGCCGGAGCGGCGAGTGGGGCACCCCGCTGGCGCGGCTGGCGGCCCACCCCGGCGGTCCGCTGCCGCCGGCCGTCCCGGCCGCCGCGCCCTGGCTGCTGCTGGCCGCCCACCTCACGGTCGGCCTGCTCGCCGCCGGCTGGCTGCACCGCGGGGACGCCGCCCTGGACGCGCTGCTGCGCGCCGCGGCGGCCGCCACCTTCCGCCCGCTGCTGACCGCGGCCGCGGTGACCGCGGCGGCACTGCTCCCGCCCCGCCGCCGGGTCCGTCCGCCGCACCCGCTGCCGCCGGCCCGTCCGCTCCCCCTCCTCGTGCACTGCGTCCGGCGCCGCGGCCCGCCCCGCCCGGCCGCCGTCTGACCTTCCGTACGCACCACCACACCACCTCCGAGGGGACCCCCACATGAGCAACCGCAACAGCCAGGGCAACAAGCAGGCGGCCCGCGAGCGGATCCGCGCCGAGCGGGAGCGGCAGAAGAAGAAGGAGCGGCTGCGCCGGCAGCTGATCGTGGCCGGCGCCGTGGTCGGCGTGCTCGCCGTGGCCGGCGGGATCGGCTTCGCCGTCGTCAAGGCCAACGAGCCGACCGGCTGGGAGGCCGCCAAGGAGGCCCGGCAGGTCGCCCCGGCGCACACCCAGGGCAAGGACCACACCGAGATCCTGATAGGCGACCCGAAGGCCAAGGAGACCATGGAGGTCTTCGAGGACGTCCGCTGTCCGGCGTGCGCGGCCTTCGAGCAGAGCAGCGGCTCGGCGCTCCTGAAGGACCTCCACGATGGCCGTTACAAGGTCCGCTTCACGATGTACACCTTCATCGACGGGATGCAGGGCGGCGAGGGCTCCAAGAACGCGCTGAGCGCGCTGGGCGCCGCGCTCGACGTCAGCCCCGAGGCGTTCTTGAAGTACAAGTCCGCGCTGTACTCGGGGAAGTACCACCCGGACGAGCGCGAGGACCTCTACGCCAAGGACTCCGAGCTGCTCAAGGTCGCGGCCGACGTTCCGGAGCTGAAGGGCAACAAGGCGTTCGAGACGGCGGTCAAGAAGGGCACCTACGACCGCTGGGCGATGGACATGACCGCGCTGTTCGGCCGCAAGGGCGTCAAGGGCACGCCGACGTTCATGCACGGCGACAAGAAGCTGGTGATGCCGCAGATCCCGCAGGACCCGCGGATGACGGAGGCGCAGTACAAGCGGCTGGCGAAGGCCGCCTTCGAGAAGATGATCGACAAGGAGTTCGGCCCGGCGAAGGGCACGGGCTCCGGGGCGGACACCGGCAAGAACTCCGGCGGCGATTCCGGCAAGAGCGGTGGAAAGGGTATCCGCGAGGGCGAAAAGGACCCCACGGGCTCCCGCTGAGCGGACGGCCGGCAACGGGAGGGCGAATTCCGGGTAATTCCCGTGCACCGCCCTCCCGTTGACGGTCTACCGGCCAGTAGGGTGATCGCCCGTGACCGATCACGACCAGATCTCGCGCCGCACCGCCGTCACGGCCGTCGCCGCCACCGCCGCCCTCTTGCCGCTCGCCGGTGCCACCACCGCCCACGCCCAACAGGGCCCGGGCCAGGGCTCGTTCTTCCAGCACGGGGTCGCTTCGGGGGACCCGCTGCCGGACGGCGTACTGCTGTGGACCCGCATCACCCCGGCCCCGTCGGCCACGCCGGGCTCCGGCCGCGGCCCGGCCACGGAGGTGGCCTGGGAGGTGTCCGCCGACAAGGGCTTCGGCACGGCCGTCGCCCGGGGGAAGGTGACCACCTCGGCGGCCCACGACCACACCGTCAAGGCGGACGTCCGCGGCCTGCGGCCGGCCACCACCTACTACTACCGCTTCACCGCCGGCGGGCAGCACTCCCCCGTCGGCCGCACCCGCACCGCCCCCGCGCACGACGCCGCGCCGGGCAACGTCCGCTTCGGCGTGGTCTCCTGCGCCAACTGGGAATCCGGGTACTTCTCGCCCTACCGGCACCTGGCGGCCCGCACCGAGCTGGACGCGGTGCTGCACCTCGGCGACTACCTCTACGAGTACAAGTCCGGCGAGTACCCGGACTTCAAGTACGTCGTGCGTCCGCACTCCCCCGCCCACGAACTGCTCACCCTCGCCGACTACCGCATCCGGCACGGCGTCCACAAGACCGACCCGGACGCGCTGGCGATGCACGCCACCCACCCGGTCATCGCCATCTGGGACGACCACGAGTTCGCCGACAACGCCTGGAAGGGCGGTGCGGTCAACCACCAGCCGGACACCGAGGGTTCCTGGTCCGCCCGGATGGCCGCGGCGAAGCAGGCGTACTTCGAGTGGATGCCGGTGCGGCCGTCCGTCGCCGGGACCACCTACCGCCGGCTGCGCTTCGGCAACCTCGCCGACCTTCACCTGCTGGACCTGCGGTCGTTCCGCGACCAGCAGGCGGCACCGGGCAGCGGCGCGGTCGACGACCCGGGCCGGACGATCACCGGGCGGGCCCAGCTGGACTGGCTCAAGTCCGGTCTCGAACGCTCCGACACCGCCTGGCGGCTGGTCGGCACCTCGGTGATGGTCTCCCAGGTCGCCTTCGGCTCCCTACCGGCGCATCTGCTCGGCCCGCTCGCCGAGATCCTCGGGATACCCAAGGAGGGCCTGGCGATCAACACCGACCAGTGGGACGGCTACACCGACGACCGGCGCGAACTGCTCAGCCACCTCAGCGACCGCGGGATCGACAACACCGTCTTCCTGACCGGCGACATCCACATGGCCTGGGCCAACGACGTCCCGCTGAAGGCGGCGACCTACCCCGCCACCGCGCCGGTGGCGACGGAGTTCGTGGTCACCTCCGTCACCTCCGACAACGTCGACGACTTCCTGCACGTCGCCCCGCACACCGTCTCGCTGGCCGGGGTCGCCGCCATCCGGGCCGCCAACCGGCACGTGAAGTGGCTGGACATGGACTCGCACGGCTACGGGGTCCTGGACGTCCAGGCCGAGCGCACGCAGATGGACTACTACGGCATCTCCGACAAGACCGACCCGAACGCGACCAGCAGCCTGCTGCGCTCCTACCGCACCCGGAGCGGCACCCAGCAGATCGAGCGGGCGGACCGGCCGGCGGGCTAGGACCGGGACGGCGGGCCAGGGGGTGGCTCCTCCTGGCCCGAGGTCCTCAGATTTCCGCCAGGAACCCCAGCGCCACCTTCCAGGCGCTCTCCGCCGCCTCCGCGTCGTAGTCCGGCAGATCGGGGTCGGTGAAGAGGTGGCCGGCGCCGGCGTAGCGGAAGACCTCCACGTCCGCGCCGGCCCGGCGCATCTGCAGGTACCAGGCGGTCAGCCAGTCGTGCGGCTCGAACGGATCGGGGTCGGCGACGTGCAGCTGCACCGGCAGCTCGTCGACGGCCGCGCCCTCGGCGATGTCCGAGGTGCCGTGCATCAGCAGCAGCCCGCGGGCCTTCTCGTCGCCCAGCGCGAGGTTCTGGGCGACCGCGCCGCCGAAGGAGAACCCGGCATAGACCAGACCGCGCTCGGAGTACGGGGCGACGGCCGTGATGGCGCGCTTGAGCAGCTCCTCCTTGCCGATCTCGTCCTTGATCAGGATGCCGTCCGGCACGGAGTCGGCGGTCCGCCCGTCGAACAGGTCGGGGACGATCACCTCGTGTCCCGCGGCGCGCAGCCGGTCCGCGGCCGCATGCACCGCGGGGCGCAGCCCGCACACCGAGTGGAACAGCACAATCGTCGAAACCCCGCTGGTCGCGGGCTCGCTGGTGGCCGGCACTGCATCACTTCCCTTGATCGGATCGCTCTCCTTCCATCCTGCCAGTTACGGTCGGCAGGACCGGGTACCCGCACAGACAGCGCATCCCAGCCGAGGAGGAATCCGTGTCCGTGGAGGACGTGCTGCGCCCCATCGCCGTCCTGGGCGGCTCCGTCGTCATCACGCTCGTCCTGGTCTGGCTCGCCGACCGGGCCCTGCGCCGGGTGGACGCCGCGCACCCCGAGACCCCCCTGTGGGGGCTGTTGCGGCGCTGCCGGATACCGCTGCAGGTGGCGCTCTGCGCGGCCCTGCTGCGCGGCGCGTACGACGAGACCGGGCTGACGGCCGTCGAGAACCACGAGGCGGGGATCGGCCAGACGCTCAGCCTGGTGCTGATCGCGGCCACCGCCTGGCTGGCCATCCGGGCCGCGGCGGCGATAGTGGAGTCGTCGTACTCCCGCTACGCGGCCACTGCCCGGGACGTGGCGCGGGTGCGGCGGGTGCGCACCCAGGTGACGCTGATCCAGCGGGTGGTGACGGCGGTGGTGACCGTCGTCGCGGCCGCCTCGATGCTGCTGACCTTCCCGGAGATGCGGACGGTCGGCACGTCCATGCTGGCGTCCGCCGGGCTGCTGGGCATCGTCGCCGGTATCGCCGCCCAGTCCACCCTCGGCAACCTCTTCGCCGGGCTGCAGATCGCCTTCGGCGACATGGTGCGGATCGGCGACACCGTCGTGGTGGACGGCGAATGGGGCACCGTCGAGGAGATCACGCTGACCTTCCTGACCGTGCGGACCTGGGACGAGCGGCGGATCACCATGCCGGTGTCGTACTTCACCGGCAAGCCGTTCGAGAACTGGTCGCGCGGCGGCGCCCAGATGACCGGCACGGTCTTCTTCCACCTCGACCACAGCGCGCCGGTGGAGAAGATGCGGCAGCACCTGCTGGAGGTCCTCCAGGAGTGCCCGGACTGGGACGGCCGGGCCTGGAGCCTGGTGGTCAGCGACACCACGCCGACCACGATCCTGGTGCGGGCGCTGGTCACCGCCCGGGACGCGGACGCGATCTGGTCCGTGCGCTGCGAGGTCCGCGAGCGGATGCTCGAATGGCTGCGGACCGAGCACGCCTACGCGCTGCCGCGGATCAGCACGGCACCGGCGGAGCTGGACGGACCGCCGGACGCGGGCCGCACGCGCGACTGACCCCGGGGGCCCCGTGGACCCACGGACGTCTCAGGGGGCGCCGCGCAGACTGCGCATGTCCAGGTGGCGCAGCACCCGGTCGACGATCTCCGGGTCGGCGCCCGGTTCGCTGCGCGCGGCCAGCACCTCGTGGCGGGCCGCCGAAAGCATCTCGCCCTGGATGCGCTGCACCTTCTTCAGCCGGCTGATCCGCTTCTCGAAGAGGTCGCGCCGCTCGTCGTCGACGATGTCCGGCGCGATCCGGGCGCCGATGTCGAAGGCCCGGCGGGAGAGCTGGTCGCTGACCTCGTCGGGCAGCTCCTCGACCTCCATGATCTCCTTCAGCCGCCGCTTGGACGCCTTGATCACCCGGACCGCCAGCTCCCGCTCCAGGGCGTCCACGGCATCGGTGTCGGCCCGCACCCGCAGCCTGCGCACGAGCCAGGGCAGCGTCAGACCCTGGACGAGGAGGGTGGCGAGGACCACCGCGAACGCGATGAAGAGGATGTCGTTCCGGGCCGGGAACGGCCCGCCGTCCACGCCGAACGGGATGGCCAGCGCCAGCGCCACCGAGGCCACCCCGCGCATCCCCGACCACCACATGATGAGCGTCTCGCGCCAGCTCATCGGGATGTCCTCGTCGTAGTCGCGGCGCTTGTGCATCCGCTTCGCCAGCCAGGCGGCGGGCAGCAGCCACAGCAGGCGGACGCCGACGACGACCGCCACGACCGCGGCACCGGCGCCGATCAGCTGGCCCCAGCGGTGTGCGGCGGCCCCGAAGATGTTGTGCAGCTCCAGGCCGATCAGCCCGAAGGCCACACCGGTGACGAGGGTGTCGACGACCTCCCAGAAGGTGTATCCGGCGAGCCGGCCCATCACGTCGTCCGGGTCGACCGCATACTCGGCGAGGAAGAGCGCGCAGGTCAGCACCGCCAGCACCCCGGAGCCGCGGAACTCCTCGGCGAGCACGTACGCCACGAACGGCACCAGCAGCGTCAGCCCGATCTGCAGCGTGGGGTCGCCGAGCAGGCCCATCAGCTTGTTGGTCACCCAGCCGATCGCCAGACCGACCGCTATGGCCACCACGGCGGACAGGACCAGCGAGCCGAGCGCGCCGGGCACCGAGAAGCTGCCGCTGACCACCGCGGCGAGCGCGACGTGGTAGAGCACGATCGCGGTGACGTCGTTGAAGAGGCCCTCGCCCTCCAGGATGGAGACCATCCGGCGGGGCAGCCCCAGTTTGCCGGCGACCGCGGTCGCGGCCACCGGGTCGGGCGGGGCGACCAGCGCGCCGAGCACCACCGCGGCGGCCACCGGCATCCCGGGCACCACCGCCTGGGCGACCGCGGCCACCGCGGCCGTGGTGGCGAAGACCAGCGCGACGGCGAGCAGGAAGATCGGCCGGAGGTTGGCGGTGAACTGCCGCCAGGACGTGCGCTGCACGGCCGCGTAGAGCAGCGGCGGCAGCACCACGGGCAGGATGAACTCGGGCGGTACCTCGACGTTGGGGACGAACGGCAGCAGCGCCAGGACGGCCCCGGCGAGGGTCATCAGCACCGGTGACGGCAGTCCCAGCCGGTCGCCGACCGGAACCATCACCACGGCTCCGAGCAGAAGGACGAACAGCAGAGCCAGCTGATCCACGGTGGCTACGCTCCGAAGCGGTCGGATTCGATCACTTTCCGACCAAGGGTGCCATGCCCGCCGTGGTTGACCGCCGTGCCGGCCCGCGCGGCGCCGCGTTCCGCCGGCCGCGCGCCGTCACCCGGCCCGGTCAGCTGCTCTCGTCCCGCACGGTGTCCAGGGCGTGCTGGAGGTCGTCCGGGTAGGCGGACGCGAACTCGACCCAGCTGCCGTCGGAGGGGTGCTCGAAGCCGAGGCGGACCGCGTGCAGCCACTGCCGGCCGACGCCCAGCCGCTTGGCGAGGGTGGGGTCCGCGCCGTAGGTGAGGTCACCGACGCAGGGGTGGCGGTGGGCGGCCATGTGCACCCGGATCTGGTGGGTGCGGCCGGTCTCCAGCTTGATGTCCAGCAGGCTGGCCGCGCGGAACGCCTCGATCAGGTCGTAGTGCGTGACCGACGGCTTGCCCTCGGCGGTGACCGCCCACTTGTAGTCGTGCTGCGGGTGCCGGCCGATGGGGGCGTCGATGGTGCCGCTCATGGGGTCCGGGTGGCCCTGGACCAGCGCGTGGTAGCGCTTGTCGGGGACGCGCTCCTTGAACTGCCGCTTGAGGGACGTGTACGCCCGCTCGGACTTGGCGACCACCATCAGGCCGGAGGTGCCGACGTCGAGGCGGTGCACGATGCCCTGGCGCTCGGCGGCACCGGAGGTGGAGATGCGGTAGCCGGCCGCGGCCAGGCCGCCGATGACGGTGGTGCCGGTCCAGCCGGGGCTGGGGTGCGCGGCCACGCCCACCGGCTTGACGATCACGACGATGTCGTCGTCGTCATGCACGATCTCCATGCCCTCGACGGGCTCGGGCACGATCTCCACGGGCGCCGCGGCCTGCGGCATCTCGACCTCCAGCCAGGCACCGCCGCGCACCCGCTCGGACTTCATCACCTCGGACCCGTCGACCCGGACCTTTCCGGAGGCGGCGAGTTCGGCCGCCTTCGTACGGGAGAAGCCGAACATCCGGGCCAGCGCGGCGTCGACGCGCTCGCCCTCCAGGCCGTCCGGTACGGGCAGGGTGCGGATCTCGGGAAGCGTGCTCACCCCACGAGTATGGCAGTCGCCCCACGGTGCCCTGCCCGGCGGCCGGGGGCCCGGCCCCCGACCCCTGGTGAGGTCAGTCCTTGTGGAGCGTCCCGTCGGGGTCCAGCCCCCGGAACGAGAGGATCACGATCAGGATGCCGCCGCAGACGATGGCGGAGTCGGCGAGGTTGAAGACGGCGAAGTGGGCGGGGGCGATGAAGTCGACCACGGCACCCTCGAAGACGCCCGGCGAGCGGAAGATCCGGTCGGTGAGGTTGCCGAAGGCGCCGCCGAGCAGCAGCCCGAGGGCGATGGCCCAGGGCAGGCTGTAGAGCTTGCGGGCGACCCGGGCGATGACCAGGATCACGGCCGCCGCGATGATCGTCAGGAAGATGGTCAGCGCCTCGCCGATGCTGAAGGCGGCGCCGCGGTTGCGGATCACACTGAACTGCAGCAGCGTGCCGATCACCTGGATCGGCTCGTGGTTCTCCAGCTTGGCCACGACCAGCAGCTTGCTTCCCAGGTCGAGCAGGTAGACCACGCACGCCACCAGCAGCAGCGCGGCGATCCGCCGCTTGCCGCGGCCGGCGCCCCGCTCCGCCTCCGCCGGTGCGTCCGCTGCGTCCCCCGCTGTGGAATCCACCGGGGAATCCGCTCCGGTACCCGGCTCGGGTTCCGGCGTGCCGGTGATGCGTTCCGCCTCTGCCACGTGTGAGTCCCTCAGCCCGTCGTGTCCGCCGCCAGGCCGTGCCTGGCTGAACCACGAGAGTACGGCACACACGTACGGGCGCGGGCGGTCCGGGGGCCGCCCGCGACGACCGGTCCGAGGGCGCCGGCTCAGCGGCGCTCCTGCTTCTGCTTGCACTCCACGCACAGCGTCGCCCGGGGGAATGCCTGCATCCGCGCCTTGCCGATGGGGTTGCCGCAGTTCTCGCACAGTCCGTAGGTGCCCGCGTCCAGCCGGCCGAGGGCCCGCTCGGTCTGGTGGAGCATCTCGCGGGCGTTGGAGGCGAGCGCGAGCTCGTGTTCACGGGTGATGTTCTTGCTGCCGGTGTCCGCCTCGTCGTCGCCGGCGCCGTCGCCGGAGTCGCGCATCAGCCCGGCGATGGCGTCCTCGGCGGTGGTGATCTCCAGCCGCAGCCGCCCGACCTCCTCCATCAGTTCCGACCGGGCCTCGGCGACCTCGGCGGCCGTCCAGGGGTCCTCGCCGGGCCGGACCGCGAGCTCGCCGGGCGCCGCGGCCGTCCGGGCCACGGGCACCGCGGAGTCGTTGCCGTGCTCCCCGGCCGTCGCGGCCGCCGTCTTCTTCGCCACCACCGTCTTGGCTCCCGTCTTCTTCGCGGGCACCGCGGCCTTCGTGGCCGGAGCCCGCTTCGCGGTCTTCGCGGCCGCCGTCTTCTTGGCCGTGGTCTTCGTGGCCGTCGTCTTCCGGGCGGCAGCCTTCTTCGGAGCGGCCTTCTTCGGAGTGCTGTTCTTCGGTGCGGGCTGCTTCGCGACGGCCTCGCCGGCAGGCGTCGTGCTCTTCTCCGCGGCGGTCTTCTTCGCCACCATGGCCGCGACCCCTTCACATATGTGACTTTTATTCGCGAATCGTGACGGGAACGATAAATCGCCACAGAGCACGCGGCAACGGGACGCACCGCCCCATCGGGTCCTGCCACCCGGCCCGGAAGTCCGGTCTGCCTCGGTTGTGCCCCGCTACCCGCCCGGTAATCCGCTTGGCCGCCCGGCACCCGGCCGCTGGCCATTCGGGTCACGGCCCGGTCGCGCGCCCCCGTTCCGCACCACCGCCGGCACTCCCTGCGGAACCCTGCGCCCGCCCCCGTACGCCCCCGCCGGAATTCCGGTCGGCCGCTGTCGGTGGCGCCCCGTACACTGGGCCCAGCGAGAGGCAGTGATGGGACGAGTAGCGCCGTACGCAGCCAGCAGCGACCCGGGGACGGTGGAAGCCCGGGGGCGTGCGCGGCGTGAAGATCACCCCGGAGCCGCCGGAAGAAAGCTCTGGAAAGGGCGAGTAGAACCGGCAGCGCGACCCCAATGAGGGGGCGGTGCGGCACGCACCGCCAAGGAGGGTGGTACCGCGGGAGCCAGGGCTCTCGTCCCTCCGGACGGAGAAGCAGCAGATGTCCGCCGGAGGAAGCCCCCGATGAGTGAGCAGCCCTTGTACCGCCAGGTACCCGCCCAGGTAGACCTGCCCGCCCTCGAGCACGCCGTGCTCGATTTCTGGCAGGAGCAGAAGGTCTTCGCCCGCACCCTCCAGCAGTCCGAGGGCCGGCCCGAGTGGGTCTTCTACGAGGGCCCCCCGACAGCCAACGGCATGCCCGGCGCGCACCACATCGAGGCCCGCGTCTTCAAGGACGTCTTCCCCCGGTTCCGCACGATGCAGGGCTACCACGTCGACCGCAAGGCCGGCTGGGACTGCCACGGCCTCCCGGTCGAGCTGGCCGTGGAGAAGGAGCTGGGCTTCAACGGCAAGAAGGACATCGAGGCGTACGGCATCGCCGAGTTCAACGCCAAGTGCCGCGAATCGGTGACCCGGCACACCGACGCCTTCGCCGAGCTCACCACGCGGATGGGCTACTGGACCGACCTCGACAACCCGTACCGCACCATGGACCCCGACTACATCGAGTCGGTGTGGTGGTCGCTGAAGCAGATCTTCACCAAGGGCCTGCTGGTCCAGGACCACCGCGTCGCCCCGTGGTGCCCGCGCTGCGGCACCGGCCTGTCGGACCACGAGCTGGCACAGGGCTACGAAACCGTCGTCGACCCCTCGGTCTACGTCCGCCTCCCGCTGACCTCCGGCCCGCTGGCCGGCGAGGCCGCGCTGCTGGTCTGGACGACGACCCCCTGGACCCTGGTCTCCAACGTCGCCGCCGCCGCGCACCCGGACGTCACCTACGTCGTCGCCACCGACGGCACGGAGAAGCTGGTCGTCGCCGAACCCCTGCTGGAGAAGGCGCTGGGCGAGGGCTGGGAGGCCACCGGGCAGTCCTTCACCGGCCGCGAGATGGAGCGCTGGTCCTACGAGCGCCCGTTCTCCCTGGTCGAGCTGGACGGCGCCAACTTCGTCGTCAACGCCGAGTACGTCACCACCGACGACGGCACGGGTCTGGTCCACCAGGCCCCGGCCTTCGGTGAGGACGACCTCAAGACCTGCAAGGCGTACGGCCTCCCGGTCGTCAACCCGGTCCGCCCCGACGGCACCTTCGAGGACGAACTCCCCCTGGTCGGCGGCCAGTTCTTCAAGAAGGCCGACGGCACGCTGGTGGCCGACCTGGACGCCCGCGGCCTGCTCTTCAAGCACATCGCCTACGAGCACAGCTACCCGCACTGCTGGCGCTGCCACACCGCACTGCTCTACTACGCCCAGCCGTCGTGGTACATCCGCACCACCGCCGTCAAGGACGCCCTCCTCCGGGAGAACGAGAACACCAGCTGGTTCCCCGAGTCGGTCAAGCACGGCCGGTTCGGCGACTGGCTGAGCAACAACATCGACTGGGCGCTGTCCCGCAACCGCTACTGGGGCACCCCGCTGCCCATCTGGCGCTGCGAGGACGACCACCTCACCTGCGTCGGCTCGCTCGCCGAGCTGACCGAGCTGACCGGCACCGACCAGTCGGGCCTGGACCCGCACCGCCCGTTCATCGACGCGATCACCTTCGGGTGCCCCGAGGAGGGCTGCGCCCACACCGCGGTCCGCGTCCCGGAGGTCATCGACGCCTGGTACGACTCCGGCTCGATGCCGTTCGCGCAGTGGGGCTACCCGTACCGCAACAAGGAGCTCTTCGAGAAGCGCTACCCGGCGCAGTTCATCTCGGAGGCCATCGACCAGACCCGCGGCTGGTTCTACACGCTGATGGCCGTCGGCACCCTGGTCTTCGACAAGTCGTCGTACGAGAACGTGGTCTGCCTCGGCCACATCCTCGCCGAGGACGGCCGGAAGATGTCCAAGCACCTGGGCAACATCCTCCAGCCGATCCCGCTCATGGACCAGCACGGCGCGGACGCGGTCCGCTGGTTCATGGCGGCCGGCGGTTCGCCGTGGGCCGCCCGCCGGGTGGGCCACAACACCATCCAGGAAGTCGTCCGCAAGACCCTGCTGACGTACTGGAACACCGTCGCCTTCCAGGCGCTGTACGCCCGGACGTCCCAGTGGGCGCCGTCCGCGTCCGACCCGGCCCCGGCCGAGCGGCCGCTGCTGGACCGCTGGCTGCTCGGTGAACTGAACACCCTCGTCGAGCAGGTCACCGACTCCCTGGAGTCCTTCGACACCCAGCGCGCCGGCAAGCTGCTGTCCGCCTTCGTCGACGACCTGTCCAACTGGTACGTCCGCCGCTCGCGCCGCCGCTTCTGGCAGGGCGACGCGGCCGCGCTGCGCACCCTCCACGAGGTCATCGAGACGGTCACCCGCCTGATGGCGCCGCTCACCCCGTTCATCACCGAGCGGGTCTGGCAGGACCTGGTCGCCCCGGTCACCCCGGACGCCCCGGACTCCGTCCACCTCTCCAGCTGGCCGGTCGCCGAGCAGTCGCTGATCGACCCGGCGCTCTCCGCCCAGATGGCGCTGGTCCGCCGGCTGGTCGAGCTGGGCCGGGCGACCCGCGCCGAGTCCGGTGTGAAGACCCGCCAGCCGCTGTCCCGCGCGCTGGTCGCGGCCCACGGCTTCGCCGGGCTGCCCGAGGACCTGCGCGCCCAGATCGCCGAGGAGCTGAACGTCAGCTCGCTGGCATCCCTCGCAGAATCTTCCTCTGGTCGAGGGGGCGGCGGCTCGCTCGTCGACACCACCGCGAAGGCCAACTTCCGTGCGCTGGGCAAGCGGTTCGGCAAGGGCGTCCAGGCGGTCGCCAAGGCCATCGCCGGCGCGGACGCCGCGGCGCTCTCGCTCGCGCTCCGGGAAGGCACGGCGAGCGTCGAGGTCGACGGCGAGACCGTCTCCCTCACCCCGGACGAGGTCATCATCACCGAAACCCCCCGCGAGGGCTGGTCGGTGGCCTCCGACGCGGGCGCCACGGTCGCCCTGGACCTGGAGATCACCCCCGAGCTGCGCCGGGCCGGTCTGGCCCGGGACGCGATCCGGCTGATCCAGGAGGCGCGGAAGAACAGCGGTCTGGACGTCGCCGACCGGATCGCGCTGCGCTGGGCGTCGTCCGAGGAGGAAGTCCGTACGGCCCTGGCCGAGCACGCCGGTCTGATCGCCGAGGAGGTCCTCGCCACGGACTTCGCCCCCGGCGAGCCGGACAGCGGCTACGGCCCGGCCTTCGCCGACGAGGCACTGGCACTGACGTTCCACCTCCGTAAGGCGTAATCCGCGAGGCCCGACCTCACCCAGAATGCCCCGGTGTGCACCACACCGGGGCATTCGCCATTTCCGTACAGGTATGGGCAGTTGAGACCGTTTTATCAACATGGACCCCGGTCGCCAACGCCCTGTCGGGGCGCGCCCCGTCAGGGCCCACCCACCGCAC
The DNA here is from genome assembly GCF_043202395.1 of Streptomyces sp. NPDC048197. NCBI lineage: Bacteria > Bacillati > Actinomycetota > Actinomycetes > Kitasatosporales > Streptomycetaceae > Streptomyces > Streptomyces sp. NPDC048197. Next base: position 250,221 of record NZ_JBIDAJ010000003.1, read on the forward strand.
AAAAGGGCCGGGCCCCGAGGGAAGTCCCTCGGGGCCCGGCCCTGATTGCCGACGGTACGCCTCAGGCGGGCGTCAGTTGTCGTCCTCGTCGATGAGGAAGCCCCTCATCGGCGACGGGGTCTGCTGCATCGGCGACGGGCCCTGCGGCCGCACCGGAGCCATCGGCTGGGTCATCGCCGGCGACATCTGCTGCTGACCGCCGTAGGACGGACCACCGCTGGAACCGTTGCCCATCGAGTGGTTGCCGCCCATGGACTGGCCGCCACCCATGGTGTGGTTGCCGCCCATCGTGCCGGCACCGGCCGACGCCATCGACGGGGACGGCGGCAGCGAGGCGGCGGCCGGGGTCCGCGGCGGGGCGAGCGAGTCGTCCGCCTGGTTCTCCAGCTGACGCAGCTGGCTCTCCAGGTAGGACTTCAGCCGCGTGCGGTACTCGCGCTCGAAGCCGCGCAGGTCCTCGACCTTGCGCTCCAGCGTCGCGCGGGCCGACTCCAGCGAGCCCATCGCCACGCGGTGCTTCTCCTGCGCGTCCCGCTCCAGCGCGTCGGCCTTGGCGCGGGCGTCCCGCTCCAGGCCCTCGGCACGGCTGCGCGCCTCACCGACGATCTTGTTGGCCTCGGAACGGGCCTCCGCGATCGCCTGGTCGGCGGTCTGCTGCGCCAGCGACAGCACGCGCGCGGCACTGTCACCACCGGGACCGCCCTGCGGGCCGCCCTGCTGGAGCTGCTGCGGACCACCGGGGCCGCCCATCGGGCCACCCATCGGGCCGCCGGGGCCCATCGGACCGGGACCGTGCGGGCCCTGCGGGCCGTGGCCACCGGGACCAGGAGGCAGCTGCGGTGCACCACCGGGCAGTTGGGGCGGGCCACCCATCCCCTGCTGCTGCGGCGGGACCGGCTGCGGACCGGATATGGCGGCGGGCACGGGAGCCCCGGGACGCTGCTGCTGCTCCTGCTGCTGGTCCGGTCCCTTGCGCAGCCCCTGCTGCTGCTGGTTCTGCGCGGCGGCGCGGGTGGCGGCGGCCAGCTTGGCGCGCAGGTCCTCGTTCTCCCGCAGGAGCCGGGTCAGTTCGGCTTCGACCTCATCGAGGAAGGCATCGACCTCGTCCTCGTCATAGCCTTCTCGGAGGCGGACGGTCGTGAACTGCTTGTTCCGCACGTCCTCGGGGGTCAACGGCATCTCTACTTCACCTCAACGTAGTCGTCGGCAATCGGCAAGACCGTATCGTTCACACCAACAACACCGACCTCACGACGGTGATCAGGATGTAGACGATGATCATCAATACGAAGAAGGACAGGTCGAGCGCCACGCCCCCGAGACGCAGCGGCGGGATTACCCGCCGCAGAAGCTTGAGTGGCGGATCAGTGACAGTGTAGGCGGCCTCCAGAATGACCACCATCGCCTTGCCGGGTTGCCATGAACGGGCGAACTGGAAGACATAGTCCATCACCAGCCGGAAGATCAACACGATCAGGAAGCAGTACAGCGCGATATAGATCACCTGACCAGCGACACTCATCTCGCGCGTCCCTCTCCCCTTGCTTCTGTGTCGGCCCAACGGCCTCGGTGTGCCCGGTGTTGCGTCTCAGCTCTGGTTGAAGAACCCGCCCTCTGCGATACGGGCCTTGTCCTCCGCCGTGACATCGACGTTAGCAGGCGACAACAGGAACACCTTCTGCGTCACCCGCTCGATGCTGCCGTGAAGACCAAACACCAAACCGGCCGCAAAGTCGACAAGTCGCTTCGCATCGGTGTCATCCATCTCCGTGAGATTCATGATCACCGGAGTGCCCTCGCGGAAGTGTTCCCCGATGGTACGGGCTTCGTTGTAGGTCCGCGGGTGCAGCGTGGTGATGCGGTAGGGCTCCCGCTCGGACACAACCTTGGGCATGATCACCGGTGCGTTCTTCTCCAGATTCGGACGGTCGGGTGTGATGGATGACACGGGGGCGATTCGCGCGGGTCGTCCGTTTTCCGGGGCGAGCGGGGCGGGTTCGCGTTGCGCCGGGGGCGTCACGGCACGGACGGGTTCGTCCCGTTCCGGGCGTGTTTCGGCCTGCACTTGGTGCTGTTGCCGCCGTCCCCGGTCGGGTTCCGGGTCGAGCTCGGGCTCGAACTCGTCGTCGGGGTCGAACCCCCGGCCGTCGTACCCATCGTCCTCCACGAGGCCGAGGTAGACCGCCATCTTGCGCATCGCGCCGGCCATTCTCTGCGTCCTCCGCTCTGTGGTGGATCGGCTCCGTCACCAGGGCCTTGGATCCACGCGGCCTCCCCGCTTTCTGCGGAAATGACCATATTTTGTGCTGTGGTCCGACTTGCTTGGCGACGTTACCCGAGCCGTGGTCGGACTCCGAGTACCGCGGTACCGACGCGCACATGTGTCGCTCCGGCCGCCACGGCGTCCTCAAGGTCCGCGCTCATGCCTGCGGACACCATGTTGGCAGCAGGATGGGTGGCGCGCAGGTCGGTTGAGATTTCCATGAGCCGTTCGAACGCGGCCAGTTGGCGGCCGGCGTACGGCCCGGCCAGCGGCGCGACCGTCATCACGCCGTCCAGCCGCAGCCCTTCGGCTCCGGCGATCGCCTCCGCCAGCGCCGGGACGCCGTCCGGCGCCACACCGCCCCGCTCGCCCTGCTGACCGGACTCGGCGTCAAGTGCCACCTGGACAAGGCACCCCAGCTCGCGGCCCGCGCGGACCGCTTCCTTGGAGAGCGCGGTGACCAGTCGTGCCCGGTCGACCGACTGCACAATTCCGGCATAACTCGCCACGGACCGCACCTTGTTGGTCTGCAACTGACCGACGAAGTGCCAAGTAAGCGGCAAATCAGCACATTCGGCGGCCTTGGGTGCCGCCTCCTGGTCACGGTTCTCGGCGACCTGCCGCACGCCAAGTTCCGCCAGCAGCCGGGCGTCGCTCGCGGGGTAGGTCTTGGTGACGACGATCAGCGTCACCTCGTCCCGCGGCCGGCCGGCCTTGGCGCAGGCGGCGGAGATACGATCCTCCACCCGCGCCAGGTTGGTCGCCAGTTCCGTTCTACGGTCGTCCGTCACAGCTCGCCGTCCAGCCACACGTAACTCGCGAGCCGCCCGGTCGTGCGGTCGCGCCGATAGGAGAAGTGATCCGCGGATTCCCGCGTGCAGACGTCCGGGATGTGGGGATCGTCACGCACCGGCACGCCCGCCGCGGCGAGTTGGGCGCGAACGCCGGCGATGACGTCCACCGCCGGGGTGCCCCAGCTGGTCGTCGCGTGCGCTTCGGGCACCACCGCCGCGACCTCGGACCGCATCCGGTCGGGCACCTCGTAACAGCGTCCGCAGATCGCCGGGCCGGTGTACGCGAGGATCCGGGCCGGCTCCGCGCCCAGCTCGGTCATCGCCTCGACGGCCGCCGGTACGACACCGGCGACCAGGCCCGGCCGGCCGGCATGTGCCGCCCCGGTGACGCCCGCGACCGGGTCGGCGAGGAGTACCGGGGTGCAGTCGGCGGTCAGGACGGCGAGTGCGAGACCCCGGCGGGCCGACACCACCGCGTCCACGCACGGGACGTCGGCGTCGCGCCAGGGTCCGTCGACCACCGCCACGTCCCGGCCGTGGACCTGGTTCATCCAGACCACCGCGGCCGGGTCGAGACCGAGCGCACCGGCCGCGAGGGCGCGGTTGGTGCGGACGGCCTGCGGGTCGTCGCCGACCGCGCCCCCCAGGTTGAGCTGCTCATACGGAGCGGCGCTCACCCCGCCCCACCTGTCGGTGAAGGCGAAGTGCGCGCCGCTTTCGTGGTGCTGTTGCCCTATCACTTCGGTGCTTTACGTCACTTCAGGAAGTCGGGAACGTCGAGTTCCTCGGCCGCGCTGTCGGAGTACGACGGACGGGCCGGGGGAACCTGCGGCCCGCTCGACGGGGTGGCTGCGGACTCGCCCAGCGAGGACGCCGGCTCGGCGGCCGGTTCGCCACGGTCCGCCAGGGCTCCGGCGTCCCGCACCGGGACGGAGCCCAGGCCGCCGAACGACGAGGCCGGGGTGCGGGGCTCGGGCGGGGCGGCCGGACGGCTGGCGGCCGGGGCCGGCTCCTCGCGCTTCGGGGACGACAGTGCGGCCTGCTGGTCGCGGCGGGCCGGCGGCTGGCCACCGTCGAAGCCCGCGGCGATGACGGTGACCCGGACCTCGTCACCCAGCGCGTCGTCGATGACCGCACCGAAGATGATGTTGGCCTCCGGGTGGGCGGCCTCGCTGACCAGCTGGGCGGCCTCGTTGATCTCGAACAGGCCGAGGTCGGAGCCGCCGGAGATGGACAGCAGCACGCCGCGGGCACCGTCGATGGACGCCTCCAGGAGCGGCGAGGAGATCGCCATCTCCGCGGCGGCCACCGCGCGGTCGTCGCCGCGCGCCGAGCCGATGCCCATGAGGGCCGAGCCGGCCTCCGACATCACGGACTTGACGTCGGCGAAGTCGAGGTTGATCAGGCCGGGCGTGGTGATCAGGTCGGTGATGCCCTGGACACCCGACAGCAGCACCTGGTCCGCGGACTTGAACGCGTCGAGCACGCTCACCTGGCGGTCCGAGATGGACAGCAGCCGGTCGTTGGGGATCACGATGAGGGTGTCGACCTCTTCGCGCAGCTGGGCGATGCCGTCCTCGGCCTGGTTGGCGCGACGGCGGCCCTCGAAGGTGAACGGCCGGGTGACCACACCGATCGTCAGGGCGCCCAGCGAGCGGGCGATGTTGGCGACGACCGGTGCGCCGCCGGTGCCGGTGCCGCCGCCCTCGCCCGCGGTCACGAAGACCATGTCGGCCCCCTTGAGGACCTCCTCGATCTCCTCGCGGTGGTCCTCGGCCGCCTTGCGCCCCACGTCCGGGTTGGCGCCGGCGCCGAGGCCGCGGGTCATTTCGCGGCCGACGTCGAGCTTGACGTCGGCGTCGCTCATCAGCAGCGCCTGCGCATCGGTATTGATCGCGATGAACTCGACGCCCTTGAGCCCGACCTCGATCATCCGGTTGATGGCGTTCACGCCACCGCCGCCGATGCCGACGACCTTGATGACTGCGAGGTAGTTCTGCGGTGCTGCCACGTCGAAGGCCTCTCGCCTCGAGTTACGTGTCGTCGCCGCACTTGCGTGTGGACGCCGACTGATGCCGATGGGACGGTCCGTATCGCCGACCCGAACCCTAACGTTGAAGTTTAGGGTTACCTGTGCCTGTGTTCCTTGGTTCCATAGTCCCTTTGGAACGAGACACTAAGTCGACAAGGCGCGCCCGTTCAACGAACACGCCGAACCTCCCGTTTTTCTTTTCACCCTATGTGATCACCCATAGTCGTAGCCATCCAGGGTGCTGGCCTGCGACTTGGTACGTCAACTCCCGGACACCGCAGGGGCGCTGGGGACCGAGACATCGAAGTGCCGGGCGGTACGGGCCGCTTTCAGCAGCGCGACCAGCACCTTCGCCTTTTCGGCGCCCTGTTCGCGGCTGCCCCAGGCCACCGTGCGCCCGCCGGCCAGTTCGACGCTGATGGCGTCATATGACCGCACTCGGACCTTGCGTACGTCTTTGCGTACGACTGGGGGCAGATCCTGAGCGACCTCGACCGCGGCGCGCCGCAACCGGTCGGGACCGAACCGGCGCAGACTCGGGGAGTCGGAAACGGACATTTCCAGAAGGGGAACGCCCTTGGGGGCGGCGCTGACGGTGGCGAACCGGACGCCCTCGACGTCCACTTCGGCAAACTTTCCGCCCGTTTGCATCAGCAGTTCCGGGGTTCTTTCCGTCACTTCGAGACTGATGGTGTGCGGCCAGGACCGTTCCACGTCAACGCTCTTGATGCGCGGCAGCCGGGCCCGCAACCGGTGTTCGAGGGCGTCGGTGTCCACCGAGATCAGTGGGGAGTTCACCGGGGCGTGCGCCGCCGCGACGACCTCACGCGGGGTCAGGACGTCGGTCCCGGTGGCCCGGACGCGCTCCAGCCGCAGCCAGTCGGAGGCGTAGAGCGCCCAGACGCCGAACGCGCCGAGCAGCACCGCGAGGACCAGGATGATGATCAGACCGCGGCGGCCCGGCGCGCGACGGGGCAGGCGCACCCAGCGGAGTCTTCGCCCGCGCACCTCCGCGGAGGAGGGCGGGCCGGACGGTGACTTCTTCTCGCCGCGCCGGGCGGTCGTCGGTCCGGCCACGCTCCCTGCCTTCTCTCGTGCGCTACTTGCGGTGCTGCTCGATCGCCTCGTACACCATGCCGACCAGCAGCTCGTCGGCGTCCCGGCGGCCGAACTCGGAGGCCGCGCGGGACATCTCGTACAGCCGGTGCGGATCGGCCAGGACCGGGAGCACATTGCCCTGCACCCAGTCCGGGGTCAGCTGGGCGTCGTCGACCAGCAGGCCCCCGCCGGCGTTGACCAGCGGCTGGGCGTTCAGCCGCTGCTCGCCGTTGCCGATGGGCAGCGGGACGAACGCGGCCGGCAGCCCGACGGCGGACAACTCGGCGACGGTCATCGCGCCCGCACGGCAGAGCATCATGTCCGCCGCGGCGTACGCGAGATCCATCCGGTCCACGTACGGTACCGGGACATAGGGCGGCATCCCGGGCATGTTGTCCACATGCGGCAATTCGTTCTTCGGGCCGACCGCATGGAGCACCTGGATGCCGGCGCGCTGGAGGGCCGGCACGGCGGCCTGGATGACCTCGTTCAGCCGGCGGGCACCCTGGGAGCCACCGGACACCAGCAGGGTCGGCAGGTTGGGGTCGAGGCCGAAGGCGGCCCGCGCCTCGGGGCGGACCGCGGCCCGGTCGAGGGTGGCGATGGTGCGGCGCAGCGGGATGCCGACGTAGCGGGCGCCGCGCAGCTTGCTGTCGGGGGTGCTGACGGCGACGAATTTCGCGTACCGCGAACCGATCTTGTTGGCCAGGCCGGGGCGGGCGTTGGCCTCGTGGACGATGATCGGCACCCCGAGCCGCTTGGCGGCCAGATAGCCGGGCAGCGCCACGTAGCCGCCGAAGCCGACCACGCAGTCGGCCTTGGTGCGCTCCAGGATCTGCTCGGCGGCCTTGATCGTGCCGCGCAGCCGCCCGGGGACGGTGATCAGTTCGGGGGTGGGCTTGCGCGGCAGCGGTACGGCCGGGATGAGGCCCAGCTCATAGCCGCGCTCCGGGACGAGCCGGGTCTCCAGCCCCTTCTCCGTGCCGAGTGCCGTGATCCCCACGGTGGGGTCCTGCCTCCGCAGTGCGTCCGCGAGGGCGAGCGCGGGCTCGATGTGGCCGGCGGTCCCCCCACCGGCGAGTACGACATGCACCGAAATTCACCGCTCTCCGGACGGCCGCTTCTTGACGCGCCGTCTCATCGTCTTCCATCTCACCCCAGCCGGTTTCCTGCCGAAAACCGGCTTCCGCGTAGCCAGCGCGGCCAGTGCCGCCCGTGCGGCGGGCTCGTCACGCGCGAAGGCGATCAGCAGCCCGACGGCGAACATCGTCGGCAGCAGGGCGGAGCCTCCGTAGGAGAACAGCGGGAGCGGGACACCGGCGATCGGCAGCAGGCCGAGCACCGCACCGATGTTGACCACGGCCTGGGCCGTGATCCAGGTGGTCACGCCTCCCGCGGCGTACCGTACGAAGGGGTCCTCCGTGCGTCCGGCCACGCGGATACCCGCATAGCCTAGAGCCGCGAAGAGGGCGAGGACCGACAGCGTCCCCGCCAGACCCAGTTCCTCCCCGGTGATGGCGAAGATGAAGTCGGTGTGCGGTTCAGGGAGTTCACCCCATTTTTCCATACTTGCGCCGAGGCCGGAACCGAAGAATCCGCCGGAGGCCAGGGCGTAGATCCCGTGCACGGCCTGCCAGCACTGGTCACCGGGGCCCGGATCGGTCGCGCCGATGCAGGCCAGCCGGGACATCCGGTTGGCGCTGGTCTTGATCAGCAGCGCGCCGATCACCGTCGCGGTGCCCAGCACGCCGACGAACAGCCGGGTCGGCGCACCCGCCAGCCACAGCAGCCCGAACAGGATCGCCGTGAGAATGATCGCGGTGCCCATGTCGCCGCCGAGCATGATCAGGCCGAGCAGCAGGAACGCCACCGGGATCAGCGGCACCAGCAGGTGCTTCCACTGCACCAGCAGCTTCTTGTCGTGCTTGCGGGCCAGCAGGTCGGCGCCCCACAGGACCAGCGCGAGTTTGGCGAACTCGCTCGGTTGCATCTGGAAAGGGCCGCCGAGGTTGATCCAGTTCTGGTTGCCGTTGACCGCGACCCCTATGCCCGGAATCTGCACCAGGCACATCAGGAAGACCGAGACCGCGAGCAGCGGATAGGCCAGCGTACGGTGCAGCCGGACCGGCATACGGGTGGCGATCAGCAGCAGCCCGCCGCCGAGCACGGCCGCGAGCAGCTGTTTGCGGAAGAAATACGACGGGGCGAGACCGGACTGCAGCGCCTTGATCTGGGACGCCGAGTAGACCATCACCAGGCCCAGGACGGTGATCAGCAGACTGCCGCCGAGGATCAGGTAGTACGCGGTCAGCGGACGGTCCCAGGCGCGCTTCAACCGGTCCAGCAGCCGCCGCGGACCGCCGGCCGGTGGACGGCCGCCGCCGCGCGCCGGGCGCGCCGTTGCGGGCCGGCGGGGCGGGCGCGCGGGGCCGGATCCGCGTCCGCCGGCTCGCGCAGAGGCTCCCGCACGCGGTCCCGCGGACGATCCGCCGCCCGCTCTCGCAGAAGATCCCCCGCCCGCTCTCCCTGCGTCCGCCGATCGGGCCGTCATCCTCGTCCCCTCCAGGTGCGCTCGCCGCCGGCTGCCGGCGGCCACGGGGAGAAACGGTCTACTGGTCCCTCGCGGTCAGCTCGCGGACCGCATCGGCGAAGGCGTCGCCCCGCTTGTTGTAATTGACGAACATGTCCATCGAGGCACAGGCCGGGGCCAGCAGGACGGTGTCGCCGGGCTCGGCCAGACGGGTCGCTTCCCGGACGGCCTCGGGCATCGCCCCAGTGTCGGTCCGGTCGAGGTCGACGACCGGGACCTCGGGGGCGTGTCGCGCCAGGGCTTCGCGAATCAGCGCCCGATCGGCACCGATCAGCACCACGCCGCGCAGCCGGGCCGCCGCCGTCTTCACCAGCTCGTCGAAGGTCGCGCCCTTCGCGAGCCCGCCGGCGATCCACACGATGTGCTCGTACGCCGCCAGCGACGCCTCGGCGGCGTGCGTGTTGGTGGCCTTGGAATCGTCGATGTAGCGGACGCCGTCGATCTCCGCGATGTGCTGGATGCGGTGGGCCTCCGGGTGGAAGGCGCGCAGGCCGTCGCGCACCGCGGCCGGGGCGACGCCGTAGGCCCGGGCCAGCGCGGCGGCGGCGAGGGCGTTGGCGACGTTGTGCGGGGCGGCGGGGCCCGCGCCGGGGGCGATGTCGGAGACCTCGGCGAGCTCCTGGGCCTGCTTCTGCCGGTTCTCGACGAAGGCGCGGTCGACGAGGATGCCGTCGACGACGCCGAGTTCGGAGGGGCCGGGGGTGCCGAGGGTGAAGCCGATGGCGCGGCAGCCCTCCTCGACGTCGGCCTCGCGCACCAGGTCCTCGGTCGCCTTGTCGGCCACGTTGTAGACACAGGCGACGCGGTTGCCCTCGTAGATCCGGCCCTTGTCGGCGGCGTAGGCCGCCATCGAGCCGTGCCAGTCGAGGTGGTCGGGGGCGAGGTTGAGGACCGCGGCGGAGTGCGCGCGCAGCGACGGTGCCCAGTGCAGCTGGTAGCTGGAGAGCTCGACGGCGAGCACGTCGTAGGGGCGGGCGCCGTCCTTGCCCTGGTTCAGCACGACGTCGACGATCGGGGTGCCGATGTTGCCGACGGCCAGGGTATGCAGGCCCTCGGCCTCCAGGATGGCGGCGAGCATCCGGACGGTGGTGGTCTTGCCGTTCGTGCCGGTGACCGCGAGCCAGTCGGCCGCGTCCGGACCACGGAGCCGCCAGGCGATCTCCACGTCGCCGACGACGTCCACACCGGCCGCCGCGGCCGCCGCGAACAGCGGGCTGTCGGGCTTCCAGCCGGGCGAGGTGACGACCAGGCCGGTGCCCTCGGGCAGGGTCTCGCCGTCGCCGAGGCGGACGGCGATCCCGGCCGCCTCCAGTGCGCGCGCGGACTCCTGCTGCTTCTCGCCCGCGCCGCCGTCCACGACCGTGACGCGGGCGCCGAGGCCGGCCAGGGCGCGGGCGGCACTGATGCCGCTCACGCCGAGGCCGGCGACGGTGATGTCCATGCCGGCGAACCCCTCGGGGATCCGGTCCGGGTCGTGCGTGGTCACTTCGCTGCCTGCCAGCCGCCGTAGAAGATGCCGAGTCCCACGATGACGCACATGCCCTGGATGATCCAGAACCTGACCACCACAAGGACTTCGGACCACCCCTTGAGTTCGAAGTGGTGCTGTAGTGGCGCCATCCGGAAGACCCGCTTGCCGGTCATCTTGAAGGAGCCGACCTGGATGACCACGGACATGGTGATCAGGACGAAGAGACCGCCGAGCAGGGCGAGCAGCAGCTCCGTGCGGGAGCAGATGGCCAGACCCGCGAGCGCGCCGCCCAGGGCCAGCGAGCCGGTGTCGCCCATGAAGATCTTCGCGGGCGAGGTGTTCCACCACAGGAAGCCGAAGCAGGCGCCCATCAAGGCGGAGGCCACGACCGCCAGGTCGAGGGGGTCGCGGACCTCGTAACAGCCCGGTCCCGCGGTGATCTGGTTGGCGCAGGACTCCTGGTGCTGCCAGATGCCGATGAAGGTGTACGCGCCGAAGACCATCACCGAGGCGCCGGTGGCCAGGCCGTCGAGGCCGTCGGTGAGGTTCACGCCGTTGGACATCGCCAGGATCATGAACAGCGCCCAGATGACGAAGAGCACCGGGCCGATCTGCCAGCCGAAGTCCTGGGTGAAGGACAGCCGGTCCGAGGCCGGGGTCTGTCCGCGCAGGTCGGCGAACTGCAACGAGAGCACCGCGAAGGCGATGCCGACGATCAGCTGGCCGGCCATCTTCGCCTTGGCCCGCAGGCCCAGCGAACGCTGCTTGACGATCTTGATGTAGTCGTCGAGGAAGCCGACCAGGCCCATCCCCGCGAAGAGGAAGAGCACCAGCACGCCCGAGAACGTCGGGTCGCTGGAGGTGATCACCTTCGTGACGACGTAGGCGATGATCGTCGCCAGGATGAAGGAGATGCCGCCCATGGTGGGCGTCCCCTTCTTGCTGCCGTGGGTGCGCGGGCCGTCATCGCGGATGAACTGCCCGTACCCCTTCTTGGCCAGCAGTTTGATCAGCAGGGGGGTGCCGATCAGGGTCAGGAAGAGCCCGATCATTCCGGAGAAGAGGATCTGCTTCATCGAGTTCATCGGGTCGCGGCTCCACCCTCGGCGCCCGCGGCGCCCGACAACCCTGCGTCATCCAGCAGTGCTGCGGCCACCCGCTCCAGCCCCACCGACCTGGACGCCTTCACCAGCACGACGTCTCCCGGCCGCAGCTCGCTGCGCAACAGGTCGACCGCCGCCCGCGCGTCGGACACGTGCACCGACTCCTCACCCCACGAACCCTCGTTCTTGGCGCCCATGTCGAGCCAGGCCGCTTCCCTGCCGCCGACCGCCACGAGCTTGCTGACGTTGAGCCGGACGACCAGCCGCCCGACCGCGTCGTGTTCGGCGAGTGACTCCTCGCCGAGCTCGGCCATCTCACCGAGCACCGCCCACGTACGAGCACCCTTCGCCTTGGCGGCGGCGCCCATCGCGACCAGCGCACGCAGCGCCGCTCGCATGGACTCGGGGTTCGCGTTGTAGGCGTCGTTGACGACCGTCACGCCATCCGCGCGCTCGGTGACCTCCATGCGCCAGCGGGAGAGCGTGCCGGCTTCGGAGAGCGCGGTGGCGATCTCGTCTACGGGCATGCCCAACTCATGGGCGACGGCGGCCGCGGCGAGCGCGTTCGACACGTGGTGCTCACCGTACAGCCGCATGGTCACATCGCTGCACCCGGAGGGTGTGTGAAGCGTGAAGGCGGGCTGTCCGAGCTCCGTGAGCCGGACATTCTCGGCGCGTACGGCGGCGTCCTCGGCCTCGCCGAACAGCACCGTGCGGGCCTTGGTGCGGGCCGCCATGGCGCGCACGTAGGGGTCGTCGGCGTTGAGCACCGCGATCCCGCCGTCCTCGGCGGCCGGCAGCGCCTCGACGAGTTCGCCCTTTGCCTCCGCGATCTGCGCACGGCCGCCGAACTCGCCGATGTGCGCGGAGCCGACGTTGAGCACCACGCCGATCCGGGGCGGGGTCAGCGCGGCGAGGTAGCGGATGTGGCCGACGCCGCGGGCGCCCATCTCCAGCACGAGGTGACGGGTCGTCGCATCGGCACGCAGCGCGGTCAGCGGCAGCCCGATCTCGTTGTTGAGGTTGCCCTCGGGCCAGACGGTCGGGCCGTGCCGCTGCAGCAGCTGGGCGATCAGGTCCTTGGTGCTGGTCTTGCCGGCCGAGCCGGTCAGCCCCACGACGGTGGTGCCCAGCCGCTCGACGACGGCGCGGGCGAGTGCGCCGAGCGCGGCGGTGACGTCGTGCACGACGATCGCCGGGACGCCGAGCGGGCGGGCGGCCAGTACGGCCACCGCGCCGGCCTCGACGGCGCCGCGGGCGAAGTCATGGCCGTCGACGCGTTCCCCGGCGAAGGCCACGAACAGGCCGCCGGGGCGGACCGCCCGGGAGTCGGCGACGACCGGTCCGGTGACCTGGCGGTCGGCGTCCGGTATGTCGTACTGCTGCCCGCCGACGATGCTCGCGATCTCGGCGAGGGACAGGGAGATCACAGGTCACCCCCGGCGAGCGGCGGTCGGTGACGGCGAATCGGTTGTGCGCGCATGGCGGAGTGTCATCCCTGGTGTTTCGGGTGCGGTGACGTCAAGGAAGCCTCGATGGCCTCGCGCAGCACCTGACGGTCGTCGAAGGGGCGTACCACTCCGGCGATGTCCTGGCCCTGCTCATGGCCCTTGCCCGCGACGATCACGGTGTCGCCGGGCTCGGCGCGGGCGACGGCGGCGGCGATGGCGGCGGCCCGCTCTTCTTCCACCAGCACCGTGCCGCGTTCGTGGATCGGCACCTCCGCGGCGCCCGCCAGCATGGTGGCGAGGATCGCGAGCGGGTCCTCGCCCCGCGGGTTGTCGGAGGTCAGGACGGCCGTGTCGGCGAGGCGGGCGACCGCCGCGCCCATGGGGGCGCGCTTGTGCGGGTCGCGGTCGCCGCCGCAGCCGAGGACGGCGTGCAGCTTGCCGTCGGTGACCTTGCGCAGCGCGCGCAGGACCGACTCGACGGCGTCGGTCTTGTGGGCGTAGTCGACCACCGCCAGGTACGGCTGGCCGGCGTCGACGCGCTCCAGGCGGCCGGGGACGCCGGGCACCGCGGCGACGCCGTCGGCCGCGGTCTGCGGGTCGATGCCGGCGACGACCAGCGCGGTGATCGCGGCGAGCGCGTTGGCCACGTTGAACGGGCCGGCGATCGGGGAGGCGGCGCGGAGCGTCTGCCCGTCGGGGCCGTGCACGGTGAAGGTGGAGCCGAGTGCGCCGACCTCGACGTCGGAGGCGCGCCAGTCGGCGTCCGGGTGGCCCTCGGCGGAGAAGGTGGTGACCGGGACCTCGGATTCGCCCTCGGCCAGCCGCCGGCCGTATTCGTCGTCGAGGTTGACCACGCCGGCCCGGCTGCGGGCCTTGGTGAACAGCTGGGCCTTGGCCTGGAAGTAGTCCTCCATCCCGGAGTGGAACTCCATGTGCTCCGGGCTGAGGTTGTTGAAGATCGCGACGTCGAAGACGCAGCCGTCGACCCGGCCGAGGACCAGGGCGTGGCTGGAGACCTCCATGGCCAGGGCGCGGACGCCGCGCTCGCGCATCACGGCGAACAGCGCCTGCAGGTCGGTGGCCTCCGGGGTGGTGCGCTCGGACTTGATCCGCTCGTCGCCGATCCGGGTCTCCACGGTGCCGATCAGGCCGGTCAGCCCGCCGTCGGGGCGCTTCGCCGCGGCGGCCCGCAGTCCGCCCTCGATGAGGTACGCGGTGGTGGTCTTGCCGGAGGTGCCGGTGATGCCGATCTGGAGGAGGTCCTCGCCCGGCGCGCCGTAGATGGAGACGGCCAGGGCCCCCATCCGTGCGCGCGGGTTGTCGACGACGAGGACCGGCAGGCCGGTGGCGGCCGCGCGGTCGGCGCCGGACGGGTCGGTCAGGATCGCCGCGGCGCCGAGGTCGGCGGCCTGGGCGACGAAGTCGGCACCGTGCAGCCGGGCGCCGGGCAGGGCGGCGTAGACGTCGCCGGGGCGGACCGCCCGGGAGTCGTGCGTGATGCCGGTGACACCGACGAACTGCGCGGCGTCAGCCGCTCCGGTGGAGCCGGTGCTTGCACCGGGCTGCTCGGGTGCGAGCGCGGGGGTGCCCAGCTGCTCGGCGAGGTCCGCCAGGGGGGTGGGGCGGACGTGGTCAGGGCGCGGCGCTCCCGGGTACGTACCGGGACCACCCTTCTGAGCGTGCGGGGCGTTCGGGGACTGATCAGCTTGTGACACGGCGGTGAGCGTACCGGGCCGATCGGGCCCGGGGCGAAGTGAGGGCCGTGTGGGGGCGCGGTCGGCGGGCTCGGGGAGGCCGTCAGGGGTGATGGTCGTCACGGCGGGATTGCCTCGATTTCATTGGCCTGGCCTGAAGGTGACCGGCAGGCGCGGGGGCTCGGCGCCGGTCGGCGGTACCTGGAGGGTCTTCAGCGCGAAGGCCATGACCTGCTGGTAGATCGGGCCGCAGACCTGGCCGCCGAAGTAGCTGCCCCTGGTGGGATTCTGCACGGCGCAATAGACCGTGATGCGCGGTTTGTCCGCGGGGGCGAATCCGGCGAAGGACGCGGTGTAGCCGTGGTAGCGGCCGGTTTTGGGGTCCACCCGGTTGGAGGTGCCGGTCTTGCCGCCGACCCGGTAGCCGTCGATCTTCGCCTTCGCGCCGGTGCCCTCCTCGTCGTCGACCACCGACTCCAGCATGGTGGCGAGGGTGCGGGCCGTCTTCTGGCTGACCACCCGGGTCTTCGCGGGCCTGGGCGCCGGGACGAAGCGGCCGTCGGGCCCGGTGCTGCCGCGGACGAGCGTGGGGGCGATCCGCTCGCCGCCGTTGGCGATGGTGGAGTAGACCGAGGCGGCCTGTACGGCGTTGAGGGACAGTCCCTGGCCGAAGGGGATCGTGTACTGCTGTGAGGTGTTCCAGGCCTGCGGCTTGGCCAGGATGCCGTCGGTCTCGCCCGGGAAGTCCAGCCCGGTCGGCCGGCCGATGCCGAATTTGCGCAGGTAGGAGTAGAGGACCCGGTTCGCCTCGGGCTGGGTCCGGCCGAGCTGGCCGGCCGCGAGGATGGTGCCGATGTTGCTGGACTTGGCGAGCACGCCGTTGAGCGTGAGGTGCCAGGTCTCGTGGTCGACGTCGTCGGCGAAGAGCCGGTCGCCGCGGTGCAGCCGGTTCGGGACGGTGACCCGGGTGGACGGGGTGGCCACGCCCTCCTCCAGTACGGCGGCCATCGACATCAGCTTGCTGGTGGAGCCCGGTTCGAACGCGTCGGACAGCGCGGCGTTGCCGAGCGCCTCCGGCTCCGCCTTGGTGATGTCGTTGGGGTCGAAGGCGGGGGCGTTGGCCAGGGCCAGGATCTCGCCGGTGCGGGTGTCCTGGACGACGACGTAGCCGCGGTCGGCGCCGGACTTCGCCACCTGTTTGGTGATGGCCTGCTGAGCCGCCCACTGGATGTCGCGGTCGAGGGTGAGCTCCATGTCGGCGCCGGGGACGGCGGGGTGCTCCTGGGTGGCGGCGGTGGGCACCCGGCGGCCGCCGGACTGGGCGTAGACGAGCTTGCCGTCCTTGCCGGCGAGCTGCGACTCCAGGCGGGCCTCCAGGCCGCCGCCGCCCTTGCCGACGCTGTTGACGAAGCCCAGGACGCCGGAGGCGAGGTCCTTGTTGGGGTAGACGCGCCTGCTGTGCTTGTCGGCGAAGATCCCGACCAGCACGTCGGGGCGGGGCGCGCTCTTGGGGGCGGCGGCCGCCCGGGCGTCGAGGGTCCTGCGGAGGTCCTTGATCCGCTTCCACACCTGGGGGGTCTGCTGCCGGGCGAGCAGCACGTAGCGGGAGCCGGGCCGGTCGAGCTTCTCGGTGAGCGCGGCCTTGTCGACGTGCAGGATCGGCGCGAGCAGCGCGGCGGCCTGCTGCGGGGCGTCGCGGATCTTGGTCTTGGCGGGCGCCAGCAGACTGGGGTCGGCGGTGATGTCGTACGCGTCCACGGAGGTGGCCAGCGCCACACCGTTGCGGTCGGTGAGGTCGCCCCGCTCGGCGGCCAGCTTCACCGGGACGTAGCGGTTCTCGTTGGCCCGGGCGGCGTACGCCCCGGCGTCCACGGCCTGCACCTGGAAGAGCCGTACGACGAAGACCAGCATGATCAGCGTCAGTCCGAGGGAGACCAGGCGGAGCCGGGGGCGCGGGCTGCCGAGGCGGAGCGCCTGGGGGCCGGAGCCGGGCCGGGCCGGGCCGGAGCGGCGGGCGGCCGGGCGGGGCGCGCCGGGCCGCGGCGCGGGGCGCCGGGCGGCGGGCGGGCGGCCGGTGCGGTCCTGGGGCTGACCGCCGCGCCGGGCGGGGCGCGGAACCCGGCGGGGGTCCCTGGGCTCGCTCATACCGCGGTCACCTGCCGGGGGTCGTCGGGGCGGGGGCGGGCGCGGAGCCGGAGGTGCGGGCGGTGGGGGCGGCGGCCCGGGCGGGGACGCGCGCGGGGCCGGAGGCCGGGGACGCGGCGGGGGCCGGGGCCGGGTGGCCCGGGGTGGCGCCCGCGCCCGGGGTGCTCTGCGGGCCGAGCGTCCCGGAGCCGGCCGGGACCGGCGGCTCGACGGACGGCGCGACGACCGCTGTGGTCGCAGGGAGGCGCGGGGCGGCCGGCCCGCGCGTCGTGGTGCCCAGAAGGGCGGACGCGGACGGCTCGGCCGAGGTGCTCAGCGGCGCGCCGTCGGCACCGGCCACGCCGGGCTTGCCGCGGACCGTGCCGTCCGGGAGCAGGAACGCCGGAGCGCCGCCGGGCACCATCCCGAGCCGACGGGCACGCCGCTCCAGGGCGCCCGGTGCGGAGTAGCCGTCCACCTCCTGCTGCAGCGCCTGCTGCTCGTCGGTCAGCTCGTCGGTCTTCTTCTCCAGCCGGCTCAGCTCGAACGACCCTTGGTTGAGCGCGGAGTTGAGCAGCAGCAGGGTGATCAGCCCGGATCCGAGGAGGACCACGATGAGGAGGACGAACGGGGTGCGCGCGGCGGTGCCGGGGGCGGCCGGGGCGGCCGGGAACAGCGCGGAGAGCCGTTTCTGCGCGCTGCGCGGCCGCCCCTGGCCTCTCACGGGGTGCCCACCGAGTGGTGGGTGTTCCTGCCGTTCCTGCCGTCCCCGACGTGTCCGCGGATGCGCTCCGCGCCGCGCAGCCGGGCGGGGGCGGCCCGGCGGTTCTCCGCGATCTCCTCCTCCGTGGGGAGTTCGGCACCGCGGGTGAGCAGCTTCAGCCGGGGCTGGTACTGCTCCGGGACGACCGGCAGGCCGGGCGGTGCGGTGCTGGTGGCGCCGGCCGCGAAGACCTGCTTGACCAGCCGGTCCTCCAGGGAGTGGTACGAGAGCACGGCGATCCGGCCGCCGACCGCGAGCGCGTCCACGGCGGCCGGGACGGCCCGCTCCACGCAGGCGAGTTCGCCGTTGACCTCGATGCGCAGGGCCTGGAACGTGCGCTTGGCGGGGTTGCCGCCGGTGCGCTTGGCGGCCTGCGGGAGCGCGTCCCGGATCAGGTCGACCAGCCGCGCGCTGTTCGTGAACGGTTCCTTGGCGCGCTCGCGGACGATGGCCGAGACGATGCGCTTGGCCTGCTTCTCCTCGCCGTAG
The DNA here is from genome assembly GCF_043202395.1 of Streptomyces sp. NPDC048197. Lineage (NCBI taxonomy): Bacteria > Bacillati > Actinomycetota > Actinomycetes > Kitasatosporales > Streptomycetaceae > Streptomyces > Streptomyces sp. NPDC048197. Next base: position 268,093 of record NZ_JBIDAJ010000003.1, read on the forward strand.
GTGCGCAGGATCCGCACCAGCTCCCCGGGCGGGTAGGTGTTGAGGACCTCCGCCGCGCTGATGCCGGTCGTCTGGTCCATCCGCATGTCCAGCGGGGCGTCCTGGGCGTACGCGAAGCCGCGGTCGGCCTCGTCGAGCTGCATGGAGGAGACGCCGAGGTCGAAGAGCACGCCCTGGACCCGGGGGACGCCGAGCCGGTCGAGCACCTCGGGGAGCTCGTCGTAGACGGCGTGCACCAGGGTGGCGCGGTCGCCGTAGGGGGCGAGCCGTTCACCGGCGAGCTTCAGGGCGGCCGGGTCGCGGTCGAGGGCGATCAGCCGGACCGCCGGGAAGGCCGTGAGCAGCGCCTCGCTGTGCCCTCCGAGGCCGAGGGTGCAGTCGACGACGACCGCACCGGGCTCGGCGAGCGCAGGGGCGAGCATGTCCAGGCACCGCTGGAGCATGACGGGTACGTGGCGGGTATTACTCATGCGCCTTCCGATGGGGTGGGCGGCAGGTGGGTCCCCGGCCGCTGGCTGGGGGATGCCGCACGTACCGCTTGGTCCCCGCCCGCTCTGAAGGGGAAGTGGCCCTCCGGCGACGGGGAAGTGACGTCGGAAGTCCATGGGAGCGGGAGGAGGCCGAGCCGTACGTACGATGCGCGCACGCGAGGAATTCGGTATCCAAGGAGAGCGTCACGCCTCCCACTTCGCGCCACTTTAGTCCACCGGCTGCCCCGGTCAATCAACTGGTTCCGCGCGTCCCGCGACGGGTTCGCCGGGGCGTTCCCGGCGGCCTTTTCACCCGTGTGGGGGCTGCCCGGGCGGGGCTGTGGATTACCTCACAACGGGTGATGTTGCCCCCTATGCCCGGCCTCCCACGGGGCCGGAACGGCCCGTGACTATTACGGTGAATGCATGCCCATACCTGCATCGCAGCCGTCGTCCCCGTCCCTCGACAGTGCCGCCGTGCGCTCCGGCGGCACGGTCACCGACCGCCTGGTCGAGGCCAACCAGCGCTATGCCGCCGCCTTCACCGATCCCGGCATGGACGCCCGGCCCGTCCTCAAGGTCGCCGTGGTGGCCTGCATGGACGCCCGTATCGACCTGCACGCCGCGCTCGGCCTGGAGCTCGGCGACTGCCACACCATCCGCAACGCCGGTGGTGTGGTCACCGACGACATCATCCGCTCCCTGACCATCAGCCAGCGGGCGCTCGGCACCCGCTCCGTCGTCCTCATCCACCACACCGGATGCGGTCTGCTCAATCTGACCGAGGACTTCCGCCACGAGCTCGCGGCGGAGGTCGGCCAGCGCCCGACATGGGCGGTCGAGGCGTTCAAGGACCTCGACGAGGACGTCCGGCAGTCCATGCAGCGGGTGCGCACCTCGCCCTTCCTGCTGCACACCGACGACGTGCGCGGCTTCGTCTTCGACGTCAAGACGGGTCTGCTGCGGGAGATCGACCCCCAGGACTGACCGTCCGGAGCGCGGGCCGGCCCGGTTTTCCGGGTCGGCCCGCGCCGGAATCGCCGGGTTCGCCCGGAACGCCGGGGCCTGAGGTGTTGAGTTATCCACAGGTCATGACGCCGGAGCGCGCGGGCGGCAAGAATGCGTAGGTGACGTCGTGCCGGCGGTGGCCGGGCCCGGCGCGCATTTTCGGGGTGGGCCGGTTCCGCACAAGGGGGTGTCGGCCCGTGGCACAGGGCCGAGGAGGGCCGAGTGACGACGTATGACGAACGAGCGAGCCTCACCGATCTGACCACCACCGCGGAGCGGGTTCACCGGTCGGTGGAAGGCGTGATCGAGGGCAAGCCGGAGGTCGTACGGCTCGCGCTGACGGTGCTCCTGGCCGAGGGCCATCTGCTCATCGAGGACGTGCCCGGCGTCGGCAAGACCATGCTGGCCAAGGCGCTCGCCCGCTCCATCGACTGCTCGGTGCGGCGTATCCAGTTCACGCCCGATCTGCTGCCCTCCGACATCACCGGCGTCAGCATCTTCGACCAGCAGCAGCGCGACTTCGAGTTCAAGCCCGGCGCGATCTTCTCCCAGATCGTGATCGGCGACGAGATCAACCGCGCCTCCCCCAAGACCCAGTCCGCGCTCCTGGAGTCCATGGAGGAGCGCCAGGTCACGATGGACGGGCAGACCTACGAACTCCCCAGCCCCTTCATGGTCGTGGCCACCCAGAACCCGGTCGAGATGGAGGGCACCTACCCGCTGCCCGAGGCCCAGCGCGACCGCTTCATGGCCCGGGTGTCGATCGGCTACCCCAGCCCGGCCGCCGAGCTCCAGATGCTGGACGTGCACGGCGGCGCCTCCCCGCTCGACGACCTCCAGCCGGTGGCGCACGCCCACGAGATCCTCAAGCTGATCGACGCGGTCCGCGAGGTCCATGTCGCCGAGGCCGTCCGGCGGTACGCCGTCGACCTGGTGTCCGCCACCCGCCACCACCCCGAGCTGCGGCTCGGTGCCTCACCGCGGGCGACGCTGCATCTGGTGCGCGCGGCCAAGGCCGCCGCGGCCCTCGCGGGGCGGGAGTACGCCCTGCCGGACGACGTCCAGTCGCTGGCGGTCGCGGTGCTGGCGCACCGTCTGCTGCCCACCGCCCAGGCGCAGTTGAGCCGCAGATCGGCCGAGCAGACCGTGGTGGAGATCCTCCAGCGCGTCCCCGTTCCCGAGCCGTCCGCGCAGCCGTGGCGGACGCACGGCCGGCAGCCGCCCGGGGTCCGGGGGTTGTGATGAGTGGAGGGGGGAGCGAGGGGACGCCGGAGCCGGGCGGGCTGCGGGCGGCCCTCGGGGGGATGACGACACGGGGCCGGTCGTTCCTGGCCGCCGGGGTGGCCGCCGCGGTGTGCTCGTATCTGCTCGGGCAGCCGGACCTGCTGCGGGTCGGGCTGCTCCTCATCGCCCTGCCGCTGGTGTGCGTCCTGGTCCTGCACCGCACCCGCTACCGCGTCGCGGGCAGCCGCACCCTCTCGCCCGCCCGGGTGCCGGCCGGCGCCGAGTCCCGGGTCCGGCTGCTGATGGAGAACGTCTCCCGGCTGCCGACCGGCGTGCTGATGCTGCAGGACCGGGTGCCGTACGTCCTCGGGCCACGGCCGCGCTTCGTCCTGGACCGGGTGGAGGCCGGCGGCCGCCGGGAGGTCACCTACCGCGTCCGCTCGGACCTGCGCGGCCGCTATCCGCTCGGGCCGCTGCAGCTGCGGCTGTCCGACCCGTTCGGGATGTGCGAGCTGACCCGCTCCTTCCAGACCTTCGACACCCTGATGGTGGTGCCGCGGGTCGAGCCGCTGCCGGCCGTCCGGCTGGCCGGCGAGGCCGCGGGGTACGGCGACGGACGGCACCGCTCGCTGGCCCTGGCCGGCGAGGACGACATCATCCCGCGCGGCTACCGCCACGGCGACGACCTGCGGCGGATCCACTGGCGGTCCACCGCGCGCCACGGCGAGCTGATGGTCCGCAGGGAGGAGCAGCCGCAGAAGGCGCGCTGCACGGTCCTGCTGGACACCCGCGACCTCGCCCACCCCGGAGCCGGACCGGACTCGGCCTTCGAATGGGCGGTGTCGGCCGCCGCCTCCACGGCGGTGCATCTGCTGGAGCACGGCTTCGCGGTCCGGCTGCTGACCGACACCGGCAGCTCGGTCCCGGGCCCGGACGGCGCCGGTGGTTTCCCGGGGGGCGTCGGCTCCGCCGACACCGCCGGCCTGATGCTGGACACCCTCGCCGTGGTCGAGCACTCCGAGGAGGAGGGACTGTCGGCGGCGTACGAGGTACTGCGCGGCGGCAGCGAGGGGCTGCTGATCGCCTTCCTCGGCGACCTGGACACCGAACAGGCGGCGATCGCCGGGCAGATGCGCCGGCGCTGCGGGACGGCGATCGCGTTCGTCCTGGACGGCGACGCCTGGAGCCGGGGTCCCGGCGGCATCCGGTTCGCCACCGGCCAGGTGCCGCTCGACGAACGGCTGCGGCTGCTGCGGCGGGCGGGCTGGACGGCGCTGCCGGTGACGCCGGGCGACGCGCTCGCCGATCTGTGGCGGGCCGCCGCCGACCAGGCCGGGACGGCACCGGACCACCTGGAGCCGGGGCCGGACGGCGCCGCTGAGACGGTGACGGGGGGACGGCCATGAACGGGAGCGGGCGGCCGGTGCGGAAGCACCACGCGTACGGGGATGGATACGGTGACGGCCTCGCCGGCCTCGCGCGAGGGGAGGCGGACGGATGAGCGGCCGGGCACGACTCGCGCTGTGTGCCGCGCTGGCCACCCTGGGTGCCGCCGGTGCGCTACTGCCGCTGGTGGATCCGGTCAGCTGGATCTTCCAGGCGGCGACCCTGCTGGCGATCATGACCGGGGTGGGCGCGCTGGCCCGCCGGGTCCCGCTCGCCGGACCGCTGACGATCGCCGCCCAGCTGCTGGTCCTGGTCCTGCTGCTGACCGTGCTCTTCGTACCGGCCGACGCCGTGCTCGGCCTGCTGCCGGGCCCGGACGCGGTCACCGCGTTCGGCCGGCTGCTGCGGAGCGGCGTCCAGGACGTCGGCCGGTACGCCATCCCCGCCCCGGTCACCCCCGGCATCCGGCTGCTGCTGGTCGCCGGGGTGCTGCTGATCGGCCTGATCGTGGACGCCCTGGCGGTGACGTACCGCAGTGCCGCGCCCGCGGGCCTGCCGCTGCTCGCGCTCTACTCGGTCGCGGCGGGGCTGGCCCAGGGCGGTGCGGGCTGGCTGTGGTTCCTGATCGCGGCGGCGGGCTATCTGCTGCTCCTGCTGGCCGAGGGCCGCGACCGGCTCTCCCAGTGGGGCCGGGTCTTCGGCGCCGCGGTTCCGGGCCGGCCGGGCGGCGGGCCGGGTTCCGCGGCCGGCGGACCGGCCACCGCGCCGGTCCGTACGGGCCGGCGGATCGGCGCCCTGGTCCTCGGCATCGCCCTCGTGGTGCCCGCCGCGCTGCCCTCCCTCGGCGGCGGACTGCTCGGCCCGACCGGCAGCGGCCCGGGCCGCGGCGGCGGGGGCGGCACGATCTCCGCGGTCAACCCGCTGGTGTCGCTGCAGGACAGTCTCAACCAGCCCGAGGACCGCGAGGTCCTCAACTACCGCACCACCGCCGCCGATACCCGCGATCTGTATCTGCGGATCGTCGCCCTCGACCAGTTCGACGGCACGACCTGGAAGCCGTCCGAGCGCACGGTCACGGACGTGCCCGAACGGCTGCCGGAGCCACCCGGCCTCAGTTCCGCGGTCGGGCGCGAGCGGATCAACACCTCCATCTCGACCGCCGGGTGGTACGCGCAGAACTGGCTTCCGCTCCCCTATCCCGCGTCCCGGGTGGACATCTCCGGCCGCTGGCGCTTCGAGCCACAGGGCCGCACGCTGGTCGGCGACCGCGGGCAGAACACCCGCGATCTGCAGTACCAGGTCGAGAGCCTCCAGGTGCGGCCCACCTCCCAGCAGCTGGCCACCGCCCCGGCACCGCCCGGCGAGCTGCTGCGCGAGTACACCAAGGTGCCCGCCTCGCTCCCCCCGGTCGTCCGGTCCACCGCCCGCCAGGTCACCCGGGGCGCCCCGACCGCCTACGCCAAGGCCGTCAAGCTCCAGGACTGGTTCGCGCTGTACGGCGGCTTCACGTACAACACCGAGGTCCGGGCCGGCAGCGGCGCCGAGGCGATAGCCCGGTTCCTGCGGCAGAAGGAGGGCTTCTGCGTCCACTTCTCGTTCTCGATGGCGGCGATGGCCCGCACGCTGGGCATCCCGGCCCGGGTCGCGGTCGGCTTCACCCCGGGGACGAAGCAGCCCGACGGCACGACCTCGGTCAGCCTCAAGGACGCGCACGCGTGGCCCGAGCTGTATTTCCAGGGCATCGGCTGGACCCGTTTCGAGCCCACGCCGAGCCGCGGCAGCATCCCGGACTACGCCTATCCCGACACCTCGGGCAGCACCGAGCCGGGCCGCCCGGACCCCGCGCCGGCCCGGCCCGCACCGCCCACACAGGGCCCGTCGGCGACGCCCTCGTGCGGCCCGGGTGAGCATCCGGCCGACAGCGGAGCGGACTGTCCGGCATTGCCTGCGCAGTCCGGCGCCCGCCCGTCGGACGGTGGCCCGTCCCCCTGGGCGGTGGCCGCTCTCGGTCTGGTCGCGCTGCTCGTTCTGCTGCTGCCGCTGGTCCCGTTGCTGTGGCGGCTGCGGCTGCGCTCCCGGCGACTGACGCCCGGCGGCCCGGACGGGAGCGGGGCGACGGACGCCGGCGGGGCGGCGGCCGTGCTGGCGGCCTGGCAGGAGCTGCTGGACACCGCCTGGGACTTCGGGATCGTCCCGGACGAGTCGCTGACCCCGCGCAGGGCGGCCGCCCGGATCGTTCGCGTCGGGGAATTGCCACCGGAGCCCGCTGCCGCCGCGCACCGGGTCGCGGAGGCGGTCGAGCAGATCCTTTACGCCCCCCGCCCCCGGCCGGTCGCCGGACCGGCCGGCGACGTCCAGCAGGTGCTGACCGGATTGCGGGCCGGTGCGCCCCGTGCTCTGCGACTGCGGGCCCTGTTCGCCCCGCGCTCGGCCGCCCGCCTCCGCCGCGCCGGCACAGCCCGCTGGGCGACCCTGCGCCTCCGCTGCCGTACGAGCCCCCCGGTGACCGCACTACGGCGAGCGACGTCCACGCTCCGGCGGGGGCGGCGACAGCGGGCGTAGGCGCAGGGCCAAGGGCCCAGGGCGCGGGGGCGGTTTCCGGGCCTCGGGGGCGGGTCCGGGGCGTGGGGTGGGCCCAGGGCGCGGAGGGCGTCCGTCGGGAGGGCGCGGGGCGCGTCCGCTGGGCGGGCCCGGCGGCGGCGTGCAACGGTCGCCCCGGGGGCGTCCGGGACGTGGGGCGCTTCCGGGACATGGGGCGGGCCCAGCGCGCGGGCGTCCGTCGGGCGGGCCCGGCGGCGGCGTGCGACGGTCCGTGTCGTCCGGCAGGGTCAGGGGCAGCTGAGGGTGCCCGCTGGGGGCAGGGGTACTCGGCAGCGCCAGGGACGCTCGGCAGGACCGCAACGGCCGGCGGGACCTCGGCGCCCGGCAGGGTCAGGGGCTGAGGGGTGCCCGGTGGGGGCAGGGGTGCTCGGCGGGGCCAAGGGCGCTCGGCAGGGCCGCGACGGCCGGCGGCGCCGCGACGCCCGGCGCACGCCGCACGCCGCACGGCGAGAACGCGACGCCCGGCCATAGCCGTGACCGCCGGCAGGCTAGGTAGGGGGCCAGTACGGCCGGTACGGCCACGGCGCCCGGCCCCGCTGGCCACGTACCCAGCCGGCCCGGCGCCGCCGTACCGCCCGCCGGCACGGCGCAGTCGGCAGCACAGCCGGCCTGCCTCGGAAGGACGTGCCGGCGGCAGTGAAAACTTGCCGGCGGCAGCAGAACGTGCTGTGGCCGCCCGAAAGGATCGGGCGGCCACAGCACGGAATATCGGGGACGCGGCGACGGCGCGTCAGGGGGAGGACGTTCAGAGCGGGGTCAGTGGCCCTGCTGCTCGTCGCGGCGGCGCTGCCAGCGGTCCTCGATGCGGTTCATCATCGAGCGCCGCGGCCGGGCCTGACGCCGCGCCGGGCCCTCGGCGCCGGCGCGCTGTTCACCGGGCTTGGGCGCCTTGCGCCACCCGGTGACCGCCAACACGGCGCAACCGAGCATCACGAGGAATCCGACCACGCTGATCCAGATCTGCTGCGCGACCATGCCGGCCATGAGCAGGGCGATACCCACCAGGAAGCCCGCGACCGCTTGGTAGACCCGTCGCCGGGTGTACGTACGCAGCCCGCTTCCCTCAAGCGCTGTCGCGAACTTGGGATCTTCGGCGTACAGCGCTCGCTCCATTTGCTCGAGCATGCGCTGCTCGTGCTCCGAGAGCGGCACGGAGTCCTCCTACTCGTCGGTCGCGGGGGGCGACCGGGGTGCGACCCTTTCAGGATAGGCAGGGAATCGCCCCCGTGAAACCCGCCCCTCGACGCCAGTTCACTGTCCGGGCCGCCGTGGCGGCCGGGGGTGATGCTGCCTGCATTCCCCACCCGCCTGTCCGTCATGCCGGAACGTCGTACACCGATCATACGGGGCCAAGGGGCTGATCGGGTGGCCTGTGGCCGACCGCACGCAGCCGCCGGGCCCGCTCCCCGGATCAGTCGCGCTCGGCGAGGACGTGCAGCTGGGTCGCGACGGCGTGGAACGCGGGCTGCTCGGCGGCGGCCGCCTCCAGCTTCAGCAGGGCCTCCATGGCACCCGGCTCGGTGTCGACAAGCACGCCCGGGACCAGGTCGGCGAAGACCCGGACCCCGTGCACCGCACCGACCTGCAGGCCGGTGGCGGAGACCAGGCCGGTGAGCTGTTCGGCGGTGAACCGGCGGGGCACCGGGTCGCCCTCGCCCCAGCGGCCGGCCGGGTCGGTGAGGGCCTGGTGGGCCTCGGTGAAGTGGCCGGCCAGGGCGCGGGCGAGCACGGCACCGCCGAGGCCGGCCGCGAGCAGGCTGAGGGTGCCGGCCGGGCGCAGCGCGTCGACGGCGTTGCGGATGCCCTCGGCCGGGTCGTCGACGTACTCCAGCACGCCGTGGCAGAGCACGGTGTCGTAGCCACCGCGCTCGACCACGTCGAACAGGCCGTGGGCGTCGCCCTGGACGGCCCGGATCCGGTCGGCGACGCCGGCCTCCGCGGCCCGGCGCTCCAAGGCGAAGAGGGCGTTGGGGCTGGGGTCGACGACCGTGACGCGGTGGCCGAGGCGGGCGACCGGCACGGCGAAGTTGCCGGTGCCGCCGCCGGTGTCGAGGACGTCCAGGGCGTCGCGCCCGGCCGCCTTGACCCGGCGCTCCAGGGCGTCCTTCAGGACGTCCCAGACCACGGCGGTACGAAGGGATGCGCGCGGGCGCAGCGGGTCAGACACGGCGGGTGGCTCCTCGGCGGGGGCATGAACATCCAGTCGTCCACCACCCTATTCCGTCCCGCGCCGTCCGCCGTCCTCGGAGCCCCGCGGAGCGGGTGAGGGCCTGATCACCCGCCCCGCCGGGGCCTCGCGGACCGTCCGTGACGCTCCCCCTCGGAGCCCCGGGGCCCGACGCCGGCGACGCGCTCACTCCGCCGGTGCGGACCCCGGGCTTCCCTTTGCCGGGCCCGCTCATTGCGGGGCCCGCTCACCCCGCCCGCTGGGGCGGCAGCGGCGGCTGGAGGAGCAGCATCCGTTCGACCAGGCGCAGGAACATGGCGACGTCCCGCAGGAGGTCGTCAGCGTCCCGGCTGCTGGCCGCGCCGGCTATCCCGGCCTCGGCCCGGGCCCGGCGGGCGGCGCCGGAGGCGAACAGGGCGCTCCACTCGGTGAGTTCGGGCGCGACCTCGGGGAGGAGGTCCCAGGCGCTGCGGATGCTTTCCCGGCGGCCGCGCCGCGGAGCGGCACCCGGCCTGCGGCGTAGGGTGGGCTCCGGACGGGCGCGCACGGCGAGGACGGCGGCTGCGGTGCGCAGCGCGGCCAGATGGGCGGTGGCGAACCGCTCGTTGGGGGCTTGTAGGGTCCGCGCTTCTTCGAGGCCCTGCTGGGCCTGGGCGAGCAGGGCCAGGGCGGCGGGTGGTGCGGCCGCCCGGCGCAGGACGGGGTGGACATCGCTCGGGGGACCGTACGCAGCGGAACTGGCCCCGGTGGGACGAGCTGCCATGACGAACCTCCTGTCGTCACATGCCGGTTCGGGGCCGAACGCTGATTCGGCCCGTCTGACCCCATCGTGCGGCACACCACTGACAATCGGCCCTGACCTGCACATTCGCCGGCCGGACGGCGGATTTCGCGCGGAGTGGGGCAAGCGCGGGCGATTCCCGGCCCGAACCGTTTCACCGGACCCCCTTGCGGAAGGCGGGGTGGGATGCGGCATACTTTTTGCACTGACCAGTCAGTACAAGGAGGGGATCGTGGACAGCACCCCGCACGGGGCGGCGGTCACGGCCGAGCGGTTCGGGGTCAAGGGCCCCCGCGGCTGGGCGTTCCGGAACGTCGACATCACGGCCGGCCCCGGTTCGCTGATCGCCGTACAGGGCCCGTCCGGCTCGGGCCGTACGTGTCTGCTGCTCGCGCTCACCGGCCGGATGAAGTCCGCCGAGGGCACCGCCGGGATCGGCGGGCTGGCGCTGCCCAAGAAGAAGGCCGCGGTCCGGTCGGTCACCGCACTCGCGCATGTGCCCGGGATCGCCGATCTCGAACCTGCCCTGACCGTAGGCGAGCACCTGCGCGAACGCGCCCTGTTGCAGGGCCGGTTCGGCGGTTCGCTGCGTGCCCTGCTGCGGCCGCGCCGGGAGCGCCGGGCCGAGGCCCGCGCCCTGGTGGACGACGCGCTGGCGGCGGCCGGGCTCGACCTCGCGGCACTGCCCAAGGGGATCCGCACGTCGGTGCGCGACCTGGAGCGGCTGGAGGCGCTGCGGCTCTCCGTGGCGCTCGCGATGATCGGCCGGCCCCGGCTGCTGGCCGTCGACGACACCGACCTGAAGTTGTCCGACGAGGAGCGCACCGCCGCCTGGGAGATGCTGCGCGGCATCGCCGCGGCCGGCACGACCGTCCTCGCGGTGTGCAGCGAGCCGCCCGGGGACGGCGCGGACGTGGTGCTGGTCCGGACCGGCAACCGCCCGGAGCGGACCGGCGGGCCGGACGCCGCAGACGCGCGGGACACGGGCGCGGAGCCCCCCGCGCAGGGGCCCGAGGAGCCGGCCGCCGGGGACGGCGACGGAGACGGCGAGGCCGAGGACGACGACGCGAAGGACGACGAGGAGGGGGCGGCCGATGCGCTCGCCGAAGCTGGCCGCGCTTGAACTGAAGCGGTTCGGGAGGGGGAAGCTGCCGCGCGCCGCTCTGGCCGCGCTGCTGCTCCTGCCGCTGTTGTACGGCGCGCTCTACCTGTGGTCCTTCTGGGACCCGTACGGGCGGCTGGAAAAGATACCGGTCGCGCTGGTCAACGAGGACAAGGGCGCCGAGGCCGGCGGGAAGCACCTCTCCGCGGGCGACAGCATCGTCGACGGCCTCGCGGACAGCCACACCTTCGACTGGCACCCGGTGGGCGCCGCGGAGGCCGCCCGGGGCGTGGAGGACGGCACGTACTACCTGTCGCTGTCCATCCCGAAGGACTTCAGCCGGCGGATCGCCTCCAGTTCGGGCGACCACCCGGAGACCGGCGCCCTCAAGGTGCGCACGAACGACGCGAACAACTACATCGTCGGGCAGATCTCCCGGACGGTGTTCTCCGAGGTGCGCGCGGCGGCCTCGAAGAAGGCGTCCCGCACGTTCCTGGACAAGATCTTCGTCTCGTTCTCGACCCTGCACGACAAGACCCAGGAGGCCGCGGACGGCGCGGGCCGCCTCCGGGACGGCATCGGGCAGGCCGAGGACGGCGCCGGCAAGCTGGCCGACGGTCTGGGCAGCGCCAAGAACGGCAGCGGCAGGCTCGTCACCGGCCTCGGGGACCTGAACGCGGGCGCCGGGCGGCTCTCCCGGGGGAGCGGCGACCTCGCCCGCGGCGCCGGTACGGCCGCCGACGGCTCGCGCCAACTGGCCGACGGCGCCGGGCAGGTGGCCGACGGGACGCAGCAACTGGCCGACACCGTCAACGGCGTCGTCGGCAAGGTGGGGCCGTTCGTCCGGGCGCACGGCAAGGAGATCGGCGAGGCCGCCCGGCTCGTCGCGGACGGCTCGCAGGCGGTCCACGACCACCTGGACAAGCTGCCCGCTGCGGCCGCCACGGGGGCCAAGCTCTCCCGGGGCATCTCCGACCACCTCGCGACCTACTACCGGCTGCGCTGTGAGAGCGGGGTCACCCTCGACACCTCCTGCGCCGAACTGAAGCGGATCAAGGACCAGGCGGCCACCGCGGCGGACAAGGCCGAGGAGGTCAGCGGCTACGTCCACGACCAGAAGAACCTCGACCGGCTGGGCCGGGACCTGGACACCCTGCACTCCCTGGCGAGCGAGCTGGCGCAGCGCGGCCCCACCCTGGGCGCCGACATGGACGCCGCGGTCAAGAAGATCAACGACCTCAACGACGGTGCGCACAAGGTGTCCGCGGGCGCCCGCAAGCTGGCCGCGGGCAATGCGCGGCTGGCCGCCGGCGCGGACCGGCTGAACGACGGCGCGCACCAGCTGCACGACGGCACGGGCCGGGCCGCGGCCGGGATGCAGGACCTCGACTCCGGGGTGGGCAAGCTCAAGGACGGCGCACAAACCCTGGACGGCGGCATGTTCAAGCTCTCCGACGGCTCGCAGAAGCTGGCCGGCGGGCTGCACGACGGGGCGAAGCGGATCCCCGACTACGGCAAGAAGGCACGCGACGCCCGCACCCTGGTGATGTCCGACCCGGTGCAGCTGGCCTCCGGCGCCGCCCACAAGGCGCCCAACTACGGCACCGGTTTCGCGCCGTACTTCATCCCGCTGTCGCTGTGGGTCGGCGCCATGGTGGCGTACATGCTGATCCAGCCGCTCAACAGGCGGGCGCTGGCGATGGGCGCCTCCTCCTGGCGGGTGGCGGTCTCCGGCTGGCTGCCGGTGGTCGGCGTGGGCGTACTGCAGACCGCGGCCCTGATGTCCGTACTGCACTTCGGGCTCGGCCTGCAGATGGCCAGGGCGGCCGGCACGCTCGGGTTCCTGGCGCTGGTCACGGCCTGTTTCTCGGCGATCGTGCAGTGGCTGAACGCACAGTTCGGGCCGGCCGGCCGGATCCTGGTGCTGGCGCTCCTGATGCTCCAGCTGACCTCGGCCGGCGGCACGTACCCGGTGCAGACCAGCCCCGGCTTCTTCGGCGCCATCCACCCGTATCTGCCGATGAGTTACATCGTGGAGGGGCTGCGCCGGCTCATCACCGGGGGCGACCTCGGGCCCGTATGGCAGGGCAGTGCGGTACTGGCGGCCTTCACCGTCGGCGCGCTCCTGCTGACCTCGCTGACCGCCCGTGGCCGCCAGGTGGTCCGGATGAAGGACCTCCACCCGGAGCTGAGCCTGTGAGCACGCACACCCCGGAGAGCGGCACAATCCCTGCCATGGACAGCTCCAACACACGCCGCGACGCCACCCGGCGCAAGCTCTTCGAAGCCGCGGTCACACTCATCGCCGAACAGGGCTTCTCCTCCACCACGGTGGACGAGATCGCCGAACGGGCGGGGGTCGCGAAGGGCACGGTCTACTACAACTTCGCGAGCAAGAACGTTCTCTTCGAGGAGCTGCTGCGGCACGGCATAGAGCTGCTGGCGACCTCCTTGCAGGCGGCCGCCGACGAGGTCACCGACCGGGGCGGCAGCCGGATCGACGCACTCGACGCGATGATCCGGGCCGGCCTGGACTTCATCTCCCGCTACCCGGCGCTCACCCAGCTCTACGTCGCCGAGCTGTGGCGCACCAACCGCGCCTGGCAGTCGACGCTGATGGTGGTGCGGGAGCGGGCCATCACGGTCGTGGAGAACGTGCTGCGCGAGGCGGTCGACCAGGAGGAGCTGAGCGAGGAGATCGACATTCCGCTGACCGCCTCGGCACTGTTCGGGATGGTCCTGGTGGCGGCCCTGGACTGGCAGTCGTACCAGCCGGACCGGTCGATCGACGATGTGCACGCCGCGTTGTCGCGGCTGCTCCAGGGCCGGGTCAGCGGCCGTTCCGCGGAAGGCCGGTGATCACCGGCCACCACAACAGCGGGTAGCTGCGGACCGACCGCAGAAATGGACGAGTGCGCGCCGTATTGGTCAGGTACGGCGCGCACCCCTTTGTGTTCCCCCGCGGGCCCGCACCGGAGAGTGCGCCGCCCTGGCACGGATCGTTCCCCCTCCGATCCGACCAGGGCGGCGTTTCCCCCGTGCTCCCCCGTGGAGCCCCCGTACTCCCCCGTCGTTCCCCCGTCTCCCCCGTCACGTCCGGGAGCCGCGCCGCTCCGCCGCCCCGTGTCGGCGGTGCGGCGCCGCTTCCCTTCCGTGGCCCCCACTCTTCCGTCCGGGCGGCCGCCGGCCCATCCGCGTACCTACTCATCTGGCCGTCTGAGTACGGATACTCAAAACTGAGCACCGGGCCCCACGGGCGGCCTACGATCTGCGGCGTGTCCGTACTTCCCTTGGTTTTCACCAGTGGCTGGGCGAGCGGGATCAACGCCTACGCCGTCGTCCTGCTCCTCGGCCTGCTCGGCACGGCCGGCGTCACCGACGACGTGCCCGCCGCGCTGCAGCGCCCCGACGTGCTGATCGTGGCCGGAGTGCTCTTCCTGGTCGAGGCGATCGCCGACAAGGTCCCCTACCTCGACTCGGTCTGGGACGCGGTGCACACGGTCGTCCGGCCGGTCGCGGGCGGCGTGGTGGCGGCGCTGCTGGCCGGGCACGACGGGTCGCTGCCCCAGCTGGCGGCGGGCGCGGTGGGCGGCTCCACGGCGCTGCTGAGCCACTTGGTCAAGGCGGGCGCCCGGATCGCGGTGAACACCTCGCCGGAGCCGGCCAGCAACATCGTGCTGAGCCTGCTGGAGGACCTGGGCGTGGCCGGGATCGTGGTCCTCGCGGTGTTCCATCCGCTGATCGCGGGGTCCATCGCGGCACTGCTGCTGCTCACGGGCATCGTGGTGGTGGTCCTCCTGTGGTCGCGGATCCGCCGGTACCTGCGCCGGCGGCGGGCCCGGCGCGAGGAGAAGCGGCTGGCCGCGGCGGGCGCCGGGGTGCCGCCGGCGGGCTGAGCGGGCCGCCGGCCGCGGCCGCACCCGCCCGTTCCGGCGTTGTCGGTGGCGGCGGATAAGGTCGCAGGCATGGCACGGATTGCGGTGATCGGCGCCGGGATGGGCGCGATGGCGGCCGCTGCCCGGCTGGCCGTCGCGGGCCACCGGGTGGCGGTGTTCGAGCGTGCCGCGACGCACGGCGGCGCGGTGCGGCAGCTGGCACGGGACGGTTTCACCTTCGACACGGGACCGGGCCTGCTGCATCTGCCCGCGGTCTACCGCGACCTGTTCCTCAAAACCGGCCGCGAGCCGCTGGAGAGCTGCCTGGAGCTGTCCCAGGTCGATCCCGCGAGCCGCCATGTCTTCGCCGACGGTACGGCGGTGTCGCTGCCCAACGCCTCGCGGGCCGGGGTCCTCGCGGCGCTGGACGAGGCGCTGGGCGCGGGGGCCGGTGAGCGCTGGAGCGAGCTGGTGGGCCGCGCCCGCGAGGCCTGGGACGCCGCCCGCCGGCCGCTTCTGGAGGAGCCGCTGTGGCAGGACTGGCGGGTGCTGGGGCGCGATCCGTATCCGGCGGTGCGCCGGCGCGGGCTGTTCGGCCGGCGCGACAAGGGGCCGACGACGGCCACCCTCGCCGAGATCGCCCACCGCGAGCTGGCCGATCCCCGGTTGGTCGCCCTGCTGGAGAGCCATGCGCTGGCGTACGGCCTGGACCCGCGCCGGGCCCCGGCGAGCGCCGCGGTGCTGCCGTACATGGAGCAGACCTTCGGCAGCTGGTACCCCCACGGCGGTGTGCGGGCACTGGCCGACGCGCTGTACGAGCGCTGTCTGGCCCGCAAGGTGGAGTTCACCTTCGGTGCGGAGGTGACCGGGATCGCCGAGAAGGACGGCCGGGTGGCGGGCGTCGAGCTGGCCGACGGCCGGCTGGAGGAGGCCGCCTTCGTGGTCGCGGGCCTCGATCCGGCCCGGTTGCCCGGGCTGCTGGGCGGTCGCGAGCCGTACGGCGCGGACGAGGTGCGGCCGCGCCCCGGACCGGCGGACCGCGCCCCGGGGCGGCTGACGGTCTGTCTGGCGCTGCGCGGGCCCCGCGAGGCGGGCGCGGTACACCGCACGGTGGTCCATGCCCCGGACCGTGCCGCGGAGTTGGCGGGCGTGTTCGGGGACGGTGGCGGGGGCCCGCGGACGCCCTGTGCGCGGCCGACGGTGACGGTGCTGCGCCCGGACGACCCCACGACGCGGCCCGACGGGGAGCACGAGGCGGTGACGCTGTCCGCGACGGTCGCGCCGCACGGCCCTGGGGACCGGCTCGACGGTGCGGCCGTCGAGGAGGTGGCCGACCGGCTGACGGCGGTGGCCGAGGCCGCGGTGCCGGGGCTGCGCGAGCGGGTGCTGTGGCGTGAGGTGCTGCCGCCGGCGGACGGGGAGGCGATACCGGCCCCCGCGCTGCCGGGCCAGGAGGGCCGCTTCCTGCGGCCCGGGAACCGCACCCGGATACCGGGGCTGTACGCGGTCGGCGGCTGGTCACACCCGGGCGGCGGTCTGGCGCACGCCGGGATGTCCGGGGCGCTCGTCGCGGGCCTGATCGTGCACGGCGACGACTGGCACGGCTCCACGTAGGGCCGGGCCGGGGCGGTCGGGGGTCGTCAGGGGCGGTCGGAGCGACCCGGGGACGTCAGGGGCGGGCCGCAGCGGGCCGGGACGAGCCTTCGGCTCTCGGCCCCTGCTCAGTAGCGGTACGGCCGGCCGTCGTAGTCCTGCTGCTGATACGGCGGGTAGGGCTGCTGCTCGGGCGGGAGTTCGTCACCGCGCTGCTGCGGGACCCAGACCCCGCCGGGTGGCGGCTCGCCGTAGCCCTGGCCGGGGTTCGCTCCCGCCGGCTGGCCCTGGCCGTCGTACTGCTGCCCGCCGTAGGACGCCTGGCCGTAGGGGTCGGGCTGCGCGTAGGGGTCGGGCTGGGCGTAGGGGTCGTAGGGCGCGGCGTACTGCTGGCCGCCGTAGGGGTCGGAGTAGCCGGGCTGGCCGGAGCCGTCGCCGTAGGCCGCGTACGGGTCGCCGTAGGGGTCCTGGCCGGCCGCGGGCGCGCCGTAACTGCCGCCGTAGCCATAGCCGTTGGCGTCCCCGGTGCCGCTGCCTGCGGTGCCGTCCGCGGTGGCGCCGTACGCGTCGTAGCCGCCGAAGTCGCCGTAATCGCTGCTCTGCGGGGCTCGGGCGTCCGGGCTGTAGATGCCGTACTGGCCGGTCTCCTCGGGCATCGGCTGCGGCGCGTAGACGGTGGTGGCGTCGAAGGCCTGGGTGGCGAACACGCTCCGGTCCTGCGGGTCCTGGTACGGGTCCGGACCGCCGTAGCCGCCCGCGCCGTACCCGCCGGTCGCGTAGTCGTAGGAGCCCTGACCGGCGACGGAGTCCTGGCCGGCGTAGGACTCCTGACCCGAGTAGGAGTCCTGACCCGCATAGGCATCCTGGCCGGCGGCGTACGGGTCCTGGCTGTCGTAGCCGTCCTGCCCGGGGAAGCCGGGGCTCTGGAAGCCCCCGGTGCTCTCGAAGGTGTCCGGGCCCCCGTCCGCGCCCCGCCCGGGGCCGGCCTGCGGACCGTCGGCCGGGCCGCCACCGGGACCGTCGGCGGGCGGCACCGCCTCGACGTCGGAGACCTGCAGGGACGGCTCCGCGGCGGGCGGGCCGGACCGGCGGCCGCGGCGCCGCCGGCTCTCACCGGGCTTGCCGCCCAGCGCCCAGCCCTCGGTGAAGCCGCGTTTGAAGGAGAGCGTCACATTGGTCTGGCCGGTGGCGAACGCGATCAGACCGACCCCGATCACGATCACCGAGGGGATGATGACGCCGATGACGACGCCGAGGAAGCCGACGAAGGCGAGCAGCCGCCAGCGCAGCCGGGCCTTGTACTGGAGCAGCACCTCGCCAAGCAGCCACAGGGCGACCAGACCGAACGCGATGTAGAGGATCGTCCAGCCCATATACGCCCCTCTTCCGCCGCTCGCCGGCCACCGTGATCAGGGCCGCTGATGCAGCCCCAGATTCTCGTAGATTTCCAGAGTCGCCGTGGAGTGGTTGAGGGTAATGAAGTGCAACCCGGGCACGTCCTCGGCCATCAAGCGCGAACACACCTCGGTCGCGTACTCGATCCCAATGGAGCGTACCGCCGCCGGGTCGTCCTTGACGGCCAGGATGCGCTCGGCCAGTTCGGGCGGGAACGCGGCATTGCTGAGCTGCGCGAACCGCTCGATCTGACGGACGTTCGTGACCGGCATGATCTCCGGGATGATGGGTGTCTGGCAACCCGCCGCCGCGACCCGGTCGCGGAGCCGGAAGTAGTCCTCCGGGTAGAAGAACATCTGGGTGATGGCGAAGTCCGCCCCGGCCCGGCACTTGGCGACGAAGTGGGTCACGTCGGTGTCCCAGTCCGTCGAGCGCGGGTGCATCTCGGGGAAGGCGGCGACGCCGACGCAGAAGTCGCCGGACTCCTTGATCAGCCGGACCAGGTCGGCGGCGTAGGAGACGCCGTCCGGGTGCTTGATCCACTCGCCCATGGGGTCACCGGGCGGGTCGCCGCGCAGCGCGAGCATGTTGCGGATCCCGGCGTCGGCGTACTGGCCGATGATGTTGCGCAGGTCGGCGAGGGAGTGGTTGACCGCGGTCAGATGGGCCACCGGGGTGAGGGTGGTGTCCGTGGCGATGCGCTCCGTGGCGCGCACCGTGCCGTCACGGGAGGTGCCGCCGGCGCCGTACGTGACGGAGACGAAGGTCGGGGAGACGGCCTCGATCCGGCGAATGGCGTTCCACAGGGTCCGCTCACCCTTCTCGGTCTTCGGGGCGGCGAACTCGAAGGAGTAGGACTGCTTGCCGGAAGCGAGCAGCTCGCGCACGGTCCGTGCGCGATCAGTCCTGGTGGAAGCTGTACCTAGGGCCATACGGGCAGGTTAACCAGCAGCCGGTCACACACCAACCGTCATCGGCGTTATGCCTGGTTGGTCCGGTTCATGTCCAGTGGGTGGACATTTTGCGGCCCGCCGGGGCCCGTCAGGCGTCCCAGGTCCGGATGCGCTTGGCCAGTGCGGCGGCCGCCGCGCCCGGATCGTCGGCCTCCGTGATCGCGCGGACCACCACCACCCGGCGGGCGCCGGCCGTCAGCACCTCGTCGAGGTTGCCGGCGTCGATCCCGCCGATCGCGAACCAGGGGCGCTCAGGGGCGCGCGCGGCGGTGTACCGGACCAGGTCCAGGCCGGGGGCGTGCCGGCCCGGCTTGGTGGGGGTCGGCCAGCAGGGGCCGGTGCAGAAGTAGTCCACGCCCGCTTCGGTGAGCGCGGCGTCCACCTCGGCCTCGGCGTGCGTGGAGCGGCCTATCAGGACGTCCGGGCCGAGCAGGGCGCGGGCGGCCGGGACGGGCAGGTCACCCTGGCCGAGGTGCAGCACATCGCTGCCGGCGGCGTGCGCCACGTCCGCCCGGTCGTTCACGGCCAGCAGCTTGCCGTGCCGCCGGCAGGCGTCCGCGAAGACCTCCAGGTGCCGCAGCTCCTCGCCGGCCTCCATGCCCTTGTCGCGCAGCTGGACGATGTCGACCCCCGAGGCGAGCACCGCGTCCAGGAACTGCGGGAGGTCGCCCTGCTTCCGGCGGGCGTCCGTGCAGAGATAGAGCCGGGCGTCGGACAGGGCCTGTCGTGCGGTGCTCATGGGCGGCTTCCCCCCAGGTCAGGGGCGTACGGACCGGGTCTTCCGGTCCGTACGCCCCGAAAGGTGGTTACGGATCGAGGTGGCTGCGGAGGCCGCCGCGGCTGCCGGGGGCGACCACGGCGGCGGCGTCAGACGGCGAGGGCCTGGGCCCGGCGCTTGACCTCCGTGCCGCGATTCTCGCGCAGCGCCTGCGCCGGGGTGCCGGGCAGGCTCTCATCCTCGGTGAACAGCCACTCCAGCATCTCCTCGTCGGTGAAGCCGTCGTCCTTGAGGAGGGTGAGGGTACCGACGAGGCCCTTGACCACCTTGTCGTCCTTGATGAAATCGGCGGGCACCTGGAGCACCCGGTTCTCACCGCGGCGCACCGCGATCAGCTGGCCCTCCTTGACCAGCTGCCGGACCCGGGTCACCTCGACGCCGAGTTGTTCGGCGATGTCGGGGAGGGTGAGCCAGGCGGGGACGAGTCCATCGATCTTTGCGTCAATCTCGGTCACAGGACAAGCCTGCCACCTCGCACTGACAGCCGGTAGCCGGGCATCCCCGTCAGGGCCTTTCCGGCACACCGGAGAGTGACGACGCGCCCTCGGCGCGCCCGCCGGTGCGCCTGCGGTACCCCTGGGCCCCCGATGCCCCCGATGCCCCGGCCGCCCGCCGGCTACAGCGCCGCGGCCTTCAGCGGTACCGCCGCGTTCGCCGCCCGCTCCCGGTCCAGCGCCACACCCCGCTCGATGAGCTTGCGCCCCTGGGCGAGGTCCCGCGGCCGCCCCACGGCGAGCAGGGCGACCAGCCGGCCCGCCAGGCTCCCGCCGGCCGGCGTCCCGCCCGGCCCCCCGGCGCCGCGCAGCCAGAGCACCGACCAGGCCGCGCCGGAGGGATCGCCGCGCCACACCAGCTCGTCGGAGTCCACGTGGTGGCCCACGTACTGCACGAACCGGCCGAACTGCTCGGACCAGAAGTACGGGACGGGGTCGTAGACCAAGCCCTCCGATCCCGCGCGGGCGATGTTCTCGGCGACCGTACGGGGGCCCTGGAGGGCGTTGTCCCAGTGGTGGACCAGCAGGCGGGTGCCGTATCGGGTGGAGGGGAAGGAGGCACAGTCGCCGACCGCGTAGACATCGGGGGCGGAGGTGCGCAGCCGTTCGTCGGTGAGGACCGAGCCGTCCTCGACCGAGACCTCGACGCCCGAGCCGGCGAGCCAGGCGGTGGCGGGGCGGGCGCCGATGCCGACGACCACCGCGTCGGCGGGCAGCACCGTGCCGTCGGCGAGGGTGACCGCCCCGGAGGTCACGGCGGCGACCCGGGCGCCGAGCCGCAGCTCGGCGCCGGCGTCCGCGTACCAGCCGGTCATGTGGGCGGCGACCTCGGCGGGCAGCGCACCGGCCAGCGGGCGGTCGGCGGCCTCGACGACGGTGACCGCACAGCCCGCCTCCCGGGCCGCGGTCGCGAACTCGGCGCCGATCCAGCCGGCCCCGACGACCACGATCTCGTGCTGGGCGGCGAGCACCGGCCGCAGCCGTTCGGCGTCGTCGAGGGTGCGCAGCAGGTGGACGCCGGGCAGCCCCTCGCTGCCGGGCAGCGTGATCGGGTCGGCACCGGTGGCGATCACCGCGTGGTCGTACGGCACCCGGCCCGCATCCGTCTCGACCACGCGCTCCTCCGGGACCAGGGCGGTGACCCGGCGGCCGAGGTGGAGGTCGATGTTCAGTCCGGCGAAGTCGACGTCGAAGGCGGAGCCGTCGGCCTTGCCCAGCAGGACCGCCTTGGAGAGCGGGGGGCGGTCGTAGGGCTGGTGCGGCTCGTCGCCGATCAGCGTGATCGTGCCGGGCCAGCCCTGTTCCCGCAGGGCGACCGCGGTCTGCACGCCCGCGATTCCGGCGCCGACGATCACCACGCGCGGCGTGCGGTCAGGGGCCTGGGAGGACTTGCTCTGCTCGCTCACCCGATCACTCTAGGACGGGCGGCGACGCGGCTCGCAGCAGCGCGCAAGGAGATCTCTGACACACCGTCACGGACCGCCGCCCGGGGTCCTGGGGTCACCGGAGCGGCCCCGCGCTCCCTTACGGCCCGTCGCGGCCCCGTATTAGGGTGACGGATGCACGCACTCGCGGGAGCCCGGGCGTACCGGGCTGAGAGGGAGGCTGGCCGGCCTCCGACCGTACGAACCTGATCCGGGTCATGCCGGCGAAGGGAGGGGCTGGACGCCCATGCATCCACCTGCCACAGGAACCACCGCACACCCCGATGTGCTCGTCATCGGGGGCGGCATCATCGGGCTGGTCACCGCTTGGCGGGCGGCCGGCCGCGGGCTGACCGTCGCCGTGGCCGATCCCGCACCGGGCGGCGGCGCGGCACACGTCGCGGCCGGAATGCTGGCCGCGGTCACCGAGCTCCACTACGGCGAGCAGACCCTGCTGGGCCTCAACCTCGCCTCGGCCCGCCGCTATCCGCGGTTCGTCGAGGAGCTGGAGGAGGCCGGCGGGCAGCCGACCGGCTACCGGCGGTGCGGCACCCTGGCGGTCGCCCTGGACGCCGACGACCGGGCCCACCTGCGCGAACTGCACGCCCTGCAGATCCGTTCGGGGCTGGACTCCCAGTGGCTCACCGGCCGGGAGTGCCGCCGCCTGGAGCCGATGCTGGCCCCCGGCGTACGCGGCGGGCTACGGGTCGACGGCGACCACCAGGTCGATCCGCGCCGGCTGGCCCATGCGCTGCTGGTGGCCTGCGAGCGCGCCGGGGTGGTCTTCCACCGCACTCGCGCGCAGCGGCTGACGGTCGACGCCGGGCGGGCCACCGGGGCCCAACTCGCCGACGGGACACGGCTGTCGGCCGGCCAGACCGTACTGGCGGCGGGCAGCTTCAGCGGCCGGCTGGCCGGGGTGCCCGAGGAGGTGCGGCCGCCGGTGCGGCCGGTCAAGGGCCAGGTGCTGCGGCTGCGGCTGCCGGACATGCCGGCCGGCTCCCCCGCCTTCCTGTCGCGCACCGTACGGGCCGTCGTCCGCGGCAATCCGCTCTATCTGGTGCCGCGGGAGAGCGGCGAACTGGTCGTCGGCGCCACCAGCGAGGAGCTGGGCTGGGACACCACGGTCACCGCCGGCGGCGTCTACGAGCTGCTGCGCGACGCGCACGAGCTGGTGCCCGGCATCACCGAGCTGCCGCTCGTGGAGAGCTGCGCCGGGCTGCGCCCCGGCTCCCCCGACAACGCCCCGCTGCTCGGCCCGACCGAGCTGCCCGGCCTGCACCTGGCCACCGGACACTTCCGCAACGGTGTGCTGCTGACGCCGGTCACCGGTGACGTGATGGCCGAACTGCTGGCCACCGGGAGCCTCCCCGACGAGGCCCGCCCCTTCAGCCCCGCGCGCTTCGCCACCACCTCGAAGGCCGCGCGCCCCCGCCTCCTCCAGGAGCAGCCCGTATGAGCGCCCCCGCCCCCACCGTCTCGGTGTCCGTCAACGGCGAACCCCGCGAGATCCCCGGCGGACTCACCCTCGACCGGCTCGTCGCGACCCTGTCCTCGGCGCCGTCCGGGGTGGCCGCCGCGGTCAACGAGGTCGTGGTGCCGCGCACGCAGTGGCCCGCCACCCCCCTCGGCGACGGCGACCGGGTCGAGGTCCTCACCGCGGTCCAGGGAGGCTGACCCGCCATGGCCGAAACCGACCTCGCCGCCGGGACGCGCGTCCCCCCGCCCACCGACGTCGCCGACCCCCTGACCATCGCCGACACCACCTTCACCGCCCGCCTGATCATGGGCACCGGCGGCGCACCCAGCCTCGACGTCCTGGAGCGGGCACTGCTCGCCTCCGGTACGGAGCTGACCACGGTCGCCATGCGGCGGCTGGACCCGACCGTGCAGGGCTCGGTGGTGTCCGTCCTGAACCGGCACGGAATCCGGGTGCTGCCCAATACGGCGGGCTGCTTCACCGCGGGCGAGGCGGTGCTCACCGCCCGGCTCGCCCGGGAGGCGCTCGGTACCGACTGGGTCAAGCTGGAGGTCGTCGCGGACGAGCGCACCCTGCTGCCCGACCCGATCGAGCTGCTGGACGCCGCGGAGACCCTGGTGGACGACGGCTTCACGGTGCTGCCCTACACGAACGACGATCCGGTGCTGGCCCGCAAGCTGGAGGACGTGGGCTGCGCCGCGATCATGCCGCTGGGCTCACCGATCGGCTCCGGCCTGGGCATCCGCAACCCGCACAACTTCCAGCTGATCACCGAGCGGGCCGGTGTCCCCGTCATCCTGGACGCCGGCGCCGGCACGGCCTCCGACGCGGCCCTCGCGATGGAACTGGGCTGCGCGGCGGTCATGCTGGCCTCCGCGGTGACCCGCGCCCAAGAACCCGTCCTCATGGCACACGCGATGCGCCACGCGGTGGCGGCGGGCCGCCTGGCGCATCGCGCGGGCCGCATCCCACAACGGCACTTCGCGGTCGCGTCCTCCCCTGGGGAGGGAATGGCCACGCTGGACCCTGAGCGGCCGGCGTTCTGACCCTTCCGCTGCGCTTTGCGGTGCCGCCCACGTACCTGGCCGTCCCGCCGCGGGGCTTGCTCGCCGTTGCGCGCTTTGCGGCGCCCCGCACGTACTCGTCTTTCCCGCCGCAGGTGGTCTCGCCGTTGCGCCTGCGGCGGGCTGGGTGGTTGTTGGGTGCGGTGCCAGCCCTACAGACTTCGTCCTCCGGTCTGTCCCCTCCCGTTGGGGGAGTGGGAAGAGGGCGGTGGGGGTGGGCGTTGGGGGTACAAGGGGGCCTGCGGACCCGTAGGGGTGGGTCGAACAGAACCCGTAAGGGTCGCGAGGGCCCCCTGCGGGGCCACAACTCGGCAGGCGAGGGGCCGTATTCCCGCTGGCCGGCGACGTCAGGTGTAGGCACCCGCAACGCGCGCCCCCACTCACCCGCACACTCCCCCAATCGGGAGGGGACGGGCCGGAGGGGCCGGTTGTGTGGACGTAAAGCGTCAGCAGTCCACACAACCGGCCCCGGAGGCCCGTCACCGCACCCAACACCAACCCAGCCCGCCGCAGGCGCAACGGCGAGCAAGCCCCGCGGCGGGACAGACGGCTACGTACGCGGCGCCGCAAAGCGCAACGGCGAGCAACCCCCACGGCGGGAAAGCCAGCTACGTGGGAGGCACCGCAAAGCGCAGCGCCCCGCGGCGGGACAGACGGGTACGTGGGGCGAATACACTCGGCTGCCGTGGATATGACGCTCCAAGATCCCCTCGTGGGTCAGCTGCTCGACGGCCGCTATCGCGTCCAGGCGCGCATCGCCGCAGGGGGGATGGCCACGGTCTACCGGGCCGTGGACACCCGCCTCGACCGGGTGCTCGCGCTGAAGGTGATGCATCCGGGCCTCGCCGAGGACGGTGCGTTCGTCGAGCGCTTCATCCGGGAGGCGAAGTCCGTCGCGCGGCTGTCGCACCCGAACGTGGTGGGCGTCTTCGACCAGGGCACCGACGGTACGTACGTCTATCTGGCGATGGAGTACGTCGCCGGCTGCACCCTGCGCGACGTGCTGCGCGAGCGCGGCGCCCTGCAGCCGCGGGCCGCGCTGGACATCCTGGAGCCGATCCTGGCCGCGCTGGGGGCCGCGCACCGCGCCGGGCTCGTGCACCGTGACATGAAGCCGGAGAACGTCCTCATCGGCGACGACGGGCGGGTCAAGGTCGCCGACTTCGGACTGGTGCGGGCGGTGGACACCCACACCACCGCCTCGACGGGCTCGGTACTGGGGACGGTCTCCTACCTGGCGCCCGAGCAGCTGGAGCACGGCACCGCGGACGCCCGGGTCGACGTCTACGCGTGCGGCGTGGTGCTCTACGAGATGCTCACCGGCGCCAAGCCGCACACCGGCGGCTCCGTGGCGCAGGTGATCTACCAGCACCTGCACGAGGACGTCACGCCGCCGTCCGAGCGGGTGCCGGGGCTCGCCGGGCAGCTGGACGAGCTGGTCGCGCTGGCCACGGTCCGTGATCCGCAGGCGCGCCCGCAGGACGCGGTGGCGCTGCTGTCGCGGGCCCGGGCGGCCCGGGCGGCGCTGACCGACGAGCAGCTGGACGTGGTCCCGCCGGGCGCCAAGGAGGTGCCGGCGGACTCGGACGCGGAGGCCACGGACGTGATACCCCGGCCCGATGGCGTACAGCTGCCGCTGCCGGGTGCGGACGAGGCGGCGCTGAACCGCACCAGCCGGCTGGAAGTGCCCCCGGTGCCGGAGGAGCGGACGGCTCGGCTGCGTCCGGCCCCGGCCGCGGTGCCCGCCGCGGCCGGCGGGCTGCTGCAGCGGCGCCGGCTGGCCACGATCATCGCGGCCGTGCTGCTGGTCCTCGGCGTGGGCACGGGCGTCTGGTACATCAATTCCGGCCAGTTCACCACCGTTCCCCCGGTGCTGGACATGACGCAGGCCAAGGCCGCCAAGACGCTGCGGGACGCGGGGCTGGGCGTCAAGGTCGTGCGCGGCTTCAGCCCCAATGTGGAGCGCGGGCACGTGATGAAGACCGACCCGGCGACCGGCGGGCGGATCCGCGGTACGGGGACGGTCACGATCACCGTCTCCCGCGGCCCGAATCACGTCACGGTGCCCGACCTGTCCGGCACTCCCATCGCGGACGCCAAGCGGAAGCTGCGCGACCTCGGGCTGCGGCCGGGCACCGTGACCCGGGCGTTCGACAAGGACGTCGC
The DNA here is from genome assembly GCF_043202395.1 of Streptomyces sp. NPDC048197. NCBI lineage: Bacteria > Bacillati > Actinomycetota > Actinomycetes > Kitasatosporales > Streptomycetaceae > Streptomyces > Streptomyces sp. NPDC048197. Next base: position 294,054 of record NZ_JBIDAJ010000003.1, read on the forward strand.
CAACGGCTCGGTGATCCGCACGGACCCGGCCGCGGGCAGCGAGCGGCGTCCCGACACGGCGGTGGGGCTGACCGTCAGCCGGGGCGCGCAGATCGACATGCCGGACGTGACCGGCAGCGAGCGGGCGGACGCCGAGGCCGCGCTGCAGGCCAAGGGGCTGCATGTGAAGTTCGCCGCGGAGCCGGTGTTCTCGCCGCAGGACAAGGGCACGGTCGCCCGGCAGGACCCGGCGCAGGGGAAGCCGATCGGCACCGGCGAGACGGTCACCCTCACGCTCTCCAAGGGCCCGGAGATGGTCCCGGTGCCCGACGTGACCGGGAAGAACGTCGAGGACGCCAAGAAGGAGCTGACCGCGCTCGGCTTCCAGGTCGAGGTGAAGAAGCCGTTCCTGTTCCCGCAGGACGAGGTGGACACCCAGTCCGTCGACCCGGGCGAGAAGGCACCGAAGGGCAGCACGATCACGATCAAGCTGAAGGGCGCCCTGTAGCGGGGCCCCTCGGGACGGGGGGGCCGTCCGGCGCCTGGCACCCTTGGAGGGTGAGTGAAACCCCCTCCCCCCAGGACGCCGTACGGTCCGCCCGGGCCCGTAATCCGGTCGGCGGCCATGTGCCGGTGGCCGGCGGGCTGGCCAGGACAGGCATCACCTACGCCCGCGAGATGGGCGCCGAGGCCGTGCAGGTCTTCGTGGCCAATCCGCGCGGCTGGGCGACGCCGCCCGGCAACCCCGAGCAGGACGAGGCGTTCCGGGCGGCCTGCGCGCTTGGGGGCCTGCCGGTGTACGTCCATGCGCCGTACCTGATCAACTTCGGTTCGCACACCGAGGCCACCGTGGAGCGGTCGGTGGAGTCGCTGCGTCACTCGCTGCGGCGCGGCCGGGACATCGGCGCGCTCGGGGTGGTCGTGCACACCGGGTCGGCGACCGGCGGGCGGCCGCGGGCGGAGGCGCTGGCGCAGGTCAGGGCGCGGTTGCTGCCGCTGCTGGACGAGCTGACGCACCCCGACGACCCGGATCTGCTGCTGGAGTCGACCGCGGGGCAGGGCGCGTCGCTGTGTTCCCGGACCTGGGACTTCGGGCCGTACTTCGAGGCGCTGGACGCCCATCCGAAGCTCGGGGTGTGCCTGGACACCTGCCACATCTTCGCGGCGGGGCACGACCTGACCGGGCCGGACGGGATGCATCAGACCCTGGACCTGTTGGTCGACACGGTGGGCGAGGGGCGGCTGAAGCTGATCCACGCCAATGACTCCAAGGACGTGGTGGGCGCCCACAAGGACCGGCACGCGAACATCGGTGCCGGGCACATCGGCGAGGACGCGTTCCGGGCGTTGATGACGCACCCGGCCACCGAGGGCGTCCCGCTGGTCATCGAGACGCCGGGCGGCAAGGAGGGGCACGCGGGGGACGTCGAGCGGCTGAAGAAGCTCCGGGACGGCTGAGGCGCGACCCGGTGAGGCCCCCGGCCGGGGTCAGAGCTCGGGGCCGTCCCCGGGCTCCTCCTGGTAGGAGTAGCGCTGCTCCTGCCAGGGGTCGCCCAGGTTGTGGTAGCCGCGCTCCTCCCAGAAGCCGCGGCGGTCGGCCCGCATGTACTCGATGCCGCGGACCCATTTGGGGCCCTTCCAGGCGTAGAGGTGCGGCACGATCAGCCGGACCGGGAATCCGTGCTCGGCGGTGAGCAGTTCCCCCGAGCGGTGTGTGGCGAAAATGCAGTTCTCGGCGGCGAAATCGGCCAGCCGGAGATTCGAGCTGAAGCCGTATTCGGCCCACACCATCACATGGGTGACATCGGGCGCGGGCGGTGCGAGATCAAGAATGGTCTTGGTGAGCACCCCGCCCCATTCGGCGCCCAGCATGCTGAATTTCGTCACGCAGTGCATGTCGGAGACGACCGTGGCATACGGCAGCGCCGTGAATTCCTCGTGCGACCAGCAGTGTTTCGCGTCGTCCGCGGTGGCGCCGAACGCGCGGAACTCCCAGCGTTCGGGGCGGAACTTCGGGACCGGGCCGTAATGCGTCACCGGCCAGCCCCGCTGGAGCCGCTGCCCCGGAGGAAGCTGCGGATGCTCCTCTTCGCGGCTTTCCGGCTGACCCATGCCCTCCATGTTGTCAGACCGGAAGGGGTGCCGATGACCAGGGAGGGAGAGAATCGGGCAACTCGTACTAAGCGTGTACTTACTGGACGGTCCGCCGAGGGCGGTGCGAGGATGCGCGGCACCTGCCCAGTTCTCGCGTGGAAGGAGCCCGCAGCCATGCAGGGCGACCCCGAGGTCATCGAATTCCTCAACGAGCAGCTGACCGCCGAGCTGACCGCCATCAACCAGTACTTCCTGCACGCCAAGATGCAGGAGAACTTCGGCTGGACCAAGCTCGCGAAGTACACCCGCGCCGAATCGTTCGACGAGATGAAGCACGCGGAGGTGCTGACCGACCGGATTCTCTTCCTCGACGGGCTGCCGAATTACCAGCGGCTGTTCCACGTACGGGTCGGCCAGACCGTCACCGAGATGTTCCAGGCGGACCGGCAGATCGAGGTCGAGGCGATCGACCGGCTCAAGCGCGGTATCGAGCTGATGCGCAGCAAGGGCGACATCACCTCGGCGAACATCTTCGAGGACATCCTCGCGGACGAGGAGCACCACATCGACTACCTCGACACCCAGCTGGAGCTGGTGGAGAAGCTCGGGGAGGCGCTGTACATCGCCCAGGTGATCGAGCAGCCGAGCTGACGGCTACGCGGCCTCCGGGAGCGCCGCGGGCCCCGCGGCGTCCTCCTCCGCGTCCGCCGGCGACAGCCCGTCCGCCGGCGACAGCCCGGACGCTGCCCGCCCGTCCGCCAGCGGGTCGGCGCCGTTCTCGATGAGCTCCCGGCGCGGGCAGGCGCCCCGCCCGAGCAGCGCCTGGATGCGGCGTACGCAGTTGCCGCAGTCGGTGCCGGCCTTGCAGGCGGAGGCAATCTGGCGGGGCGTGCAGGCGCCCGTGGCCGCGTGCGCGCGGACCTGCTGCTCGGTGACCCCGAAGCAAGAGCAGACGTACAACGCGGTGTCTCCTCCGTGAGGGGCGGGCTCGGGACGGTTCCGGCGACTGGTCGGCGGAAGGACCTCCTCGACCGGTCCAGCCGATCTTGAGTGAGGTTACCCTTACCTTACCCGGCAGGTGCTGGCTCCACAACGCCCGGCGGGCCCCTGGCAACGCAGTGGGGCGCGGATCACAGATCCGCGCCCCACTCACGTTCACCGGCGATCACTGATCGCGGTACATCTCCGCCACCAGGAAGGCCAGGTCCAGCGACTGGCTGCGGTTGAGCCGCGGGTCGCAGGCGGTCTCGTAGCGCTGGTGCAGGTCGTCGACGAAGATCTCGTCGCCGCCGCCCACGCACTCGGTGACGTCGTCGCCGGTCAGCTCGACGTGGATGCCGCCCGGGTGCGTGCCGAGGCCCTTGTGGACCTCGAAGAAGCCCTTGACCTCGTCCAGCACGTCGTCGAAGCGCCGGGTCTTGTGCCCGGAGGCCGCCTCGAAGGTGTTGCCGTGCATCGGGTCGCAGATCCAGGCGACCTGCGCGCCGGAGGCGGTGACCTTGTCGACCAGCTCGGGGAGCTTGTCGCGGATCTTGTCCGCGCCCATGCGGGTGATGAAAGTCAGCCGGCCCGGCTCACGCTCCGGGTCGAGGCGCTCGATGAGGGTGAGCGCGTCCTCCGCGGTGGTCGTCGGGCCCAGCTTGACGCCGATCGGGTTGCGGACGCGGGAAGCGAACTCGATGTGCGCGTGGTCCAGCTGCCGGGTGCGCTCGCCGATCCAGAGCATGTGCCCGGAGACGTCGTAGAGCTTGCCGGTGCGCGAGTCCACCCGGGTCAGCGCCGACTCGTAGTCGAGCACCAGCGCCTCGTGGGAGGAGTAGAACTCCACCGTCCGGAACTCCTCCGGGTCCACCCCGCAGGCGTTCATGAAGTTCATCGCCCGGTCGATCTCGCGGGCCAGCGCCTCGTAGCGCTGCCCCGAGGGCGAGGACTTCACGAAGTCCTGGTTCCAGGCGTGCACCTGGCGCAGGTCGGCGTAGCCGCCGGTGGTGAAGGCGCGCACGAGGTTCAGGGTCGCCGCGGAGGCGTGGTACATCCGCTTCAGCCGCTGCGGGTCCGGGATGCGGGCCGCCTCGGTGAACTCGAAGCCGTTGACGGAGTCGCCGCGGTACGTCGGCAGGGTCACGCCGTCACGGGTCTCGGTGGGCTTGGAGCGCGGCTTGCTGTACTGGCCGGCGATCCGGCCGACCTTGACCACCGGCACCGAGCCGGCGTAGGTCAGGACGGCGCCCATCTGCAGGAGGGTCTTGAGCTTGTTGCGGATGTGCTCGGCGGAGACGGCGTCGAAGGCCTCCGCGCAGTCGCCGCCCTGGAGCAGGAACGCCTCACCACGGGCGACGGCTCCCAGGCGCTCACGCAGCTGGTCGCACTCGCCCGCGAAGACGAGCGGCGGATAGGACTCGAGCTCCGCGATCACATCGCGCAGAGCCTCTTGGTCCGGCCAGTCGGGCTGCTGCGCCGCGGGAAGGTGTCGCCAGGTGTTGCCACCGGCGTGGGTTTCAGCGTTCACGGTCACATGCCCCACATTACGGGGTCCGGTGGGGGTGTCCGTCCGGCATCCGGACTGTGAGACGCACGGCACCCGGACGGTCCGGTAGGGTGCGCCGCATGTGTACGCGACCGATGCCGACCATGAACTGGTGGTGGACCGCTCTTCCGGCGGCCCACTGATTCGCGCGCACATCCCACACTCCGCGAAGGCCGCCCGAGGGCGGCCTTCGGCGTTTCCGGCGGTCGTCCCCCTCTTCCCCGGCCCTCCGGCCCACCCGGAAGGAACCGCCATGCACCGCGCCCGACCCGACGTCCACCCCGATGCCGCCGCGCTCGTCCGGCGGCTGCTCGACCCCGCCGGCCCCCCGTTCGCCCTGCTGCGCCGCCGCTCCCCCGGCCGGGAGGCGGGAGACACCGTCGAGGTGCTGATCGGCGAGGTCACCGAGGTCGCGCGGCTGGCGGACATCCCACTGGGTGGGACGGCGCCCGGCGCGCCGGTGACCGACGCGCTCGCGCTGGTCCCGTTCCGGCAGATCCGCGAGCGCGGCTTCCACGCCCATGACGACGGCACCCCGCTGGCCGTGCTGCGCCCCCGGGAGACCTGCGAGCTGCCGCTGGCGGAGGTGCTGGCGGCGCTGCCGGCGCACGACGTACGGGTGACGGACGGGGCGTTCGACGTGTCCGACGAGCGGTACGCGGAGATCGTCGAGCGGGTGGTGCGGGAGGAGATCGGCACCGGCGAGGGCGCGAACTTCGTCATCCGCCGGACGTTCGAGGGCTCGATCGCGGACTTCTCGGCGGCCGACGCGCTGGCGCTGTTCCGGCGGCTGCTGGCCGGCGAGCGCGGCGCGTACTGGACGTACGTCGTGCACCGCCCCGGTGTGCGCACGCTGGTCGGGGCCAGCCCTGAGGTGCATGTCCGGATGACCGGCGGGACCGTCGTGATGAATCCGATCAGCGGGACCTACCGGTACCCGGCCGGCGGGCCCACCGCGGAGAGCCTGCTGGCGTTCCTCGGCGACCGCAAGGAGGTCGAGGAGCTGTCCATGGTGGTGGACGAGGAGCTCAAGATGATGTGCACGGTCGGCGACCGGGGCGGGGTGGTGATCGGGCCCCGGCTGAGGGAGATGGCGCATCTCGCGCACACCGAGTACGAGCTGCGCGGCCGGTCCACCCTCGATGTGCGCGAGGTGCTGAAGGAGACGATGTTCGCGGCGACGGTCACCGGGTCGCCGGTGCAGAACGCCTGCCGGGTCATCGAGCGGCACGAGCCGGTCGGCCCGGACGGGCGGGGGCGCGGCTACTACGCGGGTGCGCTGGCGCTGATCGGCCGGGACGCGGGCGGAGCGCAGACGCTGGACTCGCCGATCCTGATCCGGACCGCGGACATCACCGCCGGGGGCCGGCTGCGGGTGCCGGTCGGCGCCACGCTGGTGCGTGCCTCCGACCCGGAGAGCGAGGTCGCCGAGACGCATGCGAAGGCGGCGGGCGTGCTGACCGCGCTCGGCGTACGCCCGGCACCGGCGGGCCCGGCGGACGGCGGGCGGCCGCCGCGGCTGGCCGACGACCCGCGGGTGCGCGCCGCCCTGGACGCCCGCCGGGCGGACCTGGCGCCGTTCTGGCTGCGGATGCGGACCACCGCGCCGACCGCCGAGCTGAGCGGGCACGCGCTGGTGATCGACGCGGAGGACACCTTCACCGCGATGCTGGCGCATCTGCTGCGGACGTCGGGGCTGACGGTGACGGTGCGCCGGTTCGACGAGCCGGGGCTGCGCGCGGCGGCCCTGACGCACGCGGGCCCGGTCGTGCTGGGCCCGGGGCCGGGCGATCCGTCGGACACGGCGGATCCGAAGATGCGTTTCCTGCGGTCGCTGACCGCGGAGCTGGTCGCCGGGCACAAGCACGGGTTGTTGGGGGTGTGCCTGGGCCATGAACTGCTCGCCGCGGAGCTGGGGTTGGAGATCGTCCGCAAGGAGGTGCCCTTCCAGGGGGCGCAGGAGCGGATCGACTTCTTCGGGCGGCCCGAGACGGTCGGTTTCTACAACACCTTCACGGCCCGCTGCGACGACCGCACGGAGGCCGAACTGGCCATGCACCGCGTGGAGTTGAGCCGGGACGCGGAGTCCGGTGAGGTGCATGCGCTGCGCGGTCCGGGCTTCGCGGGGGTGCAGTTCCACCCGGAGTCGGTGCTGACCCTGGACGGGGCCGCGGTCACCGCGCAGCTGCTGGCAGCTGTCCTCGTGTGACCAGCATGTTCTCGTTGGTGCGGTGGGCGAGGTAGTCCTCGACGTTGGTCACGGTGGCCCCGGTGATCTGGCCCACCGCATCCTCGGTGAAGTACGCCTGGTGCGAGGTGACCAGCACATTGGCGAAGGTCATCAGGCGGGCGAGGGTGTCGTCGTCGATGACGTCCAGGGACCGGTCGTAGTAGAAGAGCCCGGACTCCTCCTCGTAGACGTCCAGCGCGACGCCGGTGAGCCGGCCGGCCTTGAGCGTGCGGACCAGGGCACGGGTGTCGACCAGGCCGCCGCGGCTGGTGTTGACCAGGATGGCGTCGTCCTTCATGAGGGCCAGCGCGGCGGCGTCGACGAGGTGCCGGGTCTCGTGCGTCAGCGGGAGGTGCAGGGAGATCAGGTCGGCCTCGGCGAACAGCCGCTCGCGCGGGACGTACGTCATGCCCAGCGCCGTGCAGTGCGGGTTCTCGACGAGGTCCCGGCCCAGCAGCTCCATGCCGAAGCCGTGGGCGATCCGGGTGAACGCCTCGCCGATCCGGCCGGTGCCGAGCACGCCGGCGGTCCGGCCGCGCAGGTCGCGGCCCATCAGACCGTTGAGCCGGAAGTCGAAGTTGCGGGTCCGCCGGGCGGCCCGCACGATCTTGCGGTCGACGGCCAGCGCCAGCGCCCAGGCGAATTCCGCCACCGCGTACGGGGAGTAGTGGGAGACCCGGCCGATGCTCATCCCGAGATCGGCCGCGGCCTCCAGATCGATGTTGTTGAAGCCCGTGGAGCGCTGGGCGACCATCTTCGTCCCGCCGGCCGCGAGGGTCTGCAGCACGTCGGCGCCCAGGTCGGCGTTGACGTCGGAGCTGACGACCTCGTAGCCGTGGGCGATCGGGGCGGTGTCGCGGTTGAGGACCACGTCCAGGCTGCGGACCTGGTGGCGGCCGGCGAAGGCGCGCTCCAGAAACGGCCGCTCGTCCGCCTGCACGCCGAAGGCGACGATCTCCACGTTCCCTCCCGCCGGTACGTGCTCACCAGGAGCAATGGGCCGGATATGTCGTGTATGGCGAATATACGGCCCCTCGCCCGGCGGTGCCGCCCGGAGCGGCGGCGCCCTGGTCAGCCGAAGAAGACCCCGGCCTCGGCGTAGAGCGCGGGGTCGACGGTCTTCAGCTTGGCGGTCGCCTCGGAGATCGGCACCCGGACGATGTCGGTGCCGCGCAGCGCGACCATCGTGCCGAAGTCGCCGTCGTGCACCGCCTCGATGGCGTGCAGGCCGAAACGGGTGGCCAGCCAGCGGTCGAAGGCGCTGGGCGTACCGCCGCGCTGGGTGTGGCCGAGGACGGTGGTCCGGGCCTCCTTGCCGGTGCGCGCTTCGATCTCCTTGGCCAGCCACTCCCCCACGCCGGAGAGCCGGACGTGGCCGAAGGAGTCCTGGGAGTCGTCCTTGAGCACCATCTGGCCGTCCTTGGGCATCGCGCCCTCGGCGACCACCACGATCGGGGCGTAGCGGACCTTGAAGCGGGACTCGATCCACCCGCAGACCTGATCGACGTCGAAGCGCTGCTCGGGGATGAGGATGACGTTGGCGCCGCCGGCGAGGCCGGAGTGCAGCGCGATCCAGCCGGCGTGCCGGCCCATGACCTCGACGACCAGGACCCGCATGTGCGATTCGGCGGTGGTGTGCAGCCGGTCGATGGCCTCGGTGGCGACGCCGACGGCGGTGTCGAAGCCGAAGGTGTAGTCCGTGGCCGAGAGGTCGTTGTCGATGGTTTTGGGGACGCCGACGCAGGGGACGCCGAACTCGCCGGACAGCCGGGTCGCCACGCCCAGGGTGTCCTCGCCGCCGATCGCGATCAGCGCCTCGACCTCCTGCTTGGCGAGGGTCTCCTTGATCCGGCGGACGCCGTCCGCCGCCTTGAAGGGGTTGGTCCGTGAGGAGCCGAGGATGGTGCCGCCGCGGGGCAGGGTGCCGCGTACCGCGGGGATGTCCAGCGGCACCGTGTCGTTCTCCAGCGGCCCGCGCCAGCCGTCCCGGAAGCCGAGGAAGTCGTAGCCGTATTCCTGGGTGCCCTTGCGGACGATTGCCCTGATCACCGCGTTCAGTCCGGGGCAGTCGCCGCCGCCGGTCAGTACTCCGACCCGCATCGCTGCAATCACCTACATCCCGTCAGTGGCCGCGCACGGCCGTGGTTGAGCTGACGCCGGTCACGCTAATGGTGATCTGGGTCACTCCGGGATGCCGGAAGCGGCGATTCCGGTGATTGTTGGGGGAGTTGACGCCCCGTCTTCACCCGTACGAGCGGATCGATCATGTCCGGCCGCCGTCTCCCCCTCCGGGAAGCCGGCCCGGGCGCGGCTCAGTCCTCGTCCAGGCCGCGCTCTATCGCGTACCGCACCAGCTCGACGCGGTTGTGCAACTGCAGCTTGCCGAGGGTGTTCTGGACGTGGTTCTGCACCGTGCGGTGCGAGATGACCAGCCGCTCGGCGATCTGCTTGTACGAGAGGCCCTTGGCGACCAGGCGCAGCACCTCGGTCTCCCGCTCGGTCAGCCGCGGGGCGCCCGGCTCGTCGGCGGTCGCCGGCGCCGGCTCGGTGGCCAGCCTGCGGTACTCGCCGAGCACCAGGCCCGCGAGGCCCGGGGTGAAGACCGCGTCCCCGGCGGCCGTGCGCCGCACCGCGTCCAGCAGCTCCTCGGTGCTCGCCGACTTCAGCAGATAGCCGGTCGCACCGGACTTGACCGCCTCCAGCACATCGGCGTGCTCACCGCTCGCCGACAGCACCAGCACCCGCAGCGCCGGATTGGCGCCGACCAGCTCCTTGCAGACCCGTACGCCGGGCAGGCCCGGCAGATTGAGGTCCAGCACCAGCACGTCCGGCGAGGCGGCCTGCGCCCGGCGGACCGCCTGGAGGCCGTCACCGGCCGTCGCCACCACCTCGAACCCGGCCTCGGCCAGGTCCCGCGCGACCGCGTCGCGCCACATCGGGTGGTCGTCGACCACCATCACCTTCAGGCCCGTCTGCTCCGTCATGCCCGGGTCTTCCCCCGCCTTCCGCCCTCGGGCGCCGTGCCCTTGGGGACCGTCAACTCCACTTCCGTGCCCTGGCCGGGGACCGAGACCCATTCCGCGGTGCCGCCGAGGTCCCGCAGCCGGCCGCGGATCGACAGCGCCACCCCCAGGCGGCCCTCGCGCTCGGCGTCCGCGAGGCGGCCCTCGGGGATGCCGGGGCCGTCGTCGCGGACCGTCACGATCACCGCGTGCGGTTCGTCCTCCACCAGGATCCATGCCTGGGCGCCGTCCCCCGCATGGACCCGCACATTGTCCAACGCGGCACTGACAGCGGCCGCGAGCTCCGCCGCCGCGGCGGCCGGCAGCTCGACCGGGGCGCCCGGCTCGGAGAAGGTCACCCCGGCACCCGCGTACGGCGCGAGCAGCGCCCGGACGTCACAGGGCCCGCCGGCGGCCGGCGGCGGGGGCGGCACGGGCACCGCGGCCGGCGTCGGCGCCAGGACCGGGGCGGCCGGCCGCAACACCGGGCCGCCGGAGACCAGGGTGCGCAGCGCGACCTCCTGCTCGCCCGCCATCCGGCCCAGCTCCGCCGCCTCGCCGCCGATCGCGGCACCGCGCCGCTGCACCATCGCCAGGACCTGCAGCACGCTGTCGTGGATGTCGCGGGCCAGCCGCTCCCGTTCGCGGGTGGCGGCCTCGACCTGCAGGGCCCGGGCGAGGGTCCGCTCACTGGCCCGGGCGACCTCGACGACGTAGCCGAGGCCGACGCTCGCCACCCACACCAGGATCACGTTGTGGATGGTGTCGCGGGCCAGCACCTCGCGTTCGACGAGGTTGGCGGCCGCCACGGCGCTGGAGGCCACCGCGGCCCAGCGCCAGCCGCCCTTGATCGCGAAGCCGAGGACGGCGCCGGCCGCCCAGATGGAGGGCAGGGTGGGCGAGCCGCCCATGATGCGCGCGTGGCTGTCGACCACCGTCGTGAGCAGGATGCCGCCCACCGCGAAGCTCAGGTCGGTGATGAGGAAACGGCGGGTACAGCGCTCCGGCGAGGTCGTCCGCCGCCAGGTCAGCGCCATCCAGACGGTGAGCGCGCCCAGGTAGGCGACGGCCACCAGCGGGTGCTCGTACTTGCGGTACGACATCGCGTCGAGCACCAGGACGTAGAGCAGGGTGAGGATCCGGTAGCCGGTGAGCGCACGCCACAGCGGCAGCTCGACGGACATCCGCAGCACCTTCGGAGGGCGCTTGCCGTGGCGCCGGGCGGCGGCCATGCCGCCGGTCACCGTCCGTATGTCCGCATCCGTCATTGCCGGCCCCCACCCCTCACCGGGCGCACCCGCGCCCGGCCTCGGCCCTGCCCGTCCTTGTCGGCCTATTCGGCGGCGGCCTTCTTGGCCTGCTCCGCCTCGGCCTTCTTCTTCGCCTCCGCGGCCTTCGCCGCGTCCGCGATCTGCCGCTTGGCGGCGGTCGCGTAGATGTCCACGTACTCCTGGCCGGAGAGCTTCATGATCTCGTACATGACCTGGTCGGTGACCGACCGCAGGATGAAGCGGTCGCCCTCCATGCCCTGGTAGCGGGTGAAGTCCAGCGGCTTGCCGATACGGATCCCCGGCCGGATCATCTTCGGCACGACCTTGCCCGGAGGCTGCACCTTCTCGGTGTCGATCATCGCCACGGGGATGACCGGCGCGCCGGTGGCCAGCGCCACCCGGGCCAGACCGCCCGGCTTGCCGCGGTAGAGCCGGCCGTCCGGGGAGCGGGTGCCCTCCGGGTAGATGCCGAACAGCTCACCGCGCCGGAGGACCTCCATGCCGCTCTTGATCGCCGCCTCGCCCGCGCCGCGGGCGCCCGAGCGGTCCACCGGCAGCTGGCCCACGCCCTTGAAGAACGCGGCGGTCAGCTTGCCCTTGACGCCCGGGGAGGTGAAGTACTCCGACTTCGCGATGAAGGTGACCTTGCGGTCGAGCACCGCGGGCAGGAAGAACGAGTCCGAGAAGGACAGGTGGTTGCTCGCGAGGATCGCCGGACCCTCGGCGGGAACGTTCTCGATGCCTTCCACCCAGGGCCTGAAGGCAAGCTTCAGCGACCCGCCGAGGGAAAACTTCATTGCGCCGTAGATCAACCGACTGCCTCCTGTGTGTGACGCAAAGACCTTAACCTGCCCGGGTGGCACGCTCGCCCCGACCGGGCGTTCAAGGCCTCCTGGGAGTCCGGCGGTCCGGCCGGGCCGCGCGCCGTCGGACCTATCCGCCCGCCGTCACTTTGCGTACCCTGAGGTAACTCGCCAGGTCCCCTTATCGAACGGAGTCCCCCGGTGCCGCTCCTTCCCGGAGCCGAGCCGTTCCGCCGCGACGGCGGAGAGGTCGGCGTCCTTGTGTGCCACGGCTTCACCGGCTCCCCCCAGTCCCTGCGCCCCTGGGCCGAATATCTGGCCGACCGGGGGCTGACCGTCTCCCTTCCACTGCTGCCCGGTCACGGCACCCGCTGGCAGGACCTGCAGATCACGACCTGGCAGGACTGGTACGCCGAGGTCGACCGCGAACTGCGGGCGCTGACCGAGCGCTGCTCGAAGGTCTTCGTCTGCGGCCTGTCGATGGGCGGCGCGCTGGCGCTCCGGCTGGCCGCCAAACACGGCGCCGCGGTCAGCGGGGTGGTCGTGGTCAACCCGGCCAACAAGGTCCATGATGCCGCGGCGCCGCTGCTTGTGGTGCTGCGCCATCTGGTCCGCACGACCAAGGGCGTGTCCAACGACATCGCCAAGCCCGGCGCCGAGGAGCTGGCCTACGCCCGGGTGCCGCTGCACGCCGCGTACTCACTGCGCCGGTTCTTCCAGCTGGTGGACTCCGAACTCCCCTCCGTCACCCAGCCGTTGCTGGTGATGACCAGCCCGCAGGACCACATCGTCCCGCCGGTGGACTCCGAGCGGATCCTCGCCCGGGTCTCCTCGACGGACGTCCGGCAGACCCTGCTGGAGCGCAGCTACCACGTCGCCCCGCTCGACCACGACGCGGAGAAGATCTTCGAGGACACCTTCGCCTTCGTCTCCCGGCTCGCCCCCCAGGCGGGGGCGGACGCCGTGGACGCGGCCCGGAAGGGGACGGCGGCCAGTGGCGGAGCGTAGCCCCCGCGACCCCCGGGACCCGCTGGACGAGGAAGCCGCCTGGGCGGAGATCGTCGCGGGCTACGGCGACCAGCCGTCGTTCCCCGCGGACGAGGACGCGCCCGCCAAGCGGCCCGACGAGGACGGCGGGGCGAAGGACCGCAAGGGCGGGCCCGGCGACCCGGGCAAGGCCGGCGCCGACCGCCCGGGCAGCTTCGTGGTCTACGCACCGGGCGTCGGCCCGCGGGACTGGAACGCCGCCGAACCGTCCGACGACGACTTCGACGAGACCGACGAGGGCCACTTCACCCCGCCCGAGCCGCCGCCGCTGCCGAAGGCCGACACCACCACCAAGTTCGCCTGGCTCGCGGTGGTCGGCGGCCCGCTGCTGCTGATCGCCCTGGTGGTCCTCGAGCAGCCGGTGACGTGGTGGAGCACGGTCCTGGGCATCGGCGGCTTCCTCGGCGGCTTCGCCACGCTCGTGGCCCGGATGAAGAACGACGACGAGGACGACGACCAGCTGCCGGGCGGCGGCGCGGTGGTGTGAGTCAGTCCCCGGCCGGCACCCGCAGGGCGGCCAGCACCGGCAGATGATCCGAGGCGGCCAGCAGGTCCGCCGCGCGGACGCCGGGGAGCCCGTGCGGCACCCCGCAGCCCAGCACCTCGACGCCGTCCGTGGTGAGGACGGCGTCGATGCGCTGCACCGGCTCGTGGGGCGTGGAGGTGAACTCCCCGCCCCACGGCTCGGCCGCCCAGGCGTCCGTGAGCCGGTCCGCCAGCCGCCGGAAGCTGCGGCCCTCCGGCCGGTCGTTGAGATCGCCGCCGACGACCGCGTGCCGGGTCCCGAGGGCGGCCAGCCGCTCCAGCAGCAGCCCGGCCTGCTCGTACCGCTCCCGGTCGGCGAGGCTGAGGTGAGCGCTGACCACGCCGAACCGGGCCCCGCCGATCCGGACCACGGCGGTGGCCAGACCGCGCTGGTGCAGGCCGGGGGTGCGGGGCAGCAGGACGTCCTCGGTGCGCTCCACATGGGCGCGGAGGGTGGAGAGGATCATCGGGCCCGCGGTCGTCCCGCCGCCGGTGACGTACACCAGGCCGGCCGAGCGGGCCAGCCGCTCGGCGGCCTTGCGCCAGCGGAAGAACCGCGGCGCCTCCTGGATGAGCACGAGATCGGGGGCGCAGGCCCGGATGACCCTGGCCAGCGCCGCCCGATCGTCGCGCATCGAGCGGATGTTGTAGCTGAGCACGCGGACCCGTACGGCGCCCTCCTCGGTGCCGGACGCCGGGAGTCCGCGGTGCTCGGCCACCACCGCGGTCAGCCCTGGCGCGCCAGGTCGGCCGCCCCCACCAGTCCGGCCTTGCCGCCCAGCTGGGCGGCGAGGACCTGGGCGTGCGGCCGGTACTGGTTGCCGACCAGCCAGCGGCGGAAGGACTTCCGGATCGGTTCGAGGACCAGCTCGCCCTCGTCCGAGACGCCGCCGCCCACGATGAAGGCCGACGGGTCGAACAGCGAGGCCAGGTCGGCGAGACCGGCGCCGGCCCAGCGGGCCAGCTCCCGGAACGAGTCGATGGCGACCGGGTCGCCCTGGCGGGCGGCCTGGCTGACGTGCCGGCCCTCGATGCCCTCGGCGGTGCCGTCGCCGAGCGACAGCAGGATCTGGGCGTTCTCAGGGGTGGCGAAGGCGCGCTGCCTGGCGTAGCGCAGCAGGGCGCGGCCGGAGGCGTACTGCTCCCAGCAGCCCTGGCTGCCGCAGCCGCACAGCAGGCCGTCCGGCACGACCCGGATGTGGCCGAACTCCGCGGCGACGCCGAAGCGGCCGCGGCGCAGCTTGTTGCCGATGATGATGCCGCCGCCGAGGCCCGTGCCGAGCGTGATGCAGATGACGTCGCTGTGGCCCTGGCCGGCACCGAAGCGGTACTCGCCCCAGGCGGCGGCGTTGGCGTCGTTCTCGACGACGACGGGGAGGCCGACGCGCTGTTCGACCTTGTCCTTGAGTGGTTCGTGGCGCCAGTCGATGTTCGGTGCGAACAGGACCGTGGCGCGCTTCTCGTCGACGTAGCCGGCGGCCCCGATGCCCACTGCCTCGATGTGGTGGCCGGCACCTACCGTGCGGACCGCGTCCGCGATGGCCTCGGTCAGGGCATCGGTGGCCTGGGGGGTCGGTACCTTGCACGTCTCAAGGATCGAACCCTCTTCGTCGACCACGCCGGCCGCGATCTTCGTGCCGCCGATGTCGACGCCGATGGTGAGTCCCATGTGTCCCTCAGTTTTTCGCTCGAACCCCGCCGGGACCCACCGTACCGGAGCCCGGGTCAGTCGAGATCGATTCGCTCCGTGCCGGTGGGGCCGTCGTCGTCCCGCGGGTCGTCGGCACGGCCGGTGCCGGGCCGTTCGGTGGGGTCGTCGCGGGTCCAGCGGCGCTCGCTGCGCTCGACGGCGGAGCGATAGGCGGCGACGATCTCGGAGCCGGCCGCGGCGAGGTGGTCGAAGACGTCGGGGTTGCGCTCGATGACCGGTTCGACGGCGGCCCGGGCCTGCTTGAACAGCTGGCTCACGGCGCTCTGCGCGGCCGTCCCGCCGAGCGCGCCGGGCAGCTGGATGCCGGCGAGCTTGTCGGTGACCGCCTCGGCGAGCTTGCGCAGTTCCTCGGCGGCGCTGCCCGGCTGGGGGCCGTACTCGGACCGGCGGCGGGCCTTCTCCGCGGCGAGGTCCTCGGCGCAGGCGGCCTCCCAGGCGTCGGCGTCGGGCCCGGCCGGGCGGTCGGCGGGGCGCTCGGTGGCTTCGCTCATGATGAACTCCGTGGACTGCGGCAGGGCGGTACGGCGAGTCGGGACGGGTGCACGCGGGGGCGGGTTCCTGGCCCACCCCCGACGTTACCCGAACGGTGGTACCGCGTTCAGTCGCTCTTGGGCCACAGGTCGGGATCCGGGGTGAAGCGGATCTCCAGGACGCCGTCGCGGAGGCCGGCACCGGAGACGGAGCAGCGGCGGAGCGCGGAGGGCAGGGTGCGGATCCGGCGGAAGCGGCCGACCGTCACCACGATCTCGTCGCCGCGGCGCACCAGTCCGAGGCCCCGGCGCTCGGCACCGGGCAGCGGTACCCGCCAGGCCAGGATGCCGTCGGTGGCGAGCCGGTCCTCGACGGTCCACGGGTCGCGGCGGTCGGCCGCCGCGGGGCCCGGGACGCCGATCCCGCCGTCCGGTCCGCCGATCAACTCGTCGAGCTCGGCGACGCCCTGGGGGTCGCGGCCCAGGTGCGGCACCTCGTGGACGGGGACGTCGGGGAACTCCTCGCGCAGCGCCTTGAGGGCGGTCTGCTGGCTGCCGGAGAGCGCGGCGAGGAAGGGGTCGGCGGAGCCGGTGGGCAGCAGCCGGTTGACGACCACGCCGTCGGTGCGGCGGCCGTGCAGGGCCAGGCCGGCGCGGATGGTGCGCAGGTTGGCGGCGGCGACCGGGCCGGCCTCGGTGACCAGGCGGACGGAGGTGCCGGGGTCGTCGATGGCCTGCTGGACGGCGGCGAGTTCGGTCTCCCAGCGGCCGGCGGCGTCGTACAGCTTCTGGGCCGGCATGGGGACGCCGGCGAGCTGGGCGAGGACCGGGCGCAGCGCGCGGGCGGCCTGGCGCTCGGGCGGCAGCAGCCGGCGGAGGTAGCGGCGGACCTGGGCGGGGAGCGCCAGCAGCCGGATCGTTTCGGCCGCCGAGGGCATGTCGACGACGATCAGGTCCCAGTCGTCCGAGGCGTGTTCGGCGCGCAGCGCCTGGAGCAGGGCGAAGTCCTCGGCGCCGGGGAGTTCGGTCAGTTCGTCCTCGTCGAGGGGCGCGGCGCCCAGCAGGTCGAGGGCGGCGCCGGCGCGCTCCTGGAAGGCGAGGAATTCCTGGCGGAAGCGGTCGCCGGGGTCGATGCGCCGGGCGTGCAGGCCGGGCGCTATCGGGGTGGGCCGCTCGGCGCCGAGGGGGGTGCCGAGCACCGCTTCGCAGGCGCTGGGTTCGGTGGTGAGCAGCAGGGCCCGGGCGCCCTGGCGGGCGCCGGCCAGGGCGGTCGCGGCGGCGAGCGTGGTGCGGCCCGCGCCGCCGGGGCCGGTGACGAGGACGGTGCGCACGCTCAGAGCTTCTTGGCCTCGTCGGCGGGCGCGGCCTCGTCGGCGGGCGCCGGGCCGGCGTCGGGGCGGCTCTCGACGCGCCGCTTCAGCCCTTCCAGGGCACGCTCGATGATGACCTTCTCGGCCTTGCGCTTGATCATGCCGAGCATCGGGATCTTGACGTCGACGGTGAGCTGGTACGTGACCTCGGTGACGGTGCCGTCCTTCAGTGCGGCGAGGCGGTAGGAACCGTCCAGGGCGCGCAGCATCTGGGACTTGACCAGGGACCAGCTGACCTCGTCGGCGCCGGTCCAGGTGTAGGCGAGGGTGTGGTCGTCCTTGATCGCGCCGGCGTCGAGCAGCAGGCGGACCTGTACGGCGCGGCCCTCGTCGTCCGTGGCGAGCACCTCCGCCTCCTTGACCTCTCCGGTCCACTCCGGGTAGCGGTCAAAGTCGGCGATCACTCCCATCACTTCGGCGGGCGCCGCCTCGATCGTGATGCTAGAGCTGGTGTGTTCGGCCATCGCCGTGACTCCTCCATGCCGATTCATGCCGGTCCGCCGACGCTCACGCGGTGTCCGCAAGGTGCTGTCTCTGCTGCTGAAGGCTACCGCGCGGGGAAACGGGAGCGGACGCAGCCATACGCAGCCATACGCAGCCCTACGCGGGCCGTACGCAGACCGGACACAGCGGACCGTGCCCGTCCGGGCTCACCACGTCAGGACGTACGGCCTGCCGGTGGCGTTGAAATGGCCGACATTGACGCATTCGGTGTCGCCGATGCGCATCCGGCGGGCGAGCGGCTGGTGGACGTGGCCGAAGAGGGAGTAGCGGGGGCGGGTGGTGCGGATGGCGTCCAACAGGGCGCTGCTGCCGCGTTCGAAGCGGCGGGCGACGGTGTCGTAGCAGAGCTCGGGGACGTCCGGCGGGATGTGGGTGCACAGCACGTCCACCTCGCCGACCGCTTCGATCTTGGCGGCGTACTCCTCGTCGCTGATCTCGTACGGGGTCCGCATGGGGGTGGTGAGGCCGCCGCCGACGAAACCGAAGACCCGGCCGCCGATCTCCACCCGCTGCCCGTCGAGGACGGTGGTGCCGGGTCCGGCGTATTCGGGCCACAGGCGCGGCATGTCGACGTTGCCGTAGGTGGCGTACGTGGGGGTCGGGAAGGCCGCGAAGAGTTCGGCGTACTGCTTGCGGACCGCGCCCTCGATGACCGCCTCGCGGCTGTGGCCGGCGGCGTCGAGTCCGGCCCAGAGCCGGCGGCCCAGCTCGCGGGCCTCGTCGAAGCGGCGGGCGGTGCGGAGTTCGACGAGGGTGTCGGCGTGCGCGACGCCGAAGAGGTCGGGGAAGATGCCGCGCGAGTGGTCGGCGTAATCGAGGAAGAGCACCAGGTCGCCGAGGCAGACCAGGGCATCGGCGCCGTTCCCGGCCGCCGCCAGGTCCCGGCTGTTGCCGTGAACGTCACTGACCACATGCACACGCATGGCGTCACCCTAGATCGCCCGCCGGGCGACGGGGAGGGCCCCCTCCGGTTCACCGGGGCCGCGGTTACTTTCGGGTCACCGACCCGCTGGTCTAGTCTGCGCGGAACAGTCCCCATGGCGTGTCCGCAGGCGTGTGACGCATCAAACATCTGGCCGTGACCCCCTATCCCAAAAGCAATACCGGTGGGTAACGTCCGGGCAGTCCAATCCCCCAGCTTGATCATGGACCGCCGCCGGTGTGCACACAGCGTCGTGGCGCCGGCGCTTTTGAGGAGCAGCAGTCTTGCGCGAGTTCAGCCTTCCGGCCCTGTACGAGGTCCCCGCGGACGGCAATCTGACGGATCTCATCCGCCGAAATGCCGCGCAGCACCCGGATGTTGCCGTCATGGGGCGCAAGGTGAACGGCGGGTGGCAGGACGTCACCGCCGCCACCTTCCTCGCCGAGGTCCGCGCCGCCGCCAAGGGCCTGATGGCGTCCGGCATCCGGCCCGGCGACCGGGTGGGGCTGATGTCGCGCACCCGTTACGAGTGGACGCTGCTGGACTTCGCCATCTGGAGCGCCGGCGCGATCACCGTGCCCGTGTACGAGACCAGTTCCGCCGAGCAGATCCAGTGGATCCTCGGCGACTCGGGCGCGGTGGCCTGTCTG
This sequence comes from Streptomyces sp. NPDC048197, assembly GCF_043202395.1. Classification (NCBI taxonomy): domain Bacteria; kingdom Bacillati; phylum Actinomycetota; class Actinomycetes; order Kitasatosporales; family Streptomycetaceae; genus Streptomyces; species Streptomyces sp. NPDC048197. The sequence goes on from NZ_JBIDAJ010000003.1 coordinate 313,159, forward strand.
GTGGAGACGCCCACCCACGAGGCGACCGTCGAATCGGTCCGTGACCGGCTGCCCGAGCTGGAGAACATCTGGCAGATCGAGCGGGACGCCATCGCCCGGCTGCGGGCCGCCGGCGCCGGGATCAGCGACGACGAGGTGGACGCCCGCAGCGCCCTCGCCGACGCGGACGCGCCCGCCACCATCGTCTACACCTCCGGTACCACCGGCCGCCCCAAGGGCTGTGTGCTCAGCCACCGCAGCTTCTTCGCCGAGTGCGGCAACGTCGTCGAGCGGCTGCGCCCGCTCTTCCGCACCGGTGACTCCTCGGTCCTGCTCTTCCTGCCCATCGCCCATGTCTTCGGGCGCCTGGTGCAGGTCGCCTCCGTGATGGCCCCGATCAAGCTGGGCCACGCCCCCGACATCAAGAACCTCACCGAGGACCTCGCCTCCTTCCGGCCGACGCTGGTGCTGGGCGTGCCGCGGGTCTTCGAGAAGGTCTACAACTCGGCGCGGGCCAAGGCGCAGGCCGACGGCAAGGGCAAGATCTTCGACAAGGCGGCGGACACCGCGATCGCCTACAGCCGGGCGCTGGACACCCCCGACGGCCCGCCGCTCGGCCTGAAGCTCAAGTACAAGGTCTTCGACCGGCTGGTCTACGGCAAGCTGCGCGCCGTGCTCGGCGGCCGGGCCACCCACGCGATCTCCGGCGGCGCGCCGCTCGGCGAGCGGCTGGGCCACTTCTACCGCGGCATCGGCTTCACCGCCCTGGAGGGCTACGGCCTGACGGAGTCGTGCGCGGCCACCGCGTTCAACCCGTGGGACCGCCAGAAGATCGGCACCGTCGGCCAGCCGCTGCCCGGTTCGGTGGTCCGGATCGCCGACGACGGCGAGGTCCTGCTGCACGGTGAGCACCTCTTCACCGAGTACTGGAACAACCCCACGGCCACCGGAGAGGCGCTGTCCGACGGCTGGTTCCACACCGGTGACCTCGGCACCCTCGACGAGGACGGCTATCTGGCCATCACCGGCCGCAAGAAGGAGATCCTGGTCACCGCGGGCGGCAAGAACGTCGCGCCGGCCGTCATCGAGGACCGCATCCGGGCGCACGCCCTGATCGCCGAGTGCATGGTCGTCGGCGACGGCCGGCCGTTCATCGGCGCGCTGATCACCCTCGATGAGGAGTTCCTGCCGCGCTGGGCCCAGGAGCACGGCCGCCCGGCCGGCAGCACCCCGGCCGAACTGGCCACCGACCCGGAGCTGCTCGCCGCGGTCCAGCGGGCCGTCGACGACGGCAACGCGGCCGTCTCGCAGGCCGAGTCGGTGCGCAAGTTCCGTATCCTGCCGACCCAGTTCACCGAGGAGTCGGGCCATGTCACGCCGTCGCTGAAGCTGAAGCGGAACGTGGTCGCCAAGGACTTCGCGGAGGAGATCGAGGCGATCTACCGGGGCTGACGACATCCCTGGTGAGCATGGCCGGAATCCGCCGCCGTGGCTGTGTGCCGCGGCGGCGGTTCGCGTAGGGGCGCCCCTACGGCCCCGGCTACAGCAGCTCCTTGAGCCGTTCCGCGAGCAGGTCCCAGCGCCACTTCTCCTCCACCCAGGCGCGCCCGCGCTCGCCCATGGTGCGGCGCAGGGCGGGGTCTTTGAGGAGGGTGACCAGGCGCTCCGCAGTGGGGGTCGGGGAGCCGCCGGGCACCACCCAGCCGGTCTCGCCGTCCAGCACCGCGTCCGGCGCACCGCCGGAGTCGCCCGCCACCACGGGCAGCCCGGTGGCCGAGGCCTCCAGATAGACGATGCCCAGCCCCTCGACGTCGAGGCCGCCGCGGCGGGTGCGGCAGGGCATCGCGAAGACGTCACCGGCGCCGAAGTGGGCCGGCAGCTCCTCCCACGGCACCGCGCCGGTGAAGCGCACGGATTCCGCCACGCCCTTCTCCCGCGCCAGCGCGCGCAGTTCCTTCTCGTACGGGCCGCCGCCGACGATCAGCAGCACGGCGTCCGGGACGGCGGCAAGGACCGCCGGCATCGCCTCGATGAGGGTGTCCTGGCCCTTGCGGGGCACGAGCCGGGAGACGCAGACCACGACCGGGCGGCCGGCCAGTCCGAGCCGGGCCCGCACCTCCTCGCCGCCCGAGCCGGGGTGGAAGGTCTTCTCGTCGACGCCGGGCGGGAGTTGGACCATCCGGGACGCGGCCGCCGGGGACAGCGCGGCGGCGATCCGGGAGCGGGTGTACTCGCCGAGGTAGGTGAGGGTGTCGGTGCCCTCGCCGATCCGCCGCAGCAGCTGCCGGGCACCGGGCAGCTGCGCCCAGCCCGCCTCGTGGCCGTGCGTGGTCGCCACGATCCGCCGCGCGCCGGCCTCGCGGAGCGCGGGCGCCATCAGGCCGAGCGGTGCCGCGGCACCGAACCAGACGGAGGAACAGCCGTGTTCGCGCAGCAGGCCGACGGCCCGCCGGGTCACCCTCGGGGTGGGCAGCAGCATCGTCGTACGGTCCCGGACCACCGGGAACGGCTGGTCGGCGTCGAACGCGGCGGTGGCCGCGATGCCCTCCGCGCTCCGCTTCCAGGTCGAGGCGTAGACGACCACCTGGGTGGGGTCCAGCCGCAGCGCCATGCTGTGCAGGAAGGCCTGGATGCCGCCGGGCCGGGGCGGGAAGTCGTTCGTGACGATCAGGGTCTTGTGCACGAGGCCCGAGGCTACCCGCCGACGGGCGCACGGTGGCCGGGAGGCCCGCCACGCCCGTGCCGCGGCGACGCCGCGTGACCGGCCGCCGACGGCATGATGCAGACGACGGCGGACAGGCGGAGGTGGCGATGGACGGCGCCGGCGGGGCGCGCGGGAGGTGGCTCGCGGTCGTGGCCTGGGTGGTGACCCGGGCCGTGCTGCTGCTCTGCGTGCTGAAGGTGCTGGTGCTGCCGGGCCCGGACGTCACCACCGACGTCTCGGTGATCTACCACGGCTGGGCCGAGGTGCTGCGGACCGGCACCTTCCCGCTGGACGACGTGACCTGGCAGTACCCGCCGGCCGCCGCCCTGGCGGTGCTCTCCCCCGGCCTGCTGCCGTTCCTCGACTACGCCCCGGCGTTCTCCCTGCTGGTCCTGGTCGCGGACGCGGCGACGCTGGCACTGTTCCTGCGGGCCGGGCGACGGCCCGGCCACCGGGCGGCCGGGGCGTGGGCGTGGACCGCGGGCGTCGCCCTGCTGGGCCCGACCGGGTACGCCCGCTACGACCTGATGGTCACCGCGGTCGCGGTCGCGGCGCTGCTCTCGGCGGCCCGCCGGCCCCGGGTGGCGGGTGCGCTGATCGCGTTCGGGACGCTGCTGAAGGTGTGGCCGGCGCTGCTGCTGACCGGGGCGGCGCTGCGCGGCCGCCGGGCGCGGGCCCTGTGGCGGAGCGCGGCCGGCACGGGGGCCGGGCTCACCCTGTTCTTCGTGGTGGCCGCACCGGGCGCGACGGCGTTCCTGACGTTCCAGCGCGACCGCGGTACGGAGGTCGAGTCGCTCGGCGGGCTGGTGTTCCACCTCGCCCGCCACTACGGCTGGGACGGCCGGGTGCTGCTGAACTACGGCTCGGTGGAGTTCCTCGGGCCCGGCGTCCCGCTCGTCAGCACCGCCGCGGTGATGCTGAGCGGGGCGGCGCTGGGCTGGCTGGTGCTGTGGCGGACCCGGGCGCGGCGGTTCACCCGGGCGACGCCCGCCGACGCGGCCTTCACCGCCACCCTGCTGTTCACCACCACCAGCCGGGTGATCAGCCCGCAGTACCTGCTGTGGCTGGTGGGGCTGGCCGCGGTGTGCCTGGCCGTCCGCGGCAGCCGGCAGACGCCGGCGGCGGTGCTGGTGCTGCTCGCCACCGGGGTCACGCTGCTGGAGTTCCCGGTCCACTTCGCCGACGTCGTGGCGAGCAGCCCTCTCGGCATCACGCTGCTGGCGGTGCGCAACGGGCTGCTGGTCGCCGCGTCGCTGCTGGCCTGCCGCCGGCTGTGGACCGCCACCGGCGCCGGCCGGCGGAAGACCCGAAGCGGCGGCTCCGGCCTGCGCCGGGCGCCCGCGCCGCGCACTGTCACCGCCCCAGCAGCCGCTTCACATAGGCCCGCCACTGCCGGGTGAACTCCCCCAGCCCGATGCCCAGTTGGGTGCGCAGGGCCCGGTCGGTCAGCTCGCTGCGGCCGGCCGCCGGGCGGTGCCCGGGACCGGTGGCCGGGGGCCCCGGACGGGCGGCGGCTCCGGCGGTGGCCACCTCGATCGGTGCGTCGCCGGTCGCCGCCGAGTTGTGCAGCGCGCTGCGGCCCGCCGCCTTGTAGAACGCCAGCAGCTTGGCCTCGCCCCACTTCTCGGCGATCATGCGGCAGGCCAGCCAGCTGCCCTCGTACGCCGTCGCCAGCCGGTCGGCGCCGGCCCGGAAGCCGAAGTCGGCGTCGGTCGGGAGCCGGCCGGGCGGCTTGCCGGCCCGCACCGCGCGGGTCAGCTCGGGCGCGGCGGTGGCGGGCTTGCGGTGCAGCCCGCGGTAGGCGACCCAGTCGGCGAAGCCCTCGGACAACCACAGCGGGGTGGCCGCCGTGGTGACCGTACGGGTGGCGACATGGGTGGTCTCGTGGGTGAGGACGACCTTGCGGCCCAGGTCGTTGAGCTCCTCGTAGGCGTCGGGGTTGACGATCACCCGGTCCGCCGGCGCGTTGGTGGTGACGCCCGCCTCGCCGGTGGTGACCGCCGCGATGCCGGTGTAGCCGGACGGGTCGTCGCTGCCCATGAGCTGCGCCATCCGCTCGACCGAGTCCGGCGCCTCCACCACGACCTTCTCGGCCCACCGGCCCTTCCAGGCGTCGGAGACCGCGGGCACCGCCCGGTCCACCCGGCGCGCCAGGTCCGCCAGCCGCGCCGGGTGGGAGGCGCCGCCCAGCACCACGCCGTACCGCCCCCGGACGACCCGTACCGGGCCCTGGTCCCACAGCTGCCGGTTGCCGCTGCGGCCGGCCGGTGCGCCGTCGCGGTCGGAGGAGATCAGCCAGCGGCCGTCCCGCTCGGTGAGGGTGAGGTACTGGACGGCGTTGACCGGCGCGGTGTCGTAGCCCTTGAGGCGGTAGCGCAGCCGGACCTTGGCGGCCAGCCGCTCACCGCCGTCACCGGGCGGCAGCGGGAAGGCGTCGGTGGCGTCGAGGTCGTAGTGCCAGTCGGCCACCGGGACGCCGGCGAGGTTGCCGAACACGGCGCGCTGGCGGGCGCGGAAGGCGGTGGCCCGCGGGTCCACGTCGGCCAGGAAGCCGGCCTCGTCGCGCTGCTCGACGGCGTGCGCCCGGCTGTCGAGCATCCGCTGGACGTCCGGGAAGCGGGCCGACGACGAGGGCCCGGGGGCGCAGCCGGCCAGCGGGGCGAGCAGCGCGAGTCCGCTCAGGGCGGCGCAGGCCGCCGCCCCGGCCCGTACCGGCCGTTTCGCCCGCTGGTCCGACATGCGGACGATCGTAGAGCGGGCCCGGCCGGGGCAAAAACGCAGGGCGCGGCGCTCAGGGCCGGGTGACGGCCGAGATCGGCATCATCCCGACCGGGTCGTAGCGCACCCGGGCGCCCGGATAGGGCGCGTGCACGACCTGGCCGTTTCCGACGTACATCCCGACGTGGCTGGCGTCCGAGCGGTAGATGACCAGGTCCCCGGGCCGGATCCGGCCGAGCGGCACCGGGCGCCCGGCGCCGCGCTGGGCCTGTGATGTACGGGGCAGCGAGACGCCGGCCCGGCGGTAGGCCCATTGGGTGAGTCCGGAGCAGTCGAAGGCGCCGGGGCCGGCGCTGCCCCAGGCGTACGGGGAGCCGACCGCGGCACGTACCGCGGCGACGGCCGCGGCGGCCCGCCCGGAGGCCGGTCCCGCCCCGGCCGGGCCGGGCACCGCCTCGGCACGGCCTTCGCTGCGGGCGGCCCGCTTCCAGGCCTCCCGGTCCGCCCGCGGCAGCGCGTTCAGCAGCCGCTGGGCGGTGGCCAGCTTGCGCTGGACGTCCTTCTTGTGGCGGGCGACCTGCGTGCGGCTCGCCTCCAGCTCGGCGAGCTTGGCGGCGGTCTCCCGGCGCTGCTGTTCCAGCGAGCGCTGCGCGGCCCGCAGTTCGTGCAGCCGGTCGGCCTGGTGCCGGCCGAGCCGGTCCAGCGCGGAGGCCTTCTCCAGGTAGCTGTCGGGGCGCTCGGAGAGCATCAGCTTCAGGGCCGGGTCCATGCCGCCGGCGCGGTACTGGGCGGCGGCCAGCGCACCGAGCCGGCCGCGCATCCGGTTGACCCGCTCCTGGGCGCGGGCGGTGCGGTCCTGGAGGTCGGCCACCTCGGCGCGCAGCTTCCTGGTCCGGGCGGCCGCGCCGTCGTACTTCTCGGTGGCCCGCTCCGCCTGCTCGTAGAGGGCGTCGACCCGGGTGGTGGCCGCGCTTCGGCCGGCGGCCGGACGGGCGGCGGGATCGGCGGAGGCCGGCGGTGCCGACAGCGCGGCGGCCGCGGTCGCCAGAGCGGCCGACAGAACGGTGACCCCGGCGAGGGTGGCCTGGCCGTGCTGCGGGATACGGCGGTGGGACGCCACGGGAGCCGCACTCCTTCCCCTGTGCAGCCCCTGCCGCCCGGGAGGGCGGTCGGTGACCGGATGCTGCGAGGGCAGACAGTAACGGCGCCGGTCCACACCGGCCAAAGACCCCATTTCGTACGCAAAAAGCCGCCCCGCCGGTGACTGTGCAGGTCACCGGCGGGGCGCCGGGTCAGCCATGGAGGCTGCAATTCGCCCGTTCGGGCGGCAGGTTGAGAGGTTTGTGAGGCTTTTCAGACCCGTACACCGGCACATTGGTCACACCGGTGAACAGCAGCCCCGTGCATGCTCAGACCCGCACACCGAACGCGAACGGCATGTTGTTGATCGACTCGTAGCGCACCGAGGCACCGGGCTTCGGGGCGTGCAGCACCGTGCCGTTGCCGGCGTAGAGGCCGATGTGGTGCAGGTCGCTGTAGAAGAGCACCAGGTCGCCGGGCTTGAGGGCGCTCTCCGAGCCGATCCGGGTACCGGCGTTGGCCTGCTGCTGCGAGGTGCGCGGCAGCGACTGGCCGGCCTGGGCGTAGGCCCAGGAGGTCAGACCGGAGCAGTCGAAGGAGGACGGGCCGGTGGCGCCCCAGACGTAGGGCGAACCGATCTTGGACTGGGCGGCGGCGAGGGCGGCCGCACCGCGCTGCGAAGCCGGCACGTCGTCACCGAGGTTGACCCGCTCGTTGCTGCGGTTGGCGCGGTCCTCCTTGGCCTGCATGGCCGCCCGCTCCTTGGCGGTCATGGAGTTGAGCAGCGCCTGCGCCTTGGCGAGCTTGCCCTTGATCTCGTCCTTCTTGTCGCCGAGCGCCTTACGGGTGTCGGCGAGGTCCTTGATCTTGGCGGCGGCCTCGGCGCGCTCCTGGGCGAGCCGGCGCTGCTTCTCCGCGATGACCTTGAGCTGCTCGGCCTGCTTGCCGCTCAACTGGTCGAGGGTGGCGGCCTTTTCGAGGTAGCTGTCCGGGTCACCGGAGAGGAACAGCTGGACCGAGGGGTCGATGGAGCCGCTGCGGTACTGGCCGGAGGCGACCGCGCCCACGCTCTTGCGGAGCTGGTTCAGCTCACCCTGACCACGGGCGACCTTGTCCTGGAGGTCGTCGACCTCCTTCTGGAGCTTGTCCTGCTGCTCCTTGACGCCGTCGTACTTCTCGGTGGCCTGCTCCGCCTCGTTGTAGAGCTTGTCGACCTCGGACTTGACGTCCTTCTTCGACTGGTGGGGGTCGGCCTGGGCGACCTGGGACGACAGGGCGACGGCCGCCGCGGCGGTGGCGGTGAGCACGGTGACGCGAGTACGGCTCGGCTGCTTGGGTCGACGGTGGGACGCCACGGGGGCGAGCTCCTTCTTCCTCCAGCCGCCTACCGGGTGGGGGGGTGAACCCCGGCTCCGCGGGAACGCTGCGGACTCGGCGGTACCTTCACTGTTCATCCCGGTTGGATGATCACCTTAATGAAGGCTCGGGCCCTGACCTTAGTAACCGAGCTGTGATCGCTTCAAATCCTCACGGGAAAAAACTGCGCCACCAGCCCCACTCTTTACCAACATCACACAGGCAGTAAGCGCCAATTGACGCTCAGATACGGAGCGGCGGCACAGGTCAAGCGCATTACTTCCGGCCGGAAAGCGCTGCCGGCCCGGTGTCACGTACGGGCAAGTCGCTTGAGCAGCAGGGCCGATGCGACCGGACGGGCGCCGGCCTTGGCCACACCGTCCGCCACTTCGCGGTCCGTGGAGACCACCACGACCGGCCGGCCGGGCGGTTCGGCCCGTACCAGCTGACGAATCAACTCATCGGCCGTTACGCCCGGTTTGCTGAAAAGGACCCGTACGCCCCGCGGTGGGGCGAGCAGCACCGGCGCCGCCAGCTCCGCACCGTCGAAGACACAGGTCATCTCCGCACCGGTCTGCGCCGCCAGCACCGCGAGCCCGCCCAGCAGCCGCAGCCGCTGCTTGTCGAGCGGCATGGTGGGATAGCCGGTTTTGGTGACGTTGTACCCGTCCACCACCAAATGCGCCTGAGGCAGCGCCAGAAGCTGGTCCAGCAACGCGGGGTCCATCTCGGACAGCGCACGCGTCGCGATGTCCTTCGGCGTCATCCGGCCCGGCGCGACCGCCTCGACGGTGTCGGCCGGGTGGACGCTGGCGGGCGGCAGCGCCAGCTCGCGGCGCAGCCCCTGGGCAGCGTCCAGCACCGTGTCTAGCAGCAGCCGCAGCCGCATGTCCTCGACGCTGCGCCCCTCGCGGGCGGCCCGCCGGCTGGTCTCCAGCGCGGCCTCGGCCTCGGCGATCCGGGCCTTGAGCCGGCGCACCTCACTGTCCGCCGCGGTCTTCTCCGTCGACGCCCGGTCCCGCGCGTCGACCAGCGCGGCCTCGGCCTTGCGGACCGCCGCCTCCCCGCGCTTGACGTCACTGAGCGCACTGCGCAGCTTGCGGCGCAGCGACTCGTTCTCCCGGCGGGCGGCCTCCAGGTCGCCCCGGATCCGCTCGGTCTCCGTACGCGCCTCACCGCGCGCCTGCGCCAGCTCCTCGCGCAGCCGGGCCAGCTCCTGCTCGGCCTCCGCGCCGGCCCGCTCGTCGCGCGCCCGCTGCGCCTCCTCACCGGCCGCCGCGACCAGCTTCACCCAGCCGTCCGGGCGCAGCACATACGCGGCCGCGGCGACGTCGAGCGGATCGGCGGCGGCCGGCGGGGTACCACTCTCCAGCGCCTCGGCCAGCTCCGGCTGGGCCTCGCGCAGCTTCCCGGCGATCCGCTGCCGGAAGACCGCGTCGCTCTCCAGCGCCGCGGCCATCGCGTTCCCGGCGAACTTCGCCCGACGGGTCGGGGTGAACCGGGCGTACTGCCGCAGCGGCGGCGGGAGTTCGGCGACGGTCAGCGCGCCGAACGACTCCGCGGTGAGCGCCACGACCCGGCGCCGTACGCCCTCGGGCAGCGGTCGGTCGAGCACCTCGTCCGCCGCACCCTCGGGTACGTCATGACGCTCGGCCCCCGGCTCCCCTTCTGGACGGTCCACCACGGCTGCATCGCTCCGATCTCAGGCGCTCGCGCCCGGCCGGTCCACCAATTCGATCTGGTCGACCGCGTTGCACCAGCGGCAGCGCACGGACTCGATGCTCTCACTGAGGACCTCGCGCTCCTCCACCTTGGGCTCGCCGGCCAGATCCAGGTGGACGTACTCCACCACCTTGGCCTGGCGGGTCACATCGAAACGGGTGAGGTTGCCGCACAGCGTGCAGCGCCACCGGGTTTCGGCCGTCGGCAGGGGAACAGCCATCGTGTCGTCCTCTTTCGTGCTCGTCGGTCGTGTGCTGCTGCGCCGTTCACGCGGTGCGCCGTCGGACTGCGGAAGTACGCAAAGTACTGCCTGCAACCCTACGGCCTGATGGGGGGCGGGTGCGGCCCTGCCCGGGAGCCGGGACGCGGCGAGGCGCTCTGTCCCGATTGCCCCGCATTACGCCATGATCACGGCATGACGGCGCCGGCTCCCCCACCCCGTTCTCCCCGTTCTCCCCGCTCTTCTCGTCCTTCCTTTCCTTCCCTCGCCCGGCTCTTCCTCCGTACGCCGCGCTCCGCCGGCCCGCTCCCCCGCCCGCCGCAGCCGGCCCGGGCCCTGGCCGCGGTGTTCTCCCGGCTGACGAACGTGCTGATCGCCCTGTGCTGCGCGGTCTTCGTGATCGGCCCCGCCTCGGGCCTGAACCGGACGTACGGCACCGGCGACGCACTGCTGCGGGCCCAGACCGCGTACTTCGAGCGGTGGGGCGTGGTCCCCGTGGAGCTGTGGAGCGGTTCCCTGCGGGCGCTGATCACCCCGCTCTCCGCGCTGTTCGTGCACGGCAGCTGGCTGCATCTGCTCGGCAACATGCTGTTTCTCTACGTCTTCGGCGGGATGGCCGAGGCGCGGATGGGCCGGCTGCCGTTCGCCGCCTTCTACCTCATCATCGGCTACCTGGCGCTGCTCGGCTACGCGGCCGCGCACGCCGCCTCGGCCCAGACGCTGGTGGGCGCCTCCGGCTCGATCGCCGGCATTCTCGGCGCCTTCCTGTACCTCTTCCCCCGGGCCCGGGTCACCAGCGTCTTCCCCTTCCTCTTCTTCCTCCCGCTGCGCTTCCCCGCCTGGGTCGTCCTGCTGTTCTGGTTCTTCCTCCAATGGCAGGCCGCCCAGGACGACCCCAACGGCCCCGGCGTCGCCTACCTCGCCCACGTCATCGGCTTCACCCTCGGCTTCCTCTACGCATGGCTGCGCTACCGGAGGGATAGTGTGGGGTCCACCAGCGGGAACGTCCGGGCGAATGAGGGAGAGAGCCAGCCGTGATCACGTCGATCGTGCTCATCAAGACCAGCGTGGACCAGATCCCGGAGATCGCCGAGAAGATCGCCGCGCTGGAAGGGGTCAGCGAGGTCTACTCCGTCACCGGCGCGCACGACCTGATCGCGATGGTCCGCGTCGCCAAGCACGACGACCTCGCGGACGTCATCCCCGGCCGCATCAGCAAGATCCCCGGCGTCGCCTCCACGGAGACGCACATCGCCTTCCGCACGTACTCGCAACACGACCTCGAAGCGGCCTTCGCGATCGGCCTCGACGCGTAGCGCTGCGCTTGGCCTCGGCCCCACGTACTTGGCTTTCCCGCCGCGGGGCGCTGCGCTTGGCCTCGGCCCCACGTACTTGGCTTTCCCGCCGCGGGCCGCTGCGCTTTGCGGCGCCTCCCACGTAGCCGTCTGTCCCGCCGCGGGGCGCTGCGCTTGGCCTCGGCCCCACGTACTTGGCTTTCCCGCCGCGGGTCGCTGCGCTTTGCGGCGCCTCCCACGTAGCCGTCTGTCCCGCCGCGGGGCTTGCTCGCCGTTGCACGCTTTGCGGCGCCGCCCACGTACTCGGCTGCAGCGCCGTGCTCGTTGCTCGCCTTTGCCGCTTTGCGGCGCCGCGTACGTGGCTGGCTGTCCCGCCGCGGGGCGTCTCGCCGTTGCGCCTGGCGGCGGGCGTGTGTTTGTCGGGTGCGGTGCCAGCCCTACAGACTTCGTCCTCCGGTCTGTCCCCTCCCGTGAGTGGGGGTTGGAAGGCCGGTGGGGGCGAGCGTCGTCGTTCCGGGTGCATGCCCGGTGGACACTCGCGTCGTGGGATGGGGTGGGGTGGGGTGGGTGTCGGGAATACCCTCCCCGCCCGTTGAGTTGAGGCCTGCAAGGGGCTCGCGCGACCCTTACGGGTTCTGTTCGACTGTCCCCTACGGGTACCAAGGACCCCTTGCATTCCCAACGCTCGCCCCCACCCACCGCATTCCCATCCCCCAACGGGAGGGGACGGGCCGGAGGTGCCGGTGTTTGGGACGTAAAGCGACAGCAGTCCCAAACACCGGCCCCGGAGGCTCGTCACCGCACCCAACACAAACCCAGCCCGCCGCAGGCGCAACGGCGAGAAGCAACAACGGCGGGACAGACGGGTACGTGCGGGGCGCCGCAAAGCGCAACGGCGAGGCGCACCGCGGCGGGACAGACAGCTACGTGGGAGGCGCCGCAAAGCGCAGCGACCCGCGGCGGGACAGCCAAGTACGTGGGGATCAGGCGTCAGCCGGCACGCAACGGCCGTTTTCCGTGCGGTAGTTCCAGCGGGCGCCGTCGGAGACGAGTTCCTTGACCGCGTGCAGGAAGCGGTCGACGTGTTCGTCGGGGGTGCCGGCGCCGAAGGAGACCCGGATGGCGTTGAGGGACCGTTCGCCGGGGGCGGCCTCGGGGGCGCCGCACTCGCCGGGGTCCTGCGGGTCGGTGCCCAGCAGGGTGCGGACGAGGGGGTGCGCGCAGAAGAGGCCGTCGCGGACGCCGATGCCGTACTCGGCGGAGAGCGCGGCCGCGAAATGGGAGCTGTTCCAGCCGTCCACCACGAAGGAGAGCACGCCGACGCGCGGGGCGTCGTCGCCGAAGAGGGACAGCACGCGCACCTCGGGGACCTCGGCCAGCCCGGCGCGGACCCGCGCGATCAGTTCCTGTTCGCGGGCGACGAGCGTGTCGAAGCCCGCCTCGGTGAGCGCCTTGCAGGCGGAGGCGATGGCGTAGGCGCCGATGACGTTGGGCGAGCCGGCCTCGTGCCGGGCGGCCGTGGTGTGCCACTCGACGTCGACGCCGCCGTCCGTACGGCGCGAGACGGTGCGGCTGGCGCCGCCGCCCGCCAGGTACGGGTCGGCGGCCTGGAGCCAGTCGGCGCGGCCGGCCAGGACACCGGCGCCGAACGGCGCGTACAGCTTGTGGCCGGAGAAGGCGACCCAGTCGACGTCCAGTTCGGCGAGGTCGACGGGGTGGTGCGGGGCGAGCTGCGCGGCGTCGAGGACGATCCGGGCGCCGTGCGCATGCGCCGCGGCGGCCAGTTCGCGGACCGGCCACAGCTCGCCGGTGACGTTGGAGGCGCCGGTGACGCAGACCAGGGCCGGGCCGCTCTTTGCCGAGTCCCCGGAAGCGGAGCAGGGCTCGCGGTCGGCGAGCGCGCGCTCCAGGGTCGCGACGGCCTGCTCCGGGGTGCGCGGGGCGTTGAGGTAGGTGACCGTCAGGTCGGCGCGCTGTTCCCACGGCAGCAGCGAGGCGTGGTGCTCGGTCTCGAAGACGAACACGCTGGTGTGCTGCGGGAGTACGGCGGCGAGCAGGTTCAGCGAGTCGGTGGTGGAGCGGGTGAGGACGACCTGGTCGTCGGTGCGGCAGCCGAGGAATTCGCCGATCGTGCGGCGGCTGTTCTCGAAGAGGTCGGTGGAGAGCTGCGAGAGGTATCCGGCACCGCGGTGCACGCTGCCGTAGTAGGGGGCGTAGGCGGCCACGTCGTCCCAGACCCGCTGCAGTGCCGGGGCGCTGGCGGCGTAGTCCAGCGCGGCGTAGTCGACCTCGCCGCCGGTCACGAGCGGAACGAGGACGTCCCGGCCGAGGACCGGCAGCGGGGCACAGACGGAACGGTCGGCGGCAACGGCGGAAACGGACATGGCGAACTCCCGTGAGGCGTAAGCGAATTCGCTGCGAGGAAGGGGCGCGTGCGGCGCTTTCGGGTATGCGGAAGCGCGCGGCGTGGGGCGCAGCGTGAAAGGAAAAGGGGTGCGGAAAAGGGGCCGTTGAGCCCTATCGCATTCGCTGATTCACGGAAGTTCTCCCTCGGGGACCAGGATCCCTGGCGAGGGATCCGCGCTTGCCGCAGACCTCGCTGCCTGCGGCCTGGTCATCACCCGGGGCACCCCGCCACGGAAGGAGGGTTGCCGGACAGCGGGCCGGGGCCTGTGTCGCTGTCACTCGTGACCTGCGCAGCATCATGCCACAAGAGCATTTGGCCGCAAGGGCTCAGTCCATATGACGGACTGAGCCCTGTGTCACACCCTGCGTCACCGGCCGCTCAGGCGTTGCTGGCGGCCACCCAGCGCTCCAGCGCCCGCTTGGCCGCGCCCGAGTCGATCGCGGCGGCGGCCTGCTCGATGCCGAGGCGGATGCGGTCGGTCAGCGGGGCGTCCGACGGCTCCAGCGCGACGAGCGCGGCCGCGGAGTTCAGCAGCACCGCGTCGCGGACCGGGCCGGTCTCGCCGTCCAGCAGCCGGCGGGCGACGTCCGCGTTGTACGAGGCGTCCGCGCCGCGCAGCGCCTCGACGGGGACCAGCGGGATGCCGACGTCGCGGGGGTCGAAGGACTCCTCGCGGACCGTGCCGTCCCGCACGATCCAGACCCGGGAGGTGGCCGTCGTGGTCAGTTCGTCGAGGCCGTCGTCGCCGCGGAAGACCAGGGCGGACGAACCGCGTTCGGCGAGCACGCCGGCCAGGATGGGCGCCATGCGGGCGTCCGCGACGCCGGTCGCCTGGGCCTTGACCCGGGCGGGGTTGGTCAGCGGGCCGAGCACGTTGAACGTGGTGCGGATGCCGAGCTGGCCGCGGGCGTTGGCGACGTGCCGGAGGGAGGGGTGGAACTTCACCGCGAAGCAGAAGGTGATGCCGGCCTCCTGGGCCACCTCGGTGACCCGCTGCGGGGTGAGGTCGAGGTTGACGCCGAGCTTCTCCAGGACGTCGGAGGCGCCGCTGGCGGAGGACGCGGCGCGGTTGCCGTGCTTGACGACCTTGGCGCCGGTGCCGGCCACGACGATCGAGGACATCGTGGAGATGTTGACGGTCTTGGCGCCGTCGCCGCCGGTGCCGACGATGTCGACGCTGGGGCCCGGGACCTCGATCAGTCGGGCGTGTGCGTACATCGTCCGGACCAGGCCGGAGATCTCCGCGACGGTCTCGCCCTTGGCGCGCAGGGCCACCGCGAAGCCGGCGATCTGGGCGTCGCTGGCCTCGCCCCGCATGATCTTGTCCATCGCCCAGGCGGTGTCGTCGGCGGTGAGGTCGCGGCCGTCGAGCAGGGCGTTCAGGATGCCCGGCCAGGTGTGGGCCGCCACGCTGTCGCCGCCTACCGGGGTCACAACGTTCATGGTCCACGCTCCTGGTCTGTGTCCTGCTTATGTCGTCACCCTATCGAGAGGGGCGATATGCCGGAGGGCCCCGTCCGGTGCTCGGAACGGGGCCCTCTGGGTGGCGTACTACCTACGGTGCGCTACGAGGCGCCCAAGGGATCAGTGGTGGCCGTGGCCGCTGGTGATCTCCTGGTACTCCTCGACCGTGGGCTTGGGGATGACGTTGTCCTCGCCGTAGTAGCTCTTGGAGAGCTTGGCGCGGAGCTTCTGCGACCGCTTGATCTTGCGGCGGACGCCGTTCTCGTCGACCTCCGGGCCCAGCTCCAGCGGCTCGGGCTGCTCGTGCTGCGTCAGGAAGTGCAGCTGCTCCTGGTCGAGCGGCTCGTGGACCTCGATGAACTCGCCGTGCGGCAGGCGCTTGATGATGCCGGACTCGCGGCCGTGCAGCACCTTGTCCTTGTCGCGCCGCTGCAGACCCAGGCAGATCCGCTTGGTGGCGATGAAGCCCAGCACCGGCCCGACGAAGAACGCGATCCGGACGAACCAGGTGATCGAGTTGATCGACAGGTGGAAGTGGGTCGCCCACAGGTCGTTGCCGCCGCCGATCAGCATCACGAAGTACGCGATCAGCCAGGCCACACCGAAGCCGGTGCGGGTGGGCACGTTGCGCGGGCGGTCCAGGATGTGGTGCTCGCGCTTGTCACCGCGGACCCAGGACTCGACGAACGGGTAGACCGCGATGGCGACCAGGACGAGCGGGAAGAGGAGGATCGGGATCAGCACACCGAAGTTGATGGTGTGGCCCCAGAAGTTCCACTCCCAGCCCGGCATGACACGGACCAGGCCCTCGGCGAAGCCCATGTACCAGTCCGGCTGCGCACCAGTGGAGACCTGGTCCGGCCGGTACGGCCCTATGGCCCACACGGGGTTGATGCTGGCGACCGCGGCGATCACCGAGATCACGCCGAAGACCAGGAAGAAGAAGCCTCCGGCCTTGGCCATGTAGACCGGCAGCAGCGGCATGCCGACGACGTTGGTGTTGGTCTTGCCGGCACCCGGGAACTGCGTGTGCTTGTGGTAGAAGACCAGGATCAGGTGCGCCACCAGCAGGCCGAGCATGATGCCCGGAAGCAGCAGCACGTGCACCGTGAAGAACCGCGGGATGATGTCGTGCCCGGGGAACTCGCCGCCGAAGATGAACATCTGCAGGTACGAACCGACCAGCGGCATCGCCAGGATGACGCCCTCGATGAACCGCACGCCGGTGCCGGAGAGCAGGTCGTCGGGGAGCGAGTAGCCGGTGAAGCCGGTGAACATGCCGAGCACCAGCAGCAGGAAGCCGAACAGCCAGTTGACCTCGCGCGGCTTGCGGAAGGCGCCGGTGAAGAACACCCGCATCATGTGGACCATCATCGCGGCCAGGAAGACCAGCGCCGCCCAGTGGTGGATCTGGCGGATGAGCAGGCCACCCCGGACGTCGAAGCTGATGTCCAGCGTCGACTCGAAGGCCTGGGTCATCCGGATCCCCTGCATGGGCACGTAGGAACCGTGGTAGGTCACCTCGGCCATGCTCGGGTGGAAGAACAGCGTCAGGTAGACACCGGTCAGGATGATGATGATGAAGCTGTAGAGCGCGACCTCACCCAGCATGAAGGACCAGTGGTCCGGGAAGATCTTGCGCATGTTGGACTTGGCGAGGCTGTAGATGCCCAGCCGGCCGTCCGCCCAGTCGGCGATCCGCTCGCCCCGCGGCGCCTGGCCGCGGCGCGTGGTGGTCGCGCTTGTCTCGTTACTCATCCGCGCTCCCAGAAGCTCGGGCCGACGGGCTCCTCGAAACCGCTGGCGGCCTCCAGGAAGCCGTCCTTCACCGTGATGTGCAGCTGCGGCAGGGCGTGTCCGGCCGGACCGAAGATCACCCGACCGCCGTCGGAGAGGTCGAACGTCGACTGGTGGCAGGGGCAGAGCACGTGGTGCGTCTGCTGCTCGTACAGGCTGATCGGGCAACCCACGTGGGTGCAGATCTTCGAGTAGGCCACGATGCCCTCGTGGGACCACGCGAGTTCCTGCTTGTCCTTGATGTTCTGCGGCTGGATCCGCACGAGCATCAGGGCGTCCTTGGCGATCTTCTCGTTGAAGTCCTCCTGGTCCTCCTCCAGGCCCTCGGGCTTGGCGAAGGTCAGGGAGCCGACCGCGATGTCCTCGGGACGCAGCGGGAGGTTGGTGGACTGGTTGACCAGGCGGACGCCCTTCTTCCAGTTCGTCGTGCGCAGCTTCGTGCCGGGCAGCGGCCCGAGGTCACGCAGCAGGACGACACCGGAGAGCGGCACCAGGGCCAGCGCACCGAACATCGTGTTGCGGATCAGCTTGCGGCGGCCGAATCCCGACTCCTCGGCGCCCACCTTGAAGTCCGCCAGGACCTTGGCCTTGACCTCGGGGCTGGCCTCGATCGGGTGGCGGTCGTCGGCGACCTCCACGTCCGACATCAGCGTGCGGGCCCAGTGGACCGCGCCGGCGCCGATGCAGAACAGGGCGGCACCCAGCGTCAGGCCGAGCGCGAAGTTCAGCGCGCTGATGTGGCCGATCGGCCAGATGTAGACGATCTTGTCGATCGGGATGGCCACGTAGGCGGCGATGAAGGCCACCGTGGCAATCATGGACACCAGGAAGAGCAGGGCGACGGTGCGCTCGGAGCGCTTGGCGGCCCGCTCGTCGATGTCCTGCTTGCGGTGCTCGTGGGCCGGCAGGCCCGGGTCGGCGAACGGGTCGCTCGCCGGCGTCACCGCGCCTTCGTGAGCCTCCCGCTCACCGGGCAGGTTTTCTTCTGGCACGTCTTCGTGTCGTCCAGTCTCGCTCATGACTTCTTGGCCTTCGTAGTCCGGGCTGCGACCCAGATGGCGACCGCGACCAGCGCGCCCAGGCCGAAGATGTAGCCGAAGAGACCCTCACTGACCGGACCGAGACCGCCGAGGTCGAGGCCACCGGGGCTCTCGGATTCATCGCCGTTGACGGCGCCGAGGTACGCGATGATGTCCTTCTTGTTCTGCTTGCTCAGCGAGCCGTCACCGAAGGAGGGCATGTTCTGCGGGCCGGTTTCCATGGCCTCGTAGATGTGCTTGGGGTCCACGCCCTCGAGCGTCGGTGCGAACTTGCCGTCGGTGAGGGCGCCGCCCTTACCGGTGAAGTTGTGGCACTGCGCGCAGTTGGTGCGGAACAGCTCGCCGCCCTTGGCGATGTCGGCGCCCTCGGAGTTGTACTGCGACTTCTCCGGGATGGTGGGGCCGGCACCCAGCGATGCGACGTAGGCCGCCAGCTGCTCGCGCTGGGCGTTGTTGTAGATCGGCTTCTTCCGCGGCACCTGGGCGCCGGGCTGCTGGGCCGGCATGCGGCCGGTGCCGACCTGGAAGTCGACGGCTGCGGCGCCGACACCGACCAGGCTCGGGCCGTCGGAGGTGCCCTGACCGCCGGTGCCGTGGCAGCTGGCACAGCCCACGGCGTAGAGCTTCTTGCCCTCCTTGATGGCAAGGGACTGGGCGGTGTCATCGGCCTGAGCCTTGTCCGCCGGCGCGAACGCGGCGTACAGCCCCCCGGTGACCGCCAGCGCGAAGAGTAGGACGACGAGCGCCGCCAGCGGATGGCGCCGTCGTGCGGAGAGCTTTTTCACGGATTACCCCGGTGTCAGGATCTTCTGCGTCGATGCTTTGGCTATGTCTGTCTGATCTGCGGGTCCGGTCGGACCGGTCAGCGGATCAGGTAGATCGTGGCGAAGAGGCCGATCCAGACGACATCGACGAAGTGCCAGTAGTAGGACACGACGATGGCCGCGGTGGCCTGCGTGTGGGTGAACCTCTTGGCCGCGTACGTCCTGCCCAGGACCAGCAGGAAGGCGATCAGACCGCCCGTCACATGCAGTCCGTGGAAGCCGGTGGTCAGGTAGAACACCGAGCCGTACGGGCCGGACGAGAGCGACAGGCCCTCGTGCTTGACCAGCTCGGTGTACTCGAAGACCTGACCGCCGATGAAGATGGCACCCATGATGAAGGTGACCACGAACCAGGCCCGGAGCTTCTTGACGTCGCCGCGCTCGGCCGCGAAAACGCCGAGCTGGCAGGTCAGTGAGCTGAGCACCAGGATCGTGGTGTTGGTCGCGGAGAACGGAAGGTTCAGCGCGCTGGCCGATTCCTTCCAATAAGCCTCTCCGGTCACGGATCGAAGGGTGAAGTACATCGCGAAGAGGGCCGCGAAGAACATCAGCTCGGAACTCAGCCAGATGATGGTTCCGACGCTGGTGAGGTTCGGCCGATTGACCGACGGGTGCGCGTGCCCGGTTTCTACTGTCGTTGCTGTCGCCACGACCGACATTATGTCGGTCGCTTATCCCGCCCTCACTCCGGGGGGTGCCGTTCGGTGTGTCAAGGACGTATGGCCTGCTCGTACGGCCCATTTCCGGCGTCGCCCGAAGGGGGGAAGGCCGGCCGCCGGTACGGTACTCCGGCTCGTGCGGGCCCGGCCCTGACGGGCCGTCGGGCAGATCTTCGGCCCTTTCGCCCCCTGCTGCCGGGGCCTTCCGCGGGAGTAGCATCCGGCCCATCAGCCCCACCCGATGCTGTGCCGCTACGAAGAGCGTGGAGGAACGATGCAGGCGACTGCCACGGTGCTGGTCTACAGCGACAACGCGGGCACCCGCGAGCAGGTCCGGCTGGCGGCCGGCCGGCGCCCGGCCGCCGATGCCCCCGAGATCGAGATCCTGGAGTGCGCCACCGCACCGGCGGTCCTCGAAGCCCTGGAGCAGGGCGGCATCGACGTCTGCGTGCTGGACGGCGAGACCGCGCCGGCGGGCGGCATGGGCGTCTGCCGGCAGATCAAGGACGAGATCTTCCGGTGCCCGCCGGTGCTGCTGCTGATCGGCCGCCCGCAGGACGCCTGGCTGGCCACCTGGAGCCGCGCGGACGCCGCGGTGACCCATCCGATCGACCCGGTGGCCTTCGCCGACGCCCTGGCCGGCCTGCTGCGCCGCAGGAACCTCGTACAGGCCTGAGGACGCGGGCCCGGAGGGCCGCTGGGCGCGCCGCATGGAGGCCGTCAGATCTTCGGGCGCAGCCGGGCGTCGGAGCTGGGGTCCTGCTGGCGCTCGGCGGCTCCTGTGGTGCTGGAGGCCTTGTTCTTGAGGGCGCTGCCGGCGCGCCATTCCTTCCAGGGCATGTTCCAGTCGCCGAAGCCGTTGTCGAACGGCGTCATGGTGTCGCCGCCGCTGTTGATGACCTTGACGATGTCGCCGACCCGCACGGTGTTGAAGAACCACTGGGCGTTGCCGGTGGACATGCCGGTGCAGCCGTGGCTGACGTTCGCCGCGCCCTGTGATCCGACGGACCAGGGCGCGGCGTGCACGTACTCCCCGCTCCAGGTCACCCGGGTGGCCCAGTAGACCGGCAGGTCGTAGGAGTCCGAGCTGCCGGCGGCGATGCCGACGGTGGAGCTGCGCATCCGGACGAAGCTCTCCTTGCCAAGGATGACCTTGACGCCGTTGCGGGTGGAGAAGCCGGGCTTGCCGGTGGTGACCGGGATGGTGTTGATGGACGTGCCGTTGCGCAGCACGGTCATCTGGTGTGCCGCCGCGTCGGTGATGGCTTCCAGGCGGTCGCCGGTGGTGAGCCTGACGGGCTTGGAGGGGCCGCCGTAGAGGCCCTTGGCGATCTTCAGGCCGGCGAGGTTGCTGTGCACCGAGATGGTGGCGTGGGCCGGCCAGTAGACCTTCGGGCGGAAGTGCAGCTTCTTGTCGTCGACCCAGTGCCAGGCGCCCTCGACGCGCGGCATGGAGTCGACCTTCAGGGCGCTTTCGACGATGGCGCGGGCCTTGGGGTCCTTGATGGGCCGGCTCAGCTCGGCGGTGACCGGCTGGCCGACGCCGTATTCGCCGCTCTCGGGGCCGAAGGTGGCGGTCAGCTGGCCGTCCGCGTCGGTGGTGTGCACCACCAGTGTCTTGCGGCCGGGCGTGCCGTCGTCCTCCTCGGTGCTGACCCGCACCGTGTAGCGGGTGCCGGCGGCCAGCGGCACGGTGGTGCGCCAGTGCCTGCCGTCGGCGCTCAGTTCGCCGCGTACGAAGCGTCCGGTGGAATCGGTGGCGGTGACGTCCGTGATGCGCGCGTCGTCATCCTTGACGGAGACCTCGATCGGTTTGTCGGGGTCGGCTTTCTGCTTTCCGTCCGGGGTGTTGGCGGTGATCTGGTCGCCCGCGTCGTAGGGATTGGCGGAGAGCGGTTCCGACGCCGAGCCCCCGCACGCGGCGGTGCTCACCGCGAGGGGCACGAGCAGGAGGCCGCAGCTCAGCACCGTCCGGGTTCGAGGTCTGTGACTCATGCCCCAAAAATATGAAGAATCACCTGCTCCAGCGCGCTGGAGGACTGCAAACGGGTCGTCCCCACTGCCCCGAACGGGGCGGGCCCGGACACCTTTTGAGGTGTCCGGGCCCGCGGTACGGCGTGTTGCCGTGCTTTCGGCGCCGAAAGCGCCTACTGCGTGCGGTTCTCGCCGCGGTAGTACTCGAAGACCCAGCCGAAGAGGCCGACCAGGATCACCGGGAGCGAGAAGTACAGCAGCCACCAGCCGAAGACGACGCCCAGGAAGGCGAGCGCACCACCGACGGCCAGGGACAGCGGCTGCCAGCTGTGCGGGCTGAAGAAGCCCAGCTCACCGGCGTCGTCGGAGACCTCCGCGTTCTCGTTGTCCTGCGCACCCGCGTCGACCCGCCGGGCCGTGAAGGCCAGGTAGTAGCCGACCATGATGCACAGGCCGAAGGCGAGGAACAGTGCGGTGGTACCCGCGGGCTCCTTCGACCAGACGCCATAGACGATCGCCATGGCCAGGACGAAGACGGAGAGCCAGATGAACATCTTGCCCTGGATCTTCACTTGCCCGCCTCCTTGCCACCGGCGATGGCCTTGTCCTCGTCAGTGCCGTGGCCGTTGTGCAGCGCGTCGAGGGCCGCGATCTCCGGGTGGTGCAGGTCGAACGCCGGGGATTCGGAACGAATGCGCGGCAGGGTGAGGAAGTTGTGCCGCGGCGGCGGGCAGGACGTCGCCCATTCGAGCGAACGGCCGTAGCCCCACGGGTCGTCGACCTCGACCTTCTTGCCGAACTTCGCCGTCTTCCAGACGTTGTAGAGGAACGGCAGGATCGACAGGCCCAGCACGAACGAGCTGATCGTCGAGATGGTGTTCAGCGCCGTGAAGCCGTCGGCCGCGAGGTAGTCCGCGTAGCGCCGCGGCATGCCCTCGGCGCCGAGCCAGTGCTGGACGAGGAACGTGCCGTGGAAGCCGATGAACAGCGTCCAGAACGTGATCTTGCCGAGCCGCTCGTCGAGCATCTTGCCGGTGAACTTCGGCCACCAGAAGTGGAAGCCGGAGAACATCGCGAAGACGACCGTTCCGAAGACGACGTAGTGGAAGTGCGCCACGACGAAGTACGAGTCGGAGATGTGGAAGTCCATCGGCGGCGAGGCCAGGATGACACCGGTCAGACCACCGAAGGTGAAGGTGATCAGGAAGCCGACCGCCCAGAGCATCGGCGTCTCGAAGGACAGCGAGCCCTTCCACATCGTGCCGATCCAGTTGAAGAACTTCACACCGGTCGGAACGGCGATGAGGAACGTCATGAAGGAGAAGAACGGCAGCAGCACGCCGCCGGTGACGTACATGTGGTGCGCCCACACCGTGACCGAAAGGCCGGCAATCGAAATCGTCGCCGCGATCAGACCGATGTAACCGAACATCGGCTTCCGGGAGAACACCGGAATGACCTCGGAAATGATGCCGAAGAACGGCAGCGCGATGATGTACACCTCTGGATGGCCGAAGAACCAGAAGAGGTGCTGCCAGAGCAATGCCCCGCCATTTGCGGCGTCGAATACATGGGCACCGAATTTACGGTCCGCCTCCAGGGCGAACAGCGCGGCGGCCAGGACCGGGAAGGCCAGCAGGACCAGCACACCGGTCAGCAGCACGTTCCAGGTGAAGATCGGCATCCGGAACATCGTCATGCCAGGCGCCCGCATGCAGATGATCGTGGTGATGAAGTTGACCGAACCGAGGATGGTGCCGAAGCCGGAGAAGGCCAGACCCATGATCCACATGTCGGCGCCGACACCCGGCGAGCGGACCGCGTCCGACAGCGGGGAGTAGGCGAACCAGCCGAAGTCGGCGGCACCCTGCGGGGTGAGGAAGCCGGCCACCGCGATCAGCGAGCCGAAGAGGTACAGCCAGTACGCGAACATGTTCAGCCGCGGGAACGCCACGTCGGGCGCGCCGATCTGCAGCGGCATGATCCAGTTCGCGAATCCGGCGAACAGCGGCGTCGCGAACATCAGCAGCATGATCGTGCCGTGCATCGTGAACGCCTGGTTGAACTGCTCGTTCGACATGATCTGCGTACCCGGGCGGGCCAGTTCGGCGCGCATGAGGAGCGCCATCAGGCCGCCGATGCAGAAGAACGCGAACGACGTGACCAGGTACATCGTGCCGATGGTCTTGTGGTCAGTGGTCGTCAGCCACTTCACGGCAGCGATACCGGGTTGCTTCTTGCGGACGGGCGGTGCAGCCGGAGCCGTATCGGCGGCGGCACCCTGAGGTTCGTTGAGGATGCTCACTGGTTCTTCGTCTCCGCATTCCTGGCGTGATCCGTCTGCTTGATGCCCGACGGCAGGTATCCGGTCTGGCCCTTCTTCGCCAGGTCCTTCAGGTGCGCCCGGTACCGCTCGGGGGACACGACCTTGACGTTGAAGAGCATCCGGGAGTGGTCGACGCCGCAGAGCTCGGCGCACTTGCCCATGAAGGTGCCCTCCTTGTTGGGGGTCACCTCGAAGACGTTGGTGTGGCCCGGGATGACGTCCTGCTTCATCAGGAACGGCACCACCCAGAAGGAGTGGATGACGTCACGAGAGGTCAGCACGAACTGGACCGTCTCGCCCTTCGGCAGCCACAGGGTCGGGCCCGGGTTGCCGGTCTGCGGGTTGCGCTCGCCCGGGGTGCCGGTGTCGTAGACACCGTCGGCACCGGCCGGCGCGGTCTTCTTCCACTTGTCCGGGATCGCGGAGAGCGCGCTGGAGTTGATGTTGGTGGTCGACTTGTTGCCGTCCACGTTCTCCAGGTAGTTGAACGCCCAGCTCCACTGGAAGCCCACCACGTTGACGACGTGGTCCGGCTTCTTGGAAGTCTTCAGGAGCGCGCTCTCATCACGCGCGGTGAAGTAGAACAGCACCGCGATGATGATGAAGGGGACGATGGTGTACAACGCCTCGATCGGCATGTTGTACCGGGTCTGCGCGGGGACCTCCACCTTGGTCCTGCTGCGGCGGTGGAAGATCACGCTCCAAATGATCAGGCCCCACACCAGCACGCCCGTTGCGAGGGCGGCGGCCCAGGAGCCCTGCCAAAGAGAGAGGATCCGCGGCGCCTCGTCGGTGACGGGCGTTGGCATGCCGAGGCGGGGGAAGTCCTTGTATGTGCAACCTGTAGCGGTCGCCAGGACCAGGCCCGCAGCAAGCACCTGCGGCAGCTTCCGCCGCATCGGGCGCCGCGACGAGCGGTCGGAGCCGTTGGGACTCACGTAGCGCCTTCCCGAGAGTCTCGCCCGCGCGGTCGGCTGCGGCCTTACTCGCTGGTCGGTCGCCGCCCTGCGTCGGGCAGGGGTTTGGATGTTTATGCGGACCAAACCCTACTGGACGCTATTTGGGGTCGCGCGGGGAGGGTGCCCAACGCGCCGCGAGCCACCCCTAAGGGGTGGCCGGGCCCGTCGCGGGCCGCCTCCGGCAGACCCGATTACCCGCTCCCACCTGGCATCTGACGGCCTGCCCGGCCCCGGCCCGCGGGCGGGTGGAACGGGCCACTCCGGTGGGCCCGCCGCCGACCTCCGCCCGGGGGGCTAACGTCGGGTACGTGCCCTACTTCGACGCCGCGTCCGCCGCTCCCCTCCATCCCGTCGCCCGTGAGGCGCTGCTCGCCTCGCTCGACGAGGGCTGGGCCGACCCGGCGCGGCTCTACCGCGAGGGCCGGCGCGGCCGGCTGCTGCTGGACGCCGCGCGGGAGGCCGCGGCCGAGGCCGTCGGCTGCCGCCCGGACGAACTGGTTTTCACCCCTTCGGGTACCCAGGCGGTGCACGCCGGGGTGGCCGGTGCGCTGGCCGGGCGGCGCCGGGCCGGCCGCCGGCTGCTGCACTCCGCCGTCGAGCACTCCTCCGTCCTGCACGCCGCCGAGGTCCATGCCGCGGCCGGCGGCACCGTCGCGGAGCTGGCCGTGGACCGTACGGGCCGGGTGGCCGCCGGGGACGTCGCGGCCGCGCTCACCCCGGACACCGCGCTGGTCGCGTTGCAGTCCGCCAACCACGAGGTGGGCACCGAGCAGCCGGTCGAGGAGGTGGCCGAGCTGTGTCAGGAGGCCGGGGTGCCGCTGCTGGTGGACGCGGCGCAGTCGCTGGCGTGGGGGCCGGTGCCCGGCGCCTGGTCGCTGCTGGCGGCCAGTGCCCACAAGTGGGGCGGCCCGCCCGGCGTCGGGCTCCTCGCCGTCCGTAAGGGCACCCGGTTCGCGCCCCAGGGGCCGCGGGACGAGCGGGAGGCCGGCCGGAGCGCCGGTTTCGAGAACATCCCGGCGGTGGTCGCGGCCGCGGCCGCGCTGCGCGCGCTGCGGTCCGGGCCGGCGGCCGACACCGAGGCGGCCCGGCTGCGGGAGCTGGTGGACCGGATCCGCACCCGGGTCCCGGAGCTGGTTCCGGACGTGGAGGTGGTCGGCGATCCGGTGCGCCGCCTCCCCCACCTCGTCACCTTCTCCTGTCTCTATGTCGACGGGGAGACCCTGCTGCACGAGCTCGACCGGGCCGGCTTTTCCGTCTCGTCCGGATCGTCCTGTACGTCCAGCACCCTGACGCCGAGCCATGTGCTGCGCGCGATGGGGGTGCTGTCCGAGGGCAACGTCCGGATCTCGCTGCCGTACGGCACGGCCGAGGCGGACGTGGAGCGGTTCCTGGAGGTGCTGCCCGGGGTCGTGCGGTCGGTGCGGGAGCGGCTGGGCGTGCGGGCGGCGGAGCCGGTGGCCGGAGCGGCGGACACCGCAGGGGCCGCGCCGGAGGAGCCCGCCGGGGCGATGGCGGAAGAGCCGGAAGGGGTCGTCGTCGATTCGCTCGGGCGGCGCTGTCCCATCCCGGTCATCGAGCTGGCGAAGGCCATCGGGCAGGTGCCGGTCGGCGGGACGGTGACGGTGCTCTCCGACGACGAGGCCGCCCGGCAGGACATCCCCGCCTGGTGCGGGATGCGCGACCAGGAGTACGTGGGAGAGCGGGCGGCCGAACACGGCGCCGCGTATGTGGTGCGGCGCCGCGCCTGACGTGCGGAAACGGGCCGGGCGCGGGAACCGCCCGGCCCGGCCGGTCAGGCGGCCAGGTGCTCCTGGACCTCGGCCGCGGCCTCGTGGCCGTACGCCTTGGTGAAGCGGTCCATGAAGTGGCTGCGGTGCAGCTCGTACTCCTGGGTGCCGACGGTCTCGATGACCAGGGTGGCGAGCATGCAGCCGATCTGGGCGGCGCGCTCCAGGCTGACGCCCCAGGCCAGGCCGGACAGGAAGCCGGCGCGGAAGGCGTCGCCGACGCCGGTGGGGTCGGCCTTGGTCTTCTCCTCGGGGACGCCGACCTCGATGGCGGGCTCGCCGACCCGCTCGATGCGGACGCCGTTGGAGCCGAGGGTGGTGATCCGGGTGCCGACCTTCGCCAGGATCTCGTCGGCGGTCCAGCCGGTCTTGGACTCGATCAGGCCCTTCTCGTACTCGTTGGAGAAGAGGTAGGCCGCGCCCTCCATGAGGTTGCGGATGCCCTCGCCGTCCATCCGGGCGATCTGCTGGGAGAAGTCCGCGGCGAACGGGATTCCGCGGCTGCGGCACTCCTCGGTGTGCCGGATCATCGCCTCCGGGTCGTCCGCGCCGATCAGGACCAGGTCCAGGCCGCCGACCCGCTCGGCGACGTGCTGCAGCTCGATCAGCCGGGCCTCGCTCATCGCACCGGTGTAGAAGGAGCCGATCTGGTTGTGGTCGGCGTCGGTGGTGCACACGAAGCGGGCGGTGTGCAGGACCTCGGAGATGCGCACGGAGCGGGTGTCCACGCCGTGGCGGTCGAGCCAGGCGCGGTACTCCTCGAAGTCGGTGCCCGCGGCGCCGACCAGGACCGGCCGGATGCCGAGCTGGCCCATGCCGAAGCAGATGTTGGGGGCGACGCCGCCCCGGCGGACATCGAGCTGGTCGACCAGGAAGGAGAGGGAGACCGTATGCAGCTGGTCGGCCACGAGCTGGTCGGCGAAGCGGCCGGGGAAGGTCATCAGGTGGTCGGTGGCGATGGAGCCGGTGACTGCGATACGCACGACGGGTCTGCTCCTGTTGGGACGGCGTGAGGGGCGGCGGACGGGGAAACGGTACCGGTCGGGAGGGTGCCCCGCCGGTCATCCGGAACAGCTGGCAGCCGGTGGCCGCGCAAACCCTCCCATAGTAGATCCGCCCGGCCGGGCCGCCGGCCGGGGGCGCCGGGGAACCGGATCCGGACCGGGTCCGTCCCATCGGCGTCCCCTCACAGAGGCGGGCAGCAGGCCAGAAGTTCAGCGGAGCTGAAGGAGCGATGCGGTGAACGCCGAGGACACCCCTGACACCACCGATCCCAAGGAGCGCACGCGCCGCACCCGGCTCGTGGTCGCCTCGATGGCCGCCGCGGTACTGGTGGCCGGGGGCGGCGCGGCGTACTGGGCCTCGTCCGCGTCCGACGGCGCCGGCTCCGGGCCGGGCTCCGGGCACGGCAATCCGCCGCCGCTGGCGCTCGACGGCTATTCGGGCGGCTCGATAGCGGCCGGGGAGCCCAACCCGCAGGGGGCGAAGTACCGGGCCGTGGCGAAGCTGCCGGGCGGGCCGGGGTCCGCTCCGGTGTACCGCCCGAAGGGCGAGGTCGCCCGGGAGACGGTGGAACGGCTGGCGAAGGCGCTGGATGTGGCCGGAAAGGTCAGGTCGGAGGGCAGCACCTGGAAGGTCGGTGAGGTCACGCCGGACTCCCGCGGGCCGATCCTCCAGGTGAACAAGAGCGGCTCGGGTTCCTGGACGTTCTCCAAGTACGGCACGCCGGGCGGTACGAACTGTGCGCTGCCCGCCTCACCCAAGGGCAGGACCGGCCAGGAGCGGCCCGGTGGCGGCGGGCCGTCGAGCCGGCCCGGCTGTCCCTCGTACCGCGGTGGCGGGGACCTCGCGACCCAGGACGACGGCAGCGGCGCGGGCGCGGTGTCGCCGGAGAAGGCGAAGCGGGCGGTGCGGCCGGTGCTGACGGCGCTCGGCCAGGGGGACGCCGCGGTCGACGCGAGCGGGCTGTCCGGCGCGGTGCGGATCGTCACCGCCAACCCGGTGCTCGGCGGGCTGCCGACGTACGGCTGGCAGAGCGATCTGCAGGTCGGCTCGGACGGTCAAGTGGTCGGCGGCAGCGGGCAGTTGGCGAAGCCGGTCAAGGGCGCGGTGTACCCCGTGCTGAATGCGGACAAGACGCTAGCGCGGCTGAACTCGGGTGACGGCCGCAAGCCCGCCCCCTGCCCCTCGACGCCCGGCCGCAAGGGCGGATCGGACGGCAAGGGCGACCAGATCGCGCCCTGCGAGCCGGCGCCGACCAAGGGCCAGCAGCCGGCCGAGGTGACCGGCGCGGTCTTCGGGCTCGCGGTGCAGTACGTGGACGGCGGCCAGGCGCTGGTGCCGTCGTGGCTGTTCAAGGTCCGCCAGCCGGGCACCGGCAACGGCCCGGACGCCACCACGACGACGGTGACGCATCCGGCCGTGGACCCGAAGTACCTGGCCCACAAGGAGCCCACCCCCAAGCCGCCGTCCGGCAAGCCGGGCGTGATGGCGCTGGAGTCGTACGACGTCGGGGACGGCGGCCGGAAGCTGACCGTGCACTTCTGGGGCGGGGTGTGCAGCGTCTACTCGGTGAGCGTGGAGGAGTCGGCCACGGCCGTGAAGACCAAGGTCACCGCCCGGGACAAGAAGCCGGGGCAGATCTGCGTGAAGATCGCCCGGGAGTTCACCAAGACCGTGGAGCTGCAGAAGCCGCTGGACGGCCGGAAGGTGATCGACGTCTCGACCGGTGAGTCCGTGCCGAAGCGGTGACGGCGACGGCCGGGCGGGTCTGCGCCCGGCAGCGCGCGAAGGCGGCGCCCCCGGCCAGGGGACGCCGCCTTCGCGCGCTCTTACCCGGTGCTCCTTAGCTGAAGGAGTCGCCGCAGGCGCAGGAGCCCGTGGCGTTCGGGTTGTCGATCGTGAAGCCCTGCTTCTCGATGGTGTCGACGAAGTCGATGGAGGCACCGCCGAGGTAGGGGGCGCTCATCCGGTCCGTGACGACCTTCACGCCGTCGAAGTCCTTCACGACGTCGCCGTCGAGCGAACGCTCGTCGAAGAAGAGCTGGTAGCGCAGACCGGAGCAGCCACCGGGCTGAACGGCCACCCGCAGCGCGAGGTCGTCCCGGCCCTCCTGCTCCAGCAGGCTCTTGACCTTCGACGCGGCCGCGTCGGACAGGATGATGCCGTCGCTGACGGTGGTCTTCTCGTCCTGCACGCTCATCTACATCTCTCCCGGGTTGTACGGACCGCTTGTCATCGGATGCCACAAGCTGCAACCGGCGACGCCCCGGAATTCATTCCGGCTTGGCGTTGTCTCTTTTCATGCTCGCACACCGGCCGCCGGGAACCGGTGGCCTACCGCACACGGCGGGGTGCTGATGCGTCACATCGACACTATGGCCATCGTCAAAGTGACGTGAAGCAGCTATGATAGATAGCGTCAAATAGACGAAAAGGCATGCACCCGCAAAAAGGCGCGTGCCTCAGAGTTGTCTGCAGAGAAGAGAGGGTGCGTGTCGTGACCACCGCCCAGCCCCTGGACGTCCAGCCGACCCCGCTCGCGCTGCTCCTCCTCGGCCGCGAGGCCGACCCGAAGAGCGAGCGCGGCGTGGAGTGCCCCGGTGATCTGCCGGCCCCGTCGGACCCCGACCTCGTCGAGCGCGCCCGCGCGGCCAAGGCGAAGCTCGGGGACAAGGTCTTCGTCCTCGGGCACCACTACCAGCGCGACGAGGTCATCGAGTTCGCCGATGTGACCGGCGACTCCTTCAAGCTCGCGCGGGACGCCGCCGCCCGGCCGGACGCCGAGTACATCGTCTTCTGCGGTGTGCACTTCATGGCCGAGTCGGCCGACATCCTCACCGGTGACGACCAGCAGGTCATCCTCCCCGACCTGGCCGCGGGCTGCTCGATGGCCGACATGGCGACCGCCGAGCAGGTCGCCGAGTGCTGGGACGTGCTCACCGAGGCCGGCATCGCCGAGCAGGTCGTACCGGTCTCATACATGAACTCCTCCGCCGACATCAAGGCCTTCACCGGCAAGCACGGCGGCACGATCTGCACCTCCTCCAACGCCAAGCGCGCCCTCGACTGGGCCTTCGAGCAGGGTGAGAAGGTCCTGTTCCTGCCCGACCAGCACCTGGGCCGGAACACCGCGGTCCGGGACATGGGCATGTCCTTGGACGACTGCGTGGTCTACAACCCGCACAAGCCGAACGGCGGCCTGACCGTCGAGCAGCTGCGGGACGCGAAGATGATCCTGTGGCGCGGCCACTGCTCGGTGCACGGCCGGTTCTCGCTGGACTCGGTCAACGACGTGCGCGAGCGCATCCCCGGCGTGAACGTCCTGGTCCATCCCGAGTGCAAGCACGAGGTCGTGGCGGCGGCGGACTACGTCGGCTCGACGGAGTACATCATCAAGGCGCTGGAGGCCGCCCCGCGCGGCTCGAAGTGGGCCATCGGTACGGAGCTGAACCTGGTCCGCCGCCTGGCGAACCGTTTCGCCTCCGAGGACAAGGAGATCGTCTTCCTCGACAAGACGGTCTGCTTCTGCTCGACGATGAACCGCATCGACCTCCCCCACCTGGTGTGGGCCCTGGAGTCGCTGGCGGCCGGCAAGGTCGTCAACCGCATCCAGGTCGACAAGGAGACCGAGAGCTTCGCGAAGCTGGCGCTGGAGCGGATGCTGGCGCTTCCGTAGGGGCGGCGGGCCGGGTTGCACGCCCGGCCCTCCTCGGCTACTCCAGGGACCACTTGACCTTGTCGGTGTCCTTGATCGCGGTGGCGCAGGGACCGGTCGTGATCTTGGTGTCGTTCACGTACGCGGTCCACTTCTTCCCGTTGGCGGCGTCCCCGTGGATGTTGTCGACGACGAAGTCCTTCGCGGTGGCGTCCCAGTGCGCCACCAGACCGAAGTGGTACTCGTCCTCGGCGTCGACCAGCGCGGTGAACGGCGTGGGGGCACCGCCGGCCGCCGCGCAGGGGTGCCCGTAGACGGGGTGCCCCGTCGTCCAGATGATCCCGAGGCTGGCGGTGAAGAGCCCGCCGGTGATCGCCACCCGTACGCCGGCGAGCGGTCCGGGGGCCGGGCTGGCCGTCGGGCTGGCCGTCGGGCTGGCCGCCGGGTGGGGCGCGGCGGGCACGGCGACGGCGCGGGGGGCGACCGCGGGGTCCACCAGCGCGAAGGCGAGCACACAGGCGAGCCCGGCGGCGGGCACGAGGGCGGCCTTGCCGGTCGGTGCGGAGAGCACGGGCTACCTGCCTTTCGCTTCTGACATCGCTTTGTCGTCTTTTCATACCAGCACTCACGGCTACCTTCCCATCACCCCCCGCATTCGGCGAGCCGGTCGCCCCGACTCACGGCGATCCGGACGACGTCCCGCAGCGCGAGCCGCAGCACCCTGGATTCCGCGGTGGGCTCGTCGAGCAGCAGCTCGGCCGCGGCGAGCATCTGCTCCTCGATGTCGTCGGCCAGCATCGACATCCGGCTCCCCGGATCGTCGGCCCGCAGGTAACAGAGCTGACCGCCCGGCCCCGTCCACGGCAACAACCGCCATGACGAACCCTCGAACATATGACCTACTTTCGCTGAGTTGGTCGGCTGATTACGGTGTGTATCGACATGGTTGCCGAGTGAGGCGAGCTCTCAACAGGGGCCTGACGTCTACCTGTTGAGCGTGGGACGAGTGAGAGACGAGACGCCATGAAGTTCACGCCGAAGGAACTGACCCCGTACCTGTCCGCCCGGCACTACTTCGGGTCGGAGCAGCGCCGGCACCGCGAGCTGGCGAGACTGTCGCTGGTGCAGCTGGCGGACATCGTGAACTTCAGCAAGAGCACGTTGGGGCGGGTGGAGGTCGCGGAGCTGATGCCACCGCCGGAGCTGCCGAGTGCGCTCGACGCGGCGTTCGGCACGGGGCAGCACTTCTACGGGCTCCATCAGCTGGCCAAGCGCGAGACGCATCCGGACTATTACCGCCAGCTGATGGACTACGAGGCACAGGCGGAGGTGATCGAGGCCTTCGCGACCCAGATCGTGCCGGGGCTGCTGCAGACCGAGGCGTACGCCCGCGCCCTTCTGAGTCAATCTCCCGGAGTGACACCGGAGCTCGTCGAGGAACGCCTGCAGGCTCGCCTCGGCCGCCAGGAACGGCTGCGGTCCGCTACGCCTCCCCTCCTCTGGGCGATCCTGGACGAAGGCCTCCTGTATCGGCCAATTGGTGGCCCGGACGTCATGCGCGGACAACTGGAGGCGTTGGCTTCGCTGGCCGATACGCCGACCACCAAGGTCCAGGTGCTCCCGTTCGAACACGGTGGATACGCGCTGATGGACGGCCCGACGGTGCTCATGAGGCTTCCGGGCGGCAAGGTGGTGGCGTATGACGAATACCGTGCCAGTGGTCGTCTCATGGAGGACCCGGCCGATGTGAACCGACGCTGGAGGGGTTACGACGAGGCTCGGGCGTACGCTCGGTCCCCGAGGGACTCTGCGGACATGATCCGTAAAGCGATGAAGGGATTCGAGCAATGTGCAGCAGCGCCGAACTGAGCAACGTCGCCTGGCGGAAGAGCAGTTACAGCAACGACGACGGAGCCGACTGCGTCGAGGTAGCCGACAACATCCCCGGCCTCGTCCCCGTGCGGGACAGCAAGAACCCCGGCGGCCCCGCCATATGCATCGGCGAGGCCGCGTGGGCCGCGTTCGTCGGGATGGTCAAGGACGGGCCGTCCCTGGGCGGTTAGTGGGACGGGACGGGTGAGAGGTCGATCGGCCGGCCGGGCTCCAGGCCGGCCAGCCGTACGTTCTCCTCGACCGTGGGGCCGACGGTGTCGAACTGGGACTGCTCCAGTTCGAAGGTGGGGCTGGCGTAGAGGCCCCGGGCGGCCAGCTTCGGGTCGGGGTGCGGGTTGCGGTAGAGCTGCTCGGAGCGGTCGCGGAGTTCCAGCATGGTGGGGATCGCGAGGGCCATCGCGCGCGGGGTGCCGTTGAACGCCGTGTGGAGGTAGCGCAGCAGCGCCGCGTAACGGGTGTTGAAGGCGACCGCCTGCTCGTGGACCGCGCTGGTCGTGGCGTACTTCCGGTAGTCGGCGATCTTGGAGTCGCCGTGGATGGGGTACGCGTCGTCCCAGGTGACGTCGATCAGGGGGCCGCTGGGTGGGTCGGCGGGGGTGTCGTGGGGGCCGTAACTGCGGCCGCTGTAGATCTCGTTGAAGCGGAAGTAGTGGGCGAGCTGGCGCTGTTCGCCGAAGATCAGGTCGTCGCTGTCCCAGATCGTGCCGTCGGTGCCCTCGCCCTGGTCGCTGATCACCCGGATGGCCAACCGGGCCGACTTCAGGTCGTGGACGGCGAAGACCTCGCCGCCGGAGTTGTAGAAGTCGTCCGGGCCGACCTGGCGGGTGGCGGGGCCGGTGAAGACCGCGGCCTCGCCCTGTTCCTTGACGAGGTGCTCCAGGCCCTGGCGGATGGCGTCGTAGAACTGGCCGATCGACGTCCAGCCGTCGCCCGGCTCGGGCTTGGGGGCCAGCTTGCGGGGCGTTTCGATGGCGAGGAACGTGCGGAGGGCCGCGGGTGAGAAGTGCTGGAGGCCGATGAGGGGCAGTCGGTCGCTGCTGAAGGGGAGCTTGGCGGGGTACTTGGCGACGAACCGGGAGTGGCCGACGTCCGGGGTGCCGCCGACCGCGTTGAGGAGGTTCGCGGCGAGCGTCATGTGGAGCATTTCCTCCAGCAGGACGCTGCGGATGGCGAAGTAGGCGGGGCGGTTGGTGCCGGAGTGGATCGAGTACATGCCGGTCATGTAGACCGGGATGGTGAGGTGTTCCACCTCCAGGGCCGCCTGGAGGTACGCGCGCAGGGTCTTCAGGTCCTTGGGGATGCCGAATCCCTGGGCGTCCAGGGCGAGGGCGGTGATCACGCGGTCACCTTCTCCTTCTCCGGGGTTTCCGGCTCCGGGGTTTCCGGCTCCGGGGTTTCCGGCCGTTCCGTGCTCGTCCCCTCCGGGGTGCGGACGTTCACCGGGCGGCGGGCGGCCGCGAGGTCGCGGTGGATCTGGGCGGCGCTGCGCAGGGCCAGCGCCAGCATCGTGAGCGTGGGGTTGCTGGTGCCGATCGACGGCATGCTGCCGCAGCCGATGGCGTAGAGGTTGGGGTGGTCGTGGGTGCGCTGGTCGGCGTTGACCACGGACGTCCTGGGGTCGGTGCCCATGATGTGGGTGCCGGCTCCGTGGCCGGCGCCGCTGTAGGCGAGGTCCAGGGTCTGCCCGTCGACCGAGTGGACGAAGTGGCCGAGGGGCGGGACACCGTCGTGCGGGGCGTGGTCGGTGTAGTCGGTGGCGCCGAGCCGCGCGAAGATCTTCTGGGCGACGAGGCGCGCGGCGAACAGGCCGGTGCGTACGTGGTCGTCGAGGTTGTAGGTGAGGATCGGCCGGGGGTTGCCCATCGCGTCGCGGTGGCGGGCGGGGTCGATGGTGACGCGGTTGCCGGGGTCGGCGGACTGCTCGACGGCGATCTGCAGTTGCAGCTGGCGGCCGATGGAGCTGCCGAGCAGCCGGCGCAGTTCGGGACCGAAGACGCCGTCGGGCCGGACGTTGCCGTCCTTGTCGCCGCCGATGCCGAGCGCGGTGGCGACGTTGCTCATGGGCGCGCCGGTGGCCCAGCCCCAGCCCCAGTTGCCGATCTCGATGCGGAACGGGGCGCGGGTGCGGCGCCCGGGGCCGCCGCGGAAGACCTCCCAGCCGGAGGTGTGGCCGGGGCCGCGGAACGGCCCGACCGGCCCGCCGGCCTCCGGGGCGAGCGCCCAGCTGAGGAGCGTGGGGTGGTCCATCAGGTTGCGGCCGACCTGTCCGCTGGTGTTGGCGAGGCCGGAGAAGAGCAGCAGCCGGGCGTTCTCGATGGCGTGCGCGGCG
Source organism: Streptomyces sp. NPDC048197 (assembly GCF_043202395.1). Taxonomy (NCBI): domain Bacteria; kingdom Bacillati; phylum Actinomycetota; class Actinomycetes; order Kitasatosporales; family Streptomycetaceae; genus Streptomyces; species Streptomyces sp. NPDC048197. The sequence continues at coordinate 348,349 of NZ_JBIDAJ010000003.1, forward strand.
AGTACCACCACGTCCGCCTCGGCCAGATAGGAGCGGCTGACCGGGGAGGCGGGGTCGGTGTAGGTGCGGTATTCGACACCGGTCACGGTGCCGGCCGAGGTGGCCCGGACCCGGGTGACCACGCACCGGGTGGCCAGGGTGACGGACGGCGGCCAGGCGGCCTGGAGGCGCAGCGGATGGGATTTGGCCTGGACCGGGCAGATGGGGACGCAGCTGGCGTTCCCCACGCAGCGCTCGCCGTAGTTGGGCAGGCCGACGGCGCCCTCGATGCGGTACGGGGCCCGGTAGGCGGGGTTCGGGGTGGAGTTGCGGGCCTGGGGCAGGCCGAACGTCCGCAGGGTGTACGGGAGTTGGGCCACCGTGTCGTCGATGACCGCGTCCGCCAGGCGGGCGTCGCAGTACCGGTCGATATAGCTCTGCGGGATGTGGTGCATCGGGTACTCGTAGGCGGGGTCGGTGACCACGCCGAGTTCCTTCTGTTCCTGGGCGTGGCCGGCGACGCCGAGTTCCCGTTCGGCCTCGGCGTACCAGGGCTGGAGGTCCTCGGCGGTGAGCGGCCAGTCCAGGCCGTAGGAGTAGCTGCTGCGGGTGGCGAAGTCGTCGGGGAGCATCCGGGGGACGGCGCCGAGCCAGTGCATGGCGGCGCCGCCCAGCTCCCGCAAGTAGTCGGTGCCGTACGGGAGTTGGCCGTTCTGGACGAAGTAGCCGTGGGCGGTGAACTCGGGCTTGCCGGCTTGCGGGTTGCGCACCGGGGCGAGGTCGAGGACGTCCGGGGAGGGGGCGGCCTTGTTGGGGCGGTAGGCGGAGTTGGGGACCTTGGCCACGGCCGAGTAGAAGGTGGACAGCGAGTCCAGGTAGCCGGGCCAGGTCTCGGTGCCGCCGTTGCCGGCCTCCAGGACGAGGACCTGCCAGCCCTGAGCGCCCAGCCGCTTGGCGAGGGCGGAGCCGGCCCAGCCGCCGCCGACGATGATCGCGTCGTAGCGGCGGCGGGCGGCACCTTCCGCGGAGAGGGTCTCGGTCTCGGTCATGACGTGCCCTCCTCGGGGGCCGGGGCGCCGGGGACCTCAGGGGTGACCGCGACCTCAGAAGTGAGGGGGACGGCGGCGGTGGGGACGGCGGACGGGGGGACGTCGCGGCTGACGCGCCGGCCGGGGAGCAGGTGGGCGGGGATGTCCTGGGCGTCCGCGAGGCCGAGGTCCGCGCGGAGGCGGGCGGTGTCGGGCAGCTCGGGGGGTTTGACGGCCCAGGTACCGAAGCCCGGCGGTTTGGCGCCCGCCGGGTGGCCGTGGAAGGTGCGCCAGACCAGGCCCTCCACGTAGGCGCTCGGCGCGGGGACGAACTCGGTGTTGGCACTCTCGCGCCGCAGATCGGCGTGCGCGGCCGGGGCGAGACGCGGCCAGGCACCGGTGTACCAGAGGTAGATCAGGGCCCGGGCCACCTCGCGATGGGTGGGGGTGAGCACCTCGGGGCCGTGCCCTTCCGCGACGGCGCGTTTCCAGGCGGCCCAGAACGCGGCGAAGCGGTCCTCGCCGACCTGGCGGCGGGCGGTGTCGAGGTAGAGGCGGGCGGTGCCGGTGGCGTGCAGGTCGAACGCGGCGAAGCCGGTGAGTGGGACGCAATGGGTGACGAAGTCGGTGAGTTCGTCGGCGAGTTGGGCGGGGAGGCGGTGGCCTGCGAGTTCTTCGGACGAATCGCGCAGCCCGTCGCCGGGGAGTTCGTGCGGCTCGTGGTCGGGAAGTTCGTGCGGCTCGCCGTCGGCGGGCGATGCGGGGACGGTCATCGTTCTCCTCCCGGAGCGGCATATGCGGCATATACCGGTGGCCATGCTTCTCAACTGCGGTCCACGCATGCCGACATGCGGGGATAAACCACTGAAAGGCGTATGACGGAAGGTCAGTTGGGGACCGGGAGCCACCGGCGTGCGGGTGGGGCGCGCTGCGCAGGCGGCTACGAAGGAGCCCCCGCAGCCGGCATGCGGCTGCGGGGGCTCGTTCGGGAGGGCGGGGTGGCTACACGGCCGCGTGCTCCGGGGTGGGCTCGGTCTCCCTGGTCGGGGTGCCGGCCTTGGCGGCGCGCTTGGCGGCCTTCTTCTTCGTGCGGCGTTCCTTGCGGAGTTCGATCATCGCGTAGAGCGTCGGGACGAGGAGGAGGGTGAGCAGGGTGGAGCTGATCAGGCCGCCGATCACGACCACGGCCAGCGGCTGGGAGATGAAGCCGCCGTCGCCGGTGATGGACGCGGCCATCGGCAGCAGCGCCATGATCGTGGCCAGGGCGGTCATCAGGATCGGGCGGAGCCGGTGCCGGCCGCCCTCGACGACCGCTTCGACGACGCCGTAGCCCTGGGCCCGGTACTGGTTGATCAGGTCGATCAGCACGATGGCGTTGGTGACCACGATGCCGATCAGCATCAGCATGCCGATCATCGCCGGGACGCCCAGCGGGGTGCCGGTGGCGAGGAGCAGGCCGACCGCGCCGGTGGCCGCGAAGGGGATCGAGACCAGCAGGATCAGCGGCTGGATCAGCGACCGGAAGGTGCCGACCAGCAGCATGAAGACGATCGCGATGGCGGCCAGCATGGCCAGGCCGAGCGAGGAGAACGCGTCGGACTGGTCCTGGGAGACGCCGCCGATGGTGGCGGTGGCGCCCTCCGGCAGCTTCAGGCCGTTGATCTTGGTCTGCAGCTCGGCGCTGACCGCGCCGGTGTTGTCGCCGGTCGGCTTGGCGGTGATGGTCGCCGAGCGGGCCCCGTCGATCCGGGTCATCTGGACCGGGCCGGGCACGGTCTTGACCGTGGCGAGGGTGCCGAGCGGCACCGGGCCGCCCGGGGTGGGGATGGCCAGCTTCTTCAACTGGGCCTCGGTGGTGGCCGGGTGGGCCGCCTTGATGACGATGTCCCGCTCGGTGTTGTCCAGGACGGCCGTGCCGGTGGTGGTGCCGCGGACCGCCTGGGCGACGGCGCCGCCCAGCGTGGTCTGGTTGTAACCGGCCGCGGCGGCCTTGGCGTTGGGCGTGACGGAGATCCGCGGCACGCTCTGCGCGAGGTCGCTCTGGACGTCGGTGACGTGGTCGAGTCCGGCGACGGCCGTGCGGACCTGCTCGCTGGCCCGCTTCAGCACGTCGGCGTCGCCGGCCTTGACGACCACGCTGAGGTCCTGGTTGCCGAAGCCGCCGCCCGCGGTGATCGTGGTGTCGCCGATGGCCGGGCCGAGCTTGTCGAGCTCCGTGCGCAGGTGGTCGGTGACCTTGCCGGAGTCGGCCTTGTCCTTCAGCTTGACCTGGTAGGACGCCTGGTTGGCGCCGGTGCCGCCGCCGAACGCCGCCATGAAGCCGGAGGAGCCGACGGTGACCTGGTAGTCGGCGATGTCGTCGTCGGCCGCGAGCAGCTTCTCGACCTTCTTCGCCTGGGTGTCGGACGCGCCGAGGCTGGTGCCGGGCTTGAGCTCCTGCTTGACGGTCAGGGTGTCCTGGTCGCCCTGGTCGAAGAAGTTGGTCTTCAGCAGGGGGCCCATGGCGAACGTGCCGATGAGGACGACGACCGCGATGACCAGGCTGGTGAGCCGGCGGCGGGTGGCGAAGCGCAGGACCGGGACGTAGAGCCGCTGCAGGGCGCTGCGGGTCTCCTTCTCCTCGGCCTGGCGGCGCAGTTCGTCCGCCGTGGTGCCCTCGGGGATCTGCGGGGCGCGCAGGAACCAGTACGACAGGACCGGCACGACCGTGAGGGAGACGATCAGCGAGGAGAGCAGGGCGACGGTGACGGTCAGCGAGAACGAGCCGAACAGCGCGCCGACCATGCCGCCGACCACACCGATCGGGAGGAACACCGCGACGGTGGTGAGGGTCGAGGAGGTGATCGCGCCGGAGACCTCCTTGACGGCGGAGAGGATGGCCTCGCGGCGCTCCTCGCCGTAGCCCAGGTGCCGCTTGATGTTCTCCAGGACGACGATGGAGTCGTCGACGACCCGGCCGATCGCGATGGTGAGCGCGCCGAGGGTGAGCATGTTCAGGGACAGGTCACCGGTCCACAGCACGATCAGGGTGATGACGACCGAGAGCGGGATGGAGACCGCGGTGACCAGCGTCGAGCGCAGGCTGAGCAGGAAGACCAGGATGACGATGACGGCCATGGCCAGGCCGAGCATGCCCTCGGTGGTCAGCGACTCGATGGACTTGGAGACCGCCGGGCCCTGGTCGGAGACGACCGTGACGGAGGTGCCCTCGCCGAGGTCCTGATGGATCTTCGGGAGCTTGTCCTTGACCGCGTCGGAGATCGCGACCGCGCTGCCGTCCTGGTCCATCGTCACCATGACGGCGAGGCTGGGCTTGCCGTTGGTGCGGGTCAGGGAGGTCGGCGCGGCCGGCTCCTCCTTGACGGTGGCGACGTCGCCGAGCCGGACCGCCTTGCCCGCGGACGGGCCGCCCGCGGCCCCACCGGCCCCCGCGGCCGGCGGGACGGTCAGGTCCTTGATCTGCGCGACGGAGGTGAAGCCGGCGCCGACCTGGACGGTCCTGCTCTGGCCGTGCTCGGCGAACGAACCGGCCGGCACGGACGTGCCGCCGGCCTCCAGCGCCTGCCCGAGCGCCTGCGCGGTCAGGCCGGCGGCGGCGAGCTTCTTGTCGTCGGGGGTGACCGCGACGATCCGGTCCTGGACGCCGCTGACGGTGACCTGGCTGACCCCGTCGATGTTCTTCAGGTCCGGGACGACGCCGCGGTTGAGCTGGTCGGCGAGGGTCTGCTGGTCCTTCGTGGAAGAGGAGACGGCGAGGACGACGGTGGGGATGTCGTCCGTCGAGCCGGCCACGACCTGCGGGTCGACGTCCTTGGGCAGCTTGGCCCGGGCCCGGTTGACGGCCTGCTGGACGTCGGCGACCAGGCGCTTGGAATCGTTGCCGTAGTCGAACTGGGCCATGATGACGCCCGAGCCCTCGCTGGACGTCGAGGTGACGCTCTTGATGCCGTCGACCGCCTGGACGCCGTCCTCCAGCGGCTCGATCACCTGCTTCTCGACGACATCGGGCGAGGCGCCCTGGTACGGCGCGAGCACGGAGACCATCGGGAGTTCGATGGAGGGCAGGAGCTGCTGCTTGAGCTGGGGTATCGCGATGGCGCCGAAGGCGATCGCGACGATCGACATCAGCGCTATCAGGCCCCGTTGTACGAGGCTGAGCCGGGACAGCCAGGACATGGGTGGGGTCTCTCTCTTCTGTTCTGAAGGCGGGACGGTCGGCCGGGCCGGGGCAGGCGGGCGCCCTTCGCCGGGGCCGACGGCGGGGGCCCGTTGCGGGCCCACTTACACCTTCGGCCATGACCAGGCCGGTTTTCCTCGCTCGCAGGTCGGTTTCCGTCCCGGGGCCCGTACCGCGTTCGGAGTACGGGCCGCTCCACCTCTACTGCACCCGTGGGCGTACGAGGCCCGATTCGTAGGCGATGACGACCAACTGTGCGCGGTCGCGCGCCCCGAGCTTGGCCATCGCCCGGTTGACGTGCGTCTTGACGGTGAGCGGGCTGACCGCGAGCTGTTCGCCGATCTCGTCGTTGGACAGTCCGCCGGCCACCAGGACGAGCACCTCGCGCTCCCGGCCGGTCAGCATCGTCAGCCGCTCGGCGCCCGGGCCGTCGGGCCCGCCGTCGCCCGGACCGCTGCCCTGGGCCAGGAACTTGGCGATCAGGCCCTTGGTCGCGGCGGGCGACAGCAGCGCCTCACCGCCCGCCGCGATCCGGATCGCGCCGAGCATCTCGTCCGGTTCGGCGCCCTTGCCGAGGAAGCCGCTGGCGCCGTTGCGCAGCGACTGGACCACGTAGTCGTCGACCTCGAAGGTGGTCAGGATGACCACCCGGACGTCGGTGAGGTCCGGGTCCTCGCTGATCATGCGGGTGGCGGCCAGTCCGTCCACGCCGGGCATCCGGATGTCCATCAGGACGACGTCGGGCCGCTCGGCCTTGGTCAGTTCGTAGGCCTGTGCGCCGTCGGAGGCCTCCCCCACCACCCGCATGTCCGGCTCGGAATCGACCAGCACGCGGAACGCGCTGCGCAGCAGCGCCTGGTCGTCGGCGAGCAGCACCTTGATCGTCATGTCGTCTCCCCCGTACGGACGGTCTGCAGTGGAAGGGTGGCCCGCACCTGGAAGCCGCCGGCCGCGCGCGGGCCGGTCACGATCGTGCCGCCCAGCGCGTAGACCCGCTCGCGCATCCCGATCAGGCCGTGGCCGCCGCCGTGGTCCTCCGGCCCGTCGGTGCCCCCGGCCGGCGGGCCGGACCGGTCGGCGGGCCGCCGGCCCGGCACTTGGGCCGTGCCCGCGCCGTCGTCGAGGACGGTCACGGTCAGCGCGGAGGCGTGGTACGCGATCCGGATGGTGGCCCGGGCGCCCTCCCCGGCGTGCTTGTGGACGTTGGTCAGCGCCTCCTGGACCACGCGGTAGGCGGTGAGGTCGACGGAGGCGGGCAGCGGGCCGGGGGCCTCGGGCACCTCCAGCTCCACCGGGAGCCCGGCGCGGACGAAGCCGTCGACGAGCTGGTCGAGCACGCCGAGGCCGGGCGCGGGCTCGGTCGGCGCCTTCGGGTCGTCGGACTGCCGCAACAGGCCGACCGTGGCGCGGAGTTCCTCCAGCGCCGAACGGGACGCCTCGCGGACGTGGGCGAGGGCCTGCTTGGCCTGGTCGGGGCGGTTGTCCATGACGTGTGAGGCAACCCCGGCCTGGACGTTGACCAGGGCGATGTGGTGGGCGACGACGTCGTGCAGCTCCCGGGCGATGCGCAGCCGCTCCTCGGCGACCCGGCGGCGGGCCTCCTCCTCGCGGGTGCGCTCGGCGCGTTCGGCCCGTTCCCGGATGGCGTCGACGAAGGCGCGGCGGCTGCGGACCGCGTCGCCCGCGGCGGCGGCCATACCGGTCCAGGCGAAGATGCCGAGGTTCTCCTGGGCGTACCAGGGGCGGGGGCCGTAGAGCATCGCGGAGGCGGTCAGGACGACGACGGTGAGGGCGCCGATCCGCCAGGTGGTGGGGCGGTCGGTGCGGGAGGCGACGGTGTAGAGGGCGATCACCGCGGCGACCGCCACCGGGGCGCGCGGACTGCTCGCGTCGGCGACCAGCTCGACGAGGGTGAGCGCGCCCGTGGCCGCCAGGACCGAACGCGGCAGCCGGCGGCGCCACACGAGCGGGGCGCAGGCCAGCGCGGCCAGCAGCACGGTGGTGACGGTCAGCTCGTGCGGGACGATGCGCGGTCCGTGGACCCGGTGCGGGTCGGCCACCGCCCCGAAGAGGATGCAGCCGAAGACGGCCACCGCCAGGACCGCGTCGAACGCGAGCGGATGCGCCCGGCACCAGGCGAAGCGGCCGGCGCGGGCGGCGTCCGGGCGGGGGTCGAGGAGACTCACAACAGCAAACGGTAGCGCCCCGGTCCGCGGGGGACCGGGGCGCCGGGTGCCGGTGCACTGGAAAGGGGCGGCCGGTGGCGGCCGGCCGCACGGGCGCGGACGGCCGGTGGCCGTCCGCGGCGGACTCAGCCCGGGATCAGGCCGTCGTCGCTGAGCATCTCCCGGACCTCGGCGAGCGTGGCGTCGGGGGACGGCAGGATCAGTTCGGACGGTTCGAGGGCGTCGTCGGGGAGCGGGGTGCCCATACGGCGCACCGCGTCCAGGAGAGCGCCGAGCGTGCGCCGGAAGCCGGCCTCGTCGCCGCTCTCCATCTCTTCGAGCAGTTCGTCGTCCAGCTTGTTGAGCTCGATGAAGTGGGCATCGTCCAGCTTCACCTGGCCCTCCCCCATGATCCGTACGATCACGACGGTCTCCCTTGGTCCGCTCCGACGGTCTCGCGATCCCTGCGAGGCTAACCGCCGCCGCTCGTCACTGCTTGTCGAAACGCGGCTGGTCCTGCTGCGGGGCGGGCCGGCCCTGGCCGCCCTGACCGCTCTCGATGGCCTGCTGGCCGGCCGACGAACCGCCCGCGAGCTCGGCCTTCATCCGCTGCAGCTCCAGCTCGACGTCGCTGCCGCCGGAGAGCCGGTCCAGCTCTGCGGTGATGTCGTCCTTGGCCATGCCGGACGGGTCGTCCAGCGCGCCGGACGCCATCAGCTCGTCGATCGCGCCGGCCCGGGCCTGCAGCTGCGCGGTCTTGTCCTCCGCGCGCTGGATGGCCAGACCGACGTCGCCCATCTCCTCGGAGATGCCGGAGAACGCCTCGCCGATCCGGGTCTGCGCCTGGGCCGCCGTGTACGTCGCCTTGATCGTCTCCTTCTTCGTGCGGAAGGCGTCGACCTTGGCCTGCAGCCGCTGCGCGGCGAGCGTGAGCTTCTCCTCCTCACCCTGCAGCGTCTGGTGCTGCGTCTCCAGGTCCGTGACCTGCTGCTGCAGCGCGCTGCGCCGGGTCAGCGCCTCGCGGGCCAGATCCTCACGGCCGAGCGCCAGCGCCTTGCGGCCCTGGTCCTCCAGCTTCGCGGACTGGCCCTGGAGCTGGTTGAGCTGCAGCTCCAGGCGCTTGCGGGAGGTCGCCACGTCGGCGACGCCGCGGCGTACCTTCTGCAGCAGCTCCAGCTGCTTCTGGTACGAGTAGTCGAGGGTCTCGCGCGGGTCTTCGGCCCGGTCCAGGGCCTTGTTGGCCTTCGCGCGGAAGATCATCCCCATCCGCTTCATGACACCATCGCTCATGGGCCTCGCGCGCCCCCTTCTGACCGACTTGCATCGGGCTTAGGCTCCAGCACATCTACAGACCCCACAGTACGGGCCCTGGTTCCATTACCGCACTGTTCGCGCCCGGATGCGCTCCTCCTCCAGGACGATCGGGACGGCCTTTTCTCCCGCGCAAGGAGTAGGGAAGGGGTTGCGGGGCGTTGCCGGACGGGGGTGGGCGCCGCCTTCCGGGCGGTGCCGTTGCCGGATCGTGCCCGTCGGCCCCTGGTCCCGGGGCGGCGACCACGTACTCTTGGGTGTTGTGTTCCGAAGCCGTTCGAAGGATGAGCAGGCCGCGACCGCCAAGGTGACCGCGGACCAGCCCCAGCAGCCCCGCGACCCGCAGGCCCCCAAGGGCCGCCCGACGCCCAAGCGCAGCGACTCCCAGTCGCAGCGCCGGGCCCGTGCGCACACCCCCACCAACCGCAAGGACGCGGCAAAGGCCCAGCGTGAGGCCCGCCGTGCCGATATGGCCCGGCAGCGCGAGGCGCTGGCCAACGGCGACGAGCGGTACCTCCCGGTGCGGGACAAGGGACCGGTGCGCCGGTTCGCCCGCGACTACGTCGACTCGCGCTGGTGCGTCGCGGAGTTCTTCCTGCCGATGGCCGTGGTGATCCTGGTGCTGACCATGATCCGGGTGCCGTCGATCCAGAGCATCGCGCTGCTGCTGTGGCTCGTGATCATCGTGCTGATCGTGCTGGACTCGATCCTGATCTGGTTCCGCCTGAGCAAGCGGCTGCAGGAGAAGTTCCCGAACGAGAACCTCAAGGGCGTGAAGGCCTACGCGGTCATGCGCACGCTCCAGATGCGGCGGCTGCGGCTGCCGAAGCCGCAGGTCAAGCGGGGCCAGCGGCCGTAACTCCGAAATTTCCGGATACGACGAAGGGCCGGGTCCGCCGGGCGGCGGGTCCGGCCCTTCGTGCTGTCCGGTCGAGCTCTCCGGGCGGGCTGCTCAGTCTTCGTCGGCCGCCTTGAGGCTCATCGGGGCCGGGTAGATCTCCTGGCCGTCCTCGAAGAGGCGGACCTGCTCGACGCCGCCTTCGAGGAGGGCCTTCCACTCCTCGCCGATCCACGATTCCGCGTCGCCCTGCGTCGTGAACTCCTCCGGCTCCACGGCGGGTACCGCCTCCGTACCGTCCGCCTTCTCGAACCGCCACGTCCACGCCATGTCCGCCTCCTGGTCCCACCGGGTACGTGAAGTCGTGCTTCCGTGCTGATCGAGAGCCTAACGGCCGTGTCGAGTCCGCCCCCGCCGCGCTCACCGCGAGCGGACGCGAGAAACTCGCGGTGTGGATGTGACTCTCCTCGGCACCGGGGCCCCGCTGGGGCTGCCGCGGCCCGGCTGCCCGTGTGCCGCCTGTGCGACCGCCGTCGGCGACGAGGCGCGGGCGGCGACCGCGCTGCTGGTCGACGGCGCGCTGCTGATCGATCTGACGCCGGGTCCGGCCTTCGCGGCCGCCCGCGCCGGACAGTCGCTGGCGGGCGTACGGCAGGTGCTGCTGTCGCATCCGCACGAGGGGCCGGCGATGGAGGTGCCGGCCGGGCTGCCGACCCCGGGCCGGGTCGCGGACGGCCGGGAACTGGCGCTGCTCGACGGGCACCGGATCCGGGCCCTCGCGGTGGACATCCCGGGCACCGCGTACGAGATCTCCGGGCCCGCCGGTGAGCGGCTGCTGTATCTGCCGCCGGGCGCGGCACCGGCCGGGCTGGTGGACGGGAACGGGGTCGCCGGCGGCGGTTACGACGGCGCGGGCGGGAACGGCCCGTACGACCTGGTGCTGCTCGACGTCCTGGGGCGGCCGGACGCGCTGGCGCGGCTGCGGGCGAGCGGGGCGGTGGACGCGGCGACGGACGTGGTGGCGGTGCACCTCGACCACGACGTGCCGCCGGGGCCCGAACTGCACCGCAGGCTGGCGGCGGTGGGCGCGCGGGCGGTGCCGGACGGCAGTTCGCTGGTGGTCGGCGAGTACCACGCGGTGCCGGACCTGCCGCGCCGGACGCTGGTGCTCGGCGGGGCGCGCAGCGGGAAGTCGGTGGAGGCGGAGCGGCGGCTGGCGGCGTTCCCGGACGTGCTGTACGTCGCCACCGGCGGCAGCCGGGACGGCGACGCGGACTGGGCGGCGCGGGTCTCGCTGCACCGGGAGCGGCGGCCCAGCAGCTGGCGGACCGTCGAGACCTGCGATCTGGTGCCGCTGCTGGCCGAGGACGGGGCCGGCGGGGCTTTCGGCACGGACCGGCCGGGCGGCGTCCCGCCGCTGCTCATCGACTGTCTGGCGCTGTGGCTGACGCACGTCATGGACGAGGTCGGCGCGTGGGACGACGCGACCTGGGAGGGCGGCGGCCGGAAGGCGCTGCGGGAGCGGACCGACGCGCTGGTGGCGGCGGTACGGGCGACCCAGCGGCCGGTGGTGGCGGTCAGCAACGAGGTCGGTTCGGGGGTGGTGCCGGCGACGCCGGCGGGCCGCCGGTTCCGGGACGAACTGGGGCGGCTGAACGCGTCGTTCGGCGCGGAGTGCGAGCAGGTGCTGCTGGTCGTCGCGGGTCAGGCGCTTGCGCTGCGCGGATGACGCGGGCCCGGCCGCGCCCGTGTCCGCTTGCCCGGGGGCGCGCCGCCGGGTGCTCTTGAACCGTGACCGGATACGGGCTGACCGAGTGTGTCGACGCGGCCGTGCGCGCCTATCTGGCGGAGCGCCCGGAGGCCACCGTGGTGGCGCTGGACGAGGGGCTCGGCACCGGCTTCTGGCGGCTGGACAACGGGCGGCTGCACTGGCTGTCGGTGCTGCCGGAGGAGGCCGCCGCGGTGCGCCGGATGCTGCTGCCGGACACCGCCCGGCGGCACACCCTCGCCCGGGAGCCGGCCGGCCGGGAGTGGCCGGCCGCGGTGCCCGGGACGCCCCGCGGGGTGGTGGTGATCGCGGCCGGGGTGCTGCGGCGGCTGCCGCTGCCGGCCGGGCGGGCGCTGCTGGCGGTGTGCGCGGCGCGGTTCCCCGGCGGTGCGCTGGTCTTCGACGCGCTGCCGCGGCGCGCGGCCGCCCTGGTCGCGGGCCGTCCGGGTCTCGTACCGGGGCAGGTCCGCCGGCCGGCGCCGGGGCGGCATCGGCCGCCGGTACCGCGGGCGTTGCGGCCGCGGGTGTACGAGGTCCGCTTCGCGGCCGGGCCCGCTTCCGTACCGGAGGGCGAGCGGCCGCGGCGGGGCGGGAGCGGGGCCGGCGACGGCGGCCGCAACCCCGCCGCACGCCGAACGCATTGCCGGTAATCTGCGGCCAATGAGCGCCCTGAACCTCGATGACTTCGCCCATCTGATCGAGCGCCCCGATGGCGGGGTGCGCCGTGACGCCGAGGAGCGGCGGGCGCGGCTGGCCGTACCGCCGGGCGCGCTCGGCCGCCTCGACGAGCTCGGCGAGTGGCTGGCCGGCGCGCAGGCGCAGGTGCCGGTGCGGCCGATCCGGCAGGTCCGGCTGGTGCTGTTCGCCGGCGATCACGGGGTGGCGGAGCTGGGCGTCTCGGCCCGGCCGGCCGGCGGGACGAAGGACCTGGTCCGGGCGGTGCTGGAGGGCGCGAGCCCGGCCGCGGTGCTGGCCCGGGGCGCCGGGGCGCAGCTGCGCGTGGTGGACATGGCGGTGGACTGCGACGCCGGGGAGCTGCCCGAGGAGGTCACCCGCCACCGGGTGCGGCGCGGCAGCGGCCGGATCGACGTCGAGGACGCGCTGACCGCCGAGGAGGCCGAGGCGGCGTTCCGGGCCGGGATGGCGGTCGCGGACGAGGAGGCGGATGCCGGTACGGACCTGGTGGTGCTGGGTGATCTGAGCGTCGGCGGCACGACCGCGGCGAGCACCCTGGTCGCCGCGCTGTGCGGCACGGACGCCTCGGTGGTCACCGGGCGCGGCGGGGCACGGATCGACGACCTGGCGTGGATGCGCAAGTGCGCGGCGATCCGGGACGCGCTGCGGCGGGCCCGGCCGGTGCTCGGCGACCAGCTGGAGCTGCTGGCCACGGTCGGCGGCGCGGACCTGACCGCGATCACCGGGTTCCTGCTGCAGAGCGCGGTGCGCCGGACGCCGGTGATCCTGGACGGGGTGGTCTCGGCGGCCTGTGCGCTGGTGGCGCAGCGGGTGGCGTTCCGGGCGCCGGACTGGTGGCTGGCGGGTCAGGCCAGCGGCGAGCCGGCGCAGGCCAAGGCACTGGACCGGATCGCACTCAACCCTCTGCTCGACCACGGCGTCACTGCTGGCGAGGGGACGGGGGCGCTGCTGGCCCTGCCACTGGTGCAGGCGGCCGCATCCCTGGCGGCAGAACTTCCCGTACACGACTGAGGTGCGCGCCGCCCCGGCCGGGGCGGCGCTCCTTCCCGCCCGTACCGGACCACCGGCGGCGCCCCATAAGATCTCGGCTTTACACGTTTTTTATGGGAGACATCGCTTGAGTCCGGACGAAGACCGCCGCGAGCAGCGCGGCGGCACCTGGTCGCAGCGCGGTGCCGCGTTCGGCATCTGGTACCTGCGCACGGTCACGTTCCTCAATCTGCTGAGCGCGGTGTGGGTGTCGTTCGGCACCGACATCCGCCGGCACAACGTCGAGGAGTACTTCACCCCGTACCTGCTGACCGCGGGGTTCGCCTCGGGGGCCTTCTCGCTGTTCCTGTCGGTGACGCTGCGGCGCCGCAAGCGGGCCGCGTGGATCCTGAACCTGGTCCTCTCCGGGCTGCTGGTGGGGCTGTTCGGCTTCGCGCTGGCGGCGGCGCCGGAGTTCCGCGGGCATCCGCAGAACTGGGTGTCGCTGGTGGTGACGGCGGTGTTCGCGGTCGCGCTGGTGGCCGGCCGGCGGGAGTTCTACGCCAAGGGCGACCGGTCGAACCCGAAGCTGGCGGCGGCGGTCGCGGTCGGCGGGCTGCTGGTCACCTCGCTGCTGGCGGCGCTGCTGGTGACCGTCACCAACACCGCCCAGGACGCGTCCTCGACGTTCGTCATGCGCTGGCGCTACGGCCTGATGCGCCTGGTGTCGCTGGCCGCCGACGACCACCGCTTCCCCGGGATCGACACCCCGAACTGGGTCAACGTCACCATCAACGTGCTGAGCACGCTGCTGCTGGTGGCCGTGCTGTGGGCGGCGTTCCGGTCGGTCCGCAGCACCGAGCGGCTCACCGAGGACGACGAGGAGCGGCTGCGCGCCCTGCTGGACCGGCACGGCGACCGGGACTCGCTGGGCTACTTCGCGCTGCGCCGGGACAAGAGCGTGCTGTTCTCGCCCAGCGGCAAGGCGGCGGTCACCTACCGGGTGGTGGGCGGGGTGTCGCTGGCCTCCGGCGATCCGCTGGGCGACCCCGAGGCGTGGCCCGGGGCGATCGAGGTGTGGCTGGCCGAGGCCCGGGCGCACGGCTGGGCGCCGGCCGTCGTGGGCGCGAGCGAGGAGGGCGGCACGATCTACGCCCGGCACGGCCTGGACGCGCTGGAGCTGGGCGACGAGGCGATCGTGGAGACCGCGGAGTTCACCCTCGGCGGCCGCGCGATGCGCACCGTGCGGCAGGCGTACAACCGCATCGAGCGGGCCGGCTACACCGTCCGCATCCGGCGGCACGAGGACATTCCCGCCGAGGAGATGACGCGGCTGCTGGAGCTGGCCGACGACTGGCGGGACGGGGAGACCGAGCGGGGCTTCTCGATGGCGCTGGGCCGGCTCGGCGATCCGGCGGACGGCCGCTGCGTGATGCTGGAGTGCTCCGACGAGCAGGGTGACCTGCGGGCGCTGCTGAGCTTCGTGCCGTGGGGGGCGAAGGGCCTGTCGCTGGATCTGATGCGGCGGGACCGCGCGTCGGAGAACGGGCTGATGGAGTTCATGGTGCTGGAGCTGATCCAGCGCGCGAAAGAGGTGGAGATCACTCAGCTCTCGCTGAACTTCGCGATGTTCCGTTCCGTCTTCGAACGCGGCTCGCGGCTCGGCGCGGGCCCGGTGCTGCGCCTGTGGCGCTCGCTGCTGAGCTTCTTCTCCCGGTGGTGGCAGATCGAATCGCTCTATCGCGCCAACGCGAAATACCGGCCCATCTGGGAGCCGCGGTTCATGCTCTTCGAGAAGAGCACCGATCTGCTGCGGATCGGCCTGGCCGCCGCCCGGGCGGAAGGCTTCCTGGAAGCACCTGGTCTGCCGAAGTGGCTGAACCGCAAGCACCTGGAGAACGTGAGATGAGTGTGGCCCGTGCGGGGCGGCGGGACATAGCCGTTCTGCGCCGGGCGGCGCGGGCCGAGTGGGGGCCGCTGCTGCGGACGGTGCGGTCGGAACTGGTCTCCGCGAGGCTGCGGGCGATCCCGGTGACGCTCGCCGCGGTCTGCCTGACGCTGGTCTTCCAGTTCGTGCAGAACCAGGCGTGGGGCTACCACGCCATCCAGGACATCGGCTCGGTCCAGGCGTACGAGCACCTGTGGATCGCGCTGCTGCGCACCCCGCTGTCGCTGTTCGTACCGGCGCTGGACCTTCCGGTGTGGGGCGCGCTGGCGCAGATCCTGGTGGTCTTCGGCATCGCGGAGACCTGCCTGGGTTGGCGGAAGACCCTGCTGGTCGCCTACGTGGCCACGCTCGCCGGGACGATGTACGCCCGGATCGGGATCTGGATCGGACCGCAGAGCCCGCTGGGCCTGCCCGACTCGGACAAGTACGTCATCGACACCGGCCCGTCGGCGGCCGTGGTGGGCCTGGCGGTGTTCGTGTGCTGGCGCTACCGGGCGTGGTTCACCGGTTCGCTGGTGGTGCTCTCGATGGTCTTCGAGGTGCTGTTCATCAAGAACAACCTGGCCGGCAAGGAGCACCTCGCGGCGATCCTCGGGGTGCTGGTGGTGTGCGGGCTGTGGGAGGCCTGGCGGCCGGTCAAGCCGCGGGACGCACAACGCGTCAGCGGCTGGGGGCGCCGCCGATGAGGTGCTCCACCTTGCGGCGCAGGCCCGACCAGCGGCGGTCGTGGCGGTAGGCGCGGACCCTCGCCCGGGCCCGCGCCCGCGGCCGGTTGCGGTAGAGGCGCCTGGCCCACGGTGAGTTGGGCCGGGCCAGCCGGATCGCGCCGAACAGCGCGACGAACGGCACGAACACCCCGATGACCGCCATCCGCGCCTTCCCCTTCACCAGCGCGAGCAGCGCGAAGAGGAAGTTCACCGCGACCGTCTGGACGACGGTGAGGCGGTCGGTGGTCTCGTCCGGGGTGAGTTCGTTGACGCCGAACGGCAGGAAGCCGCCGAGGACCAGCGCGACCAGGGCGACGGTGAGGATGACGGCCTCGACGCTCTTGGTGCCCTCCTCCGTCCAGTACACGTCGTCCAGGTGCAGGATCAGCGCGAACTCGTCCAGCACGAGGCCCACGCCGATCCCGAAGAGCACCGCGGCGACGCCGGCGCCGAAGCCGCGCCGGCCGCCGGCGATCGCGATGAATCCGCCGGCGACCATCAGCACCACGCCGGGCACCACGTGGTGGACGTGCAGCCCGCCGGGCGAGATGTCGTGGAACGGTCCCTTCCCGGCCCGGATCAGCCGGGTGACGGCCCGGGTGACGAGGAAGGTCAGCACGAAGGAGGCCAGGGCGAGCAGCAGCGGCAGCTTCCCCGGCTCGACGATGTTGCGGTACCACCAGTGACCCATGGGCACCATTAGGCCCTCTCGTGAGGGCCGGGGGTGGCAGGCGGGCGCGGCGGACGCCCGGATAGCCTGCCGCGATGACCGAGACCCCCGCTCCCCCGGCCCGCGCGCACGCGCTGCGCTTCGCGTTCGGCACGCTGACCGTGCTGCCGGTGCGGGTGCACCGCTGGGACCGGGCGGCGGCCCGCGGCGGGATGCTCTGCGCGCCCCTGGCCGGCCTGGTCGTCGGGGGCTGCGCGGCGGCGCTCGGCGGGGCGCTGCTGCTGCTCGGCGGCGGTCCGCTGCTGGCCGCGGTCGGCACCGCGGCGGTGCCCGCCGTCCTCACCCGCGGACTGCATCTGGACGGGCTCGCCGACACCGCCGACGGACTGGGCAGCGGCAAGCCCGCCGAGGACGCGCTGCGCATCATGAAGCAGTCCGACATCGGCCCGTTCGGCGTCCTCACGCTGCTGTTCACCCTGCTGGCCCAGGTGGCGGCGCTGGCCGGGTTGTACGCGGCGGGCTGGGCGTACGGCGCGCTGGGGGCGGCGGTGGCCGCGGTCACCGGCCGGTGCGCGCTGACCCTGGCCTCCCGTACGGGGGTGCCGGCGGCCCGTCCGGACGGGCTGGGCGCGGCGGTCGCGGGGACGGTGCCGGTGCGTGCGGCGCTGCTGTGCGCCGCCCTGGTGGTCGCGGGCTGTGCGGCGGCGGGCGCGGTGTGGGGCCCGTACGGCGCGGTGCACGCGGGGCTGGCGGCGGTGCTCGGGCTGGCGGCCGGCGAACTGCTGCTGGGGCACTGCCGGCGGCGGTTCGGCGGGGTGACGGGGGATGTGTTCGGTGCGCTCGCGGAGGGTGCCGGGCTGACCGCGCTGCTGGCGCTGACCCTCGGCTGATCCGGCGATTCCACCATTTCCGCCAATTCCCTTGTATCGTCCATGAGTTGGCCGAGATCGGTACGGCCCGCCGCGCAACGGTCCGCACCGGTACGGCAGCGGGCCGGGCCTCGCGGCGCCGCCGAGCGTAGGCTCGGCCGCAGCAGCGCGCCAAGGCGCGACAACGGATTCCCGGACGGAACAGGACTCTCATCACCGTGACTGCACTGACCCTCAGTACTTCTTCCGCCGCAACGGTGCGTGCGGATGCCGTCGTCGTCGGCGTGGCCAAGGGCGCCAAGGGCGTCGTCGTGGCCCCCGGCGCCGAGGCCGTGGACAAGGCGTTCGGCGGCAAGCTCGCCGGTGTGCTGGAGACCCTCGGCGCAAGTGGTGCCGAGGGCGAGGTGACCAAGCTGCCCGCGGCGGACGGTCTCAAGACGCCGGTCGTGCTGGCGGTCGGCCTGGGCGACGCGCCCGCCAAGGGCGACGACTACGACCACGAGGCGCTGCGGCGCGCCGCGGGCAGTGCCGCCCGGGCGCTGGCCGGCAGCAAGAAGGCCGGCTTCGCGCTGCCGGTCGAGGACGCCGAGGCCGCCGCGGCGGTGGGCGAGGGCGCGCTGCTCGGCGCGTACGCCTTCACCGCGTTCCGCAGCAACGGCGCCGGCAACGGCAAGAACGGCAAGAAGAACGACGGCAAGCCGCTGGCAGAGGTCGCGATCCTCGGCGGCAAGCCGCGCGACAAGGAGTTCAAGGCCGCCACCGAGCGCGCGCAGGCGCTGGCCGCGGAGATCAACCGCGCCCGCGACCTGATCAACACCCCCTCCAACGCCCTCGACCCGAAGTCCTTCGCGGCCGAGGCGCAGGCCGCGGCCAAGGAGTTCGGCCTCAAGGTCGAGGTGCTGGACGAGAAGGCGCTCAAGAAGGGCGGCTACGGCGGTCTGCTCGGCGTCGGCCAGGGCTCGGAGGCCCCGCCGCGGCTGGTGCGGATCGCGCACACCCACCCCAAGGCGAACAAGACCCTGGCGCTGGTCGGCAAGGGCATCACCTACGACTCGGGCGGCATCTCGCTCAAGCCGGCCGGCCACAACGAGACCATGAAGTGCGACATGAGCGGCGCCGCCGCGGTGTTCGCCGCCGTCGTGACCGCGGCCCGGCTGGGCCTCCCGGTCAACGTCACCGGCTGGCTGGCGCTCGCCGAGAACATGCCGTCCGGCTCCGCCACCCGCCCGGGTGACGTGCTGACCATGTACAGCGGCAAGACCGTCGAGGTGCTCAACACGGACGCCGAGGGCCGGCTGGTCCTGGCCGACGCGCTGGCCCGGGCCTCGGAGGAGGAGCCGGACGCGATCGTGGACGTCGCCACGCTGACCGGCGCGATGGTGCTGGCGCTCGGCCACCGGCACTTCGGGATCATGGCCAACGACGAGGCCTTCCGTACCTCGATCCACGAGATCGCGGAGGAGGTCGGCGAGCAGTCCTGGCCGATGCCGATGCCCGAGCACCTCCGCAAGGGCATGGACTCGCCGGTCGCCGACATCGCCAACATGGGTGAGCGGATGGGCGGCGGTCTGGTCGCCGGGCTCTTCCTGAAGGAGTTCATCGGCGAGGGCATCCCGTGGGCCCACCTGGACATCGCCGGCCCGGCCTTCCACGAGGGCTCGCCCTGGGGCTACACCCCCAAGGGCGGTACCGGCTCCGCGGTCCGCACCCTGGTGCGGCTGGCCGAGCGCACCGCCGCGGGCGACCTCGGCTGACGCCGGCCCGTCTGGTCCGCTTTGTCCGTACGGCCCCGAGCTCACAGCCCGGGGCCGTCGGTGTGCGTACGGGGGCATGTTCGCCCTCAACGAAATCCGTACGTGCATACGCACCGGTAACCCCGTCGAGGCGGCGACTCAGCCGTCCAGAGCCCGGCCCGCCGTCCCGGCTTCGTTGAACAAGTGCGAAGATGGGTTCTCGGCAGGACAGGGCCCCCCTTACCCAGGGCCGAAATTAAAGCGGCCGAACAACAGCCGCGGTCCGGTCATCGCAGACCGGTCCGGCGCATCCATGCATGGAGGACGTGACGTGGCGAACGACGCCAGCACCGTTTTCGACCTAGTGATCCTCGGAGGCGGTAGCGGTGGTTACGCCGCTGCCCTGCGCGGGGCGCAGCTGGGCCTGGACGTCGCCCTGATCGAGAAGGGCAAGGTCGGCGGTACCTGCCTGCACAACGGCTGCATCCCCACGAAGGCACTGCTGCACGCCGGTGAGATCGCCGACCAGGCTCGCGAGAGCGAGCAGTTCGGTGTCAAGGCCACTTTCGAGGGCATTGACATGGCGGCGGTCCACAAGTACAAGGACGACGTCATCTCGGGCCTGTACAAGGGCCTGCAGGGTCTGATCGCCTCCCGCAAGGTGACGTACATCGAGGGTGAGGGCCGCCTGTCCTCGCCGACCTCCGTGGACGTGAACGGCCAGCGCGTCCAGGGCCGCCACGTCCTGCTGGCGACCGGCTCCGTGCCGAAGTCCCTGCCGGGCCTGGAGATCGACGGCGACCGCATCATCTCCTCGGACCACGCGCTCAAGCTGGACCGCGTGCCGAAGTCCGCGATCGTCCTGGGCGGCGGCGTGATCGGCGTCGAGTTCGCCTCGGCGTGGAAGTCCTTCGGCACCGACGTCACCATCGTCGAGGGCCTCAAGCACCTCGTCCCGGTCGAGGACGAGAACAGCTCCAAGCTGCTGGAGCGGGCCTTCCGCAAGCGGGGCATCAAGTTCAACCTCGGAACCTTCTTCGACAAGGCCGAGTACACCACCGACGGCGTCAAGGTCACCCTCGCCGACGGCAAGACCTTCGAGGCCGAGGTGCTCCTGGTCGCGATCGGCCGCGGGCCGGTCTCGGCGGGCCTGGGCTACGAGGAGCAGGGCGTCGCGACGGACCGCGGCTACGTCCTCGTCGACGAGTACATGCAGACCAACGTGCCGACCATCTCGGCCGTCGGTGACCTCGTCCCCACCCTCCAGCTCGCGCACGTCGGCTTCGCCGAGGGCATGCTGGTGGCAGAGCGGCTGGCCGGTCTGAACGTCGTCCCGATCGACTACGACGGCGTGCCGCGGGTGACGTACTGCCACCCCGAGGTCGCTTCGGTGGGCATCACCGAGGCCAAGGCCAAGGAGCTGTACGGCGCCGACAAGGTCGTCGCCCTGAAGTACAACCTCGCGGGCAACGGCAAGAGCAAGATTCTCAAGACCGCGGGCGAGATCAAGCTCGTCCAGGTCAAGGACGGTGCCGTGGTCGGCGTCCACATGGTCGGTGACCGTATGGGCGAGCAGGTCGGCGAGGCCCAGCTGGTCTACAACTGGGAGGCCCTGCCGGCCGAGGTTGCGCAGCTGGTGCACGCGCACCCGACGCAGAACGAGGCGCTCGGCGAGGCCCACCTGGCCCTGGCCGGCAAGCCCCTCCACTCCCACGACTGACCCGAGTCCGGGCGCGACGACCACATCCTGCAATTCGTAAGGAGCAACCGAAACCATGGCGGTTTCCGTATCCCTTCCGGCGCTCGGCGAGAGCGTCACCGAGGGCACCGTCACTCGCTGGCTGAAGGCCGAGGGTGAGCGCGTAGAGGCCGACGAGCCTCTGCTGGAGGTGTCGACCGACAAGGTCGACACCGAGATCCCGGCCCCGGCCGCCGGCATCCTGACCTCCATCAAGGTGGCCGAGGACGAGACCGTTGAGGTCGGCGCCGAGCTGGCCGTCATCGACGACGGCACCGGTGCGCCGGCCGCTGCCCCGGCCCCGGCCGCCGCCGAGGCCCCCGCCCCGGCCGCGCAGCCCGAGCCCGCCGCGGCTCCGGCCCCGGCCGCCGCCCCCGCGGGCGGTGCCGAGGGCACCGACGTCGTCCTCCCCGCGCTCGGTGAGAGCGTCACCGAGGGCACCGTCACCCGCTGGCTGAAGGAGGTCGGCGAGGAGGTCTCGGCCGACGAGCCGCTGCTGGAGGTCTCCACCGACAAGGTCGACACCGAGATCCCGGCGCCGGCCTCCGGCACCCTGCTGGAGATCGTGGTCGGCGAGGACGAGACCGCCGAGGTCGGCGCCAAGCTCGCCGTCATCGGTGCCAAGGGCGCGGCCCCCGCCGCCCCCGCGGCTCCGGCCGCCCCGGCGCCCGCCGCCGAGCCCACCCCGGCTCCGGCGCCCGCTCCGGCCGCCCCGGCGCCGGCCGCTGCCGCCCCGGCGGCGCCCGCCGCCCCGGCCGCCCCCGCGGCTCCGGCCCCGGCCCCCGCGCCGGCTCCGGCCGCCCCGGCCCCGGTCACCCCGGCCCCGGCCGCCGGTGAGGGCGAGGGCGCCTACGTCACCCCGCTGGTGCGCAAGCTCGCCGCGGAGAGCGGCGTGGACCTCGCCACGGTCAAGGGCACCGGTGTCGGTGGCCGGATCCGCAAGCAGGACGTCATCGCCGCCGCCGAGGCCGCCAAGCAGGCCGCGCCGGCCGCTGCCGCCGCGCCGGCCGCCGCGCCGTCGAAGGCCCCGGCGCTGGAGGTCTCGCCGCTGCGCGGTCAGACCGTCAAGATGCCGCGGATGCGCAAGGTCATCGGCGACAACATGATGAAGGCCCTGCACGGCCAGGCGCAGCTGACCACCGTGGTCGAGGTGGACATCACCGCGATCATGCGGATGCGCAACAAGGCCAAGGACGCCTTCGCGCAGCGTGAGGGCGTCAAGCTCTCCCCGATGCCGTTCTTCGTCAAGGCCGCCGTCCAGGCGCTGAAGGCCCACCCGGTCGTCAACGCCCGGATCAACGAGGACGAGGGCACCATCACCTACTTCGACACCGAGAACATCGGTATCGCGGTGGACGCGGAGAAGGGCCTGATGACCCCGGTCATCAAGGGTGCGGGCGACCTCAACATCGCCGGTATCGCCCGTAAGACCGCGGAGCTGGCGGGCAAGGTCCGGGCGAACAAGATCACCCCAGACGAGCTCTCCGGTGCGACCTTCACGATCTCCAACACCGGGTCGCGCGGCGCGCTGTTCGACACCGTGATCGTGCCCCCGAACCAGGTCGGCATCCTGGGCATCGGCGCGACCGTCAAGCGTCCGGTGGTCATCAACCACCCGGACCTCGGCGAGACCATCGCGGTGCGCGACATGACCTACCTCGCGCTCTCCTACGACCACCGTCTGGTGGACGGCGCCGACGCCGCCCGCTACCTGACCACGGTCAAGCAGATCCTGGAGGCCGCCGAGTTCGAGACCGAGATCGGTCTCTGAGCCCGGCAGTCGCCCGGTAGGCGGGTAGCAGCAGGGGCCGGCACCGGTTCGTACGGCATCCGTACGGACCGGAGCCGGCCCTTCTGCATGCCGCCGTCCGGCCGCCGTCCCGGATAATGGCCCCCTCGCCACCCGCCGCGTCACCACCCGCTCTGAAGGAGCACCTCATGACCCCGCCCGTCGTCCATTCGCTGCGCGAGCAGATCCGCGAGCACATCCTCGAGGGGATCGTCAGCGGCCGCTGGCAGCCGGGCGAGCGGATCGTCGAGCGGCGGATCGCGGTGGAGCTGGAGGTCAGCCAGACGCCCGTACGGGAGGCGCTGCGCGAGCTGGAGTCGCTGCGGCTGATCGAGTCGGCCCCCAACAAGGGCGTACGGGTCCGGAACCTGACCGCGGCCGACCTCAAGGAGAGCTACCCGGTGCGGGCCGGGCTGGAGCAGGTCGCCGCGGAGCTGGCCGCCGGGCGGCTGGCGGAGGACACCGCCGCGCTGGAGCGGGAGGTGGCGGCGCTGCGCGAGGCGGACCTGGCGGGCGACGGGGAGGCGCAGGTGCGGCACACCGTGGCGTTCCACCGGGAGATCGTGCGGGCCGCCGGGAACGCCGTGCTGCTGCACACCTGGGAGTCGCTGGGCATCGAGGTCTGGACGGCGCTGTCGATCCGCTGGTTCAGCCCGGAACAGCGCTCGCACGCGCAGGACCACCAGGAGATCGTGGACGCGTTCCGGCGGCGCGACCCGAAGATCGGCATGCTGCTCAAGACACACGTGCTGAGCTGCGCTCCGAGGGTCTGAGCGGGTGCGCCGGGCGGGCCCGCGGAGCCCCGGCGCGGCATAGCGGAGGGCCCCTCCGGGGCTGGCACCGAGTGCCCGAAATTGCGGCACCCCGTGCCGACCTGCGGTTTTTCGTTCGCCGAGCGTTGATCGATCATCGATCAGGGGCGTATCGTCTTCCGACGGGGCGCGACACCCTGCCTGCCGAAACTGCCGAACTCGCATCCGGGTGCCGTCGAGATCCCGCCGCGGCCCACGGGCGCGGCCCGGTCCTCGACGGCACCCCCGAGCTTCCCTCCCGTCCGGAAAGGGGCCACCCATGCCCGACCCCGTGCGCCTGCCGTACAGCCAGCTCGACCAGCTCCCGGACCGCGACCCCGAGGAGACGGCCGAGTGGCGCGAGTCGCTCGACGCCGTCACCAAGGCGGCGGGCCCGCATCGCGCCGCCTACCTGATGCGCCGCACCCTGGAGCAGTCGGGGCTCGCGCTCCCCCAGCTCCTGGAGAGCGACTACCTCAACACCATCCCCACCGCCGCCGAGCCCGCCGTGCCGGGCGACGAGGCGATGGAAGCCCGGATCGCCGCCTGGAACCGCTGGAACGCGGCCGCGATGGTCTCCCGCGGCGCCAAGTACGGCGTCGGCGGCCACATCGCGACCTTCGCCTCCGCGGCCTGGCTCTACGAGACCGGCTTCAACCACTTCTTCCGCGGCAAGGAGGACTCCTCCACCGGCGGATCCGGCGACCAGCTCTACATCCAGGGCCACGCCGCGCCCGGCATCTACGCCCGCGCCTTCCTCGACGGCCGCCTCACCGAGGAACACCTCGACCACTTCCGCCGCGAGGCCGGCGGCAAGGGCCTGCCGTCCTACCCGCACCCGCGGCGGCTGCCCTGGCTGTGGGAGTTCCCCACCGTGTCGATGGGCCTCGGCCCGCTCTCGGCCATCTACCAGGCGCGCTTCAACCGCTACCTGACCAACCGCGGCATCAAGGACGTCTCCGACTCACACGTCTGGGCGTTCCTGGGCGACGGCGAGATGGACGAGCCGGAGTCGACCGCCGCGCTCGCGCTCGCCTCCCGTGAGGGCCTGGACAACCTCACCTTCGTCATCAACTGCAACCTGCAGCGCCTGGACGGCCCGGTCCGCGCCAACTTCAAGATCGTTCAGGAGCTGGAGGCCCAGTTCCGCGGCGCCGGCTGGAACGTCGTCAAGACGCTGTGGGGCACCGCCTGGGACGAGCTCTTCCGGCTCGACACCACCGGCGCGCTGGCCCGCCGGCTGCGCGAGGTACCGGACGCCCAGTTCCAGACCTACGCGACCCGCGACGCGGCCTACATCCGCGACCACTTCTTCGGCGCCGAGCCCGCCCTCGTCGAGATGGCCGGGCTGCTCTCCGACGACAAGATCCTGGAGTGCTTCCACCTCTCGCGCGGCGGCCACGAGTCGCGCAAGGTCTACGCGGCGTACAAGGCCGCCGTGGAGCACAAGGGCGCCCCGACCGTGATCCTCGCGCAGACGGTCAAGGGCTTCACCCTCGGCAAGGGTTTCGAGTCCAAGAACGCCAACCACCAGATGAAGAAGCTGACGGTGGACGAGTTCAAGGTCATGCGCGACCTGCTCGAACTCCCCATCTCCGACAGCGACTTCGCCGACGGCCAGGTCCCCTACGGCCACCCGGGCGCCGACTCCCCCGAGGTCCGCTACCTCCAGGAGCGCCGCGCGGCCCTCGGCGGCCCGGCCCCGGCCCGCCGCTCCCACCCGCTCGCGCCGCTGCCGGCCCCGGCCGACAAGGCCTTCGCCGCCTTCGACAAGGGCTCCGGCAACCAGTCCGTGGCCACCACCATGGCCTTCGTCCGGCTGGTCAAGGACCTCATCCGCGACAAGCAGACCGGCAAGCGCTGGGTGCCGATCGTGCCCGACGAGGCACGCACCTTCGGCATGGAGTCGCTCTTCCCGTCCCTCGGGATCTACTCCCCCAAGGGCCAGACGTACGAGCCGGTCGACCGCGACCAGCTGATGTACTACAAGGAAGCCAAGGACGGCCAGATCCTCAACGAGGGCATCACCGAGGCCGGTTCGATGGCGGACTTCATCGCCGCCGCCACCGCGTACGCCACGCACGGCGAGACGATGATCCCCTTCTACATCTTCTACTCGATGTTCGGCTGGCAGCGCACCGCCGACCAGATGTGGCAGCTCGGCGACCAGCTCGGCAAGGGCTTCCTGGTCGGCGCCACGGCCGGCCGCACCACGCTGACCGGTGAGGGCCTGCAGCACGCGGACGGCCACTCGCCGATGATCGCGTCGACCAACCCGGCGGCGCTGTCGTACGACCCGGCGTTCGCGTACGAGGTCGCGGCGATCGTCAAGGACGGCCTGCGCCGCATGTACGGCGAGACCGCCCCCGGCGAGGACCCGAACGTCTTCTACTACCTCACGGTCTACAACGAGCCGATGCCCCAGCCGGCCAAGCCCGCGGGCGTCGACGAGGGCATCGTCCGCGGCCTGTACCGCTTCAACACCGCGGCCACGGCGGGCGTCACGGTGCCCGCCGACGCCCCGGGGATCCAGCTGCTGGCCTCCGGCACCGCGATCCACTGGGCGCTGGCGGCCCAGCAGTTGCTCGCCCAGGAGTGGGGCGTGGCCGCAGACGTGTGGTCCGCGACCTCCTGGACGGAGCTGCGGCGCGACGCGCTGGCGGCCGACGAGGCCACCCTGCGCGGCGAGCAGCGCACGCCGTACGTCCGCGAGGCGCTCAGCGGCGTGGAGACGCCGGTCCTGGCCGTCAGCGACTACATGCGCCAGGTCCCGGACCAGATCGCGCAGTGGGTCGAGCAGGACTGGTCCTCCCTCGGCGCGGACGGCTTCGGCCTGTCCGACACCCGCGAGGCGGCCCGCCGCCACTTCGGCGTCGACGCCGAGTCGCTGGTCGTCGCGGCCCTGGCCCAGCTCGCCCGCCGCGGTGACGTCCCGGCCTCCGCGGTCAAGGAGGCCCGCGAGCGCTACGGCTTCTGAGCCGCCCCTCCCCCAGGGGCACCCATACTCCCGTGCGGAGGTCACCCACCCGCGCCCGGAACCTCCGCACGGGAACCCACGGCCCGGCCGGTCACGCCCTGACCACGGCCGGGCCTTCTTTCTGCCCGTCGGAGCGGACCGTCCGCCCCGGCGTTGTCAGTGCTCCCCGGCATCATGAAGGCATGCGTGCTGCCCGGCTGATCAAGATGGTGCTGCTGCTCCAGTCGCGCCCGGCGATGACCGGCGCCGAGCTGGCGCGGGAGCTGGAGGTCTCCGAGCGCACGGTCGCGCGGGACGTGCTCTCCCTCTCCGAGGCCGGGGTGCCCGTCTACGCCGACCGCGGCCGGGCCGGCGGGTACCGCCTGATCGGCGGCTACCGCACCCGCCTCACGGGTCTCGGCCGCAGCGAGGCGGAGGCGCTCTTCCTCTCCGGAGTGCCCTTTGCGCTGCGGGAGATGGGGCTCGCCGACGCCGCCTCCGCCGCCCGGCTGAAGGTCTCCGCCGCCCTGCTGCCGGAGCTGCGGGACGCCGCCGCGGGCGCCGCCCAGCGCTTCCACCTCGACGCCCCCGCCTGGTACAAGGAGCCCGAAACACCCGGTCTGCTGCCCGTGATCGCCGAGGCCGTGTGGTCCGACCGCCGGATCGCGGCCCGCTACCTCCGGAAGGCGGAGGGCGCCGAACGCACCGAGGTGCGGCGGGAGTTGGAGCCGTACGGCCTCGTGCTGAAGGCGGGGGTGTGGTATCTGGCGGCGCGGGCGCAGGGGGACTTCCGGGTGTACCGGATCGACCGGTTCACCGCCGTCGACGTGCTCGACGACGGGCCCGGCGCCTTCACCCGGGACGCGTCGTTCGACCTGCCGGCGTTTTGGGCCGAGCGGGCCGCGGAGTTCGCCCGCTCGATCCTCCGTACCGAAGTGGTGCTCCGGCTCTCCGAGCACGGCATACGGGTCCTGCCGCATGTCACCGAGGCCGCCGCGGCCCGCGAGGCGATCGACGCCGCCCGGGCCGCCGGCGGGCCGGACGCGCAGGGCCGGCTGACGGTCACCCTCCGCGTGGAGTCCGACGAGGTCGCGTACTCCCAGCTGCTGGCCCTCGGCCCCGAGGGCGAGGTCCTCGCCCCCGCCGCACTGCGTGACCGCTTCGCGGCGGCCGCCCGGCGCACGGCCGCGCTGTACGGGAGTGAGCGGGGCGCCTAGCGGTAGTCCGCCGCGGTCGCGTCCTTACCGCCGAAGACCACGTCCTCGAAGTAGCCGAAGCAGTCGGGGCGGGAGCCGTCCGTGTCGGTGAAGTCGTACTCCTTCGCCAACTGGCCGCTGGAGAGCGACCGGCCGGACCAGCGCGCCTTGTCGGGGTCGGCGGCCAGCGCCCGTACGGCCCGGCCGATCAGGGCCGGTGACTCGGCGATCGCGAAGTGCGGCTCCTTGGCCACCGCCTCGCGCCAGGTCTCCTCGGTCACCCCGAAGTGGTCCAGCATCTCCTCGGACCGCAGGAAGCCGGGGGTGAGCGACACCACCGTGCCGCCCAGTTCCCTCACCTCGGCGGCGAGGCCGAAGGCGATGCGGTGCGGGGCGTTCTTGGTGAGGTCGAAGCAGAGGTTCTCGCGGTAGGTGCGGTTGAAGGACGCCGTGCCGTCGGTGACCTCGACCAGCAGTCCGCCGGGCCGCCGGTTCATCAGCGGCAGCGCGTAATGGCTGGTGATGACGTGGGTGTCGATGCCGAGGCGGAACATCCGCAGGCCGTCGGCCAGATCCAGGTCCCAGAGCTTGGTGTGGAACTGGAGCAGATGGTCGCCGCCCCAGACGCTGTTGACCAGGACGTCCAGCCGCCCCTGTTCCCGGTCGATGCGCTCGATCAGTGCCTTGACCTGCGCCGGCTCCAGATGGTCGGTCGGTACCGCGATCCCCGTGCCTCCGGCCGCGGTCACCAGCTCCGCGGTCTGCTCGATCGTCTCTGTCGGGCGGCCCACCTCGCTGACCCGGTCGCGGGTGGTCCGCCCGGTGACGTACACCAGCGCGCCCGCCCGGCCCAGCTCGACGGCCATCGCCCGGCCCGCGCCCCGGGTCGCCCCGGCGACCAGCGCCACCCGCCCGGTCAGCTCCGCGGTCACCGGC
This sequence comes from Streptomyces sp. NPDC048197, assembly GCF_043202395.1. Lineage (NCBI taxonomy): Bacteria > Bacillati > Actinomycetota > Actinomycetes > Kitasatosporales > Streptomycetaceae > Streptomyces > Streptomyces sp. NPDC048197. The sequence continues at coordinate 376,613 of NZ_JBIDAJ010000003.1, forward strand.
CGGTCCGGCCCGCCGTTCGTCGCGTGCCCACTCGTCACGTTCCACTCCTCGATGTCAGGTGCCCCACTGTCGGATGCCGCGCGCACGGGCCGGCGGCCCAGCAGGGCTCGCCCGGCCCGGCGCACGGTGACTCTGGCACCGAATCCCGACACCTTCTGTCCGGATTCCCGGCCCGGGGAGGATGCCGCGCGCCGCACCGCCGGCCGGCTCCTCCTGGCCACTCCCCTACGGCCGGAAGGCCCGCACGCTCCCCCCGTTCCGCAGCCGTCCGACGACCTCGGCGGCGGGGGCCGGGCCGGGGGCCGGTGCGGCAAGGGCGGGGCCTTCGGCGGTGGCCCGGAGGGCGCCGGTGGCGTCGAGACCCACGACGTCCGGGCCACCCGCGGCCAGCAGGTACCACTTCCCGGACGGCGACCTCCAGGGGACGTCCCCGACGACGTGCGGGCCGTAGCGGCTGCACGCGGCGGTGCCGTCGGACCGGCCGGCGATCCGGCCGGGGTCGCCCGGACGTACGGCGGGCGGCAGGAAGCGGACGGTCGCGCTCCCGGGCCCGCGCCAGGTGTCGGCGCGGGTGCACACCCAGGTCGCGCTGCCACCGTCCTCGGGGAGCCGCTGCACGGCGAACGCCCAGTCGCTGACGGACCGTACGCCGGTGCCCCGCAGCGCGCCCAGCCCGCAGGCCGTACGGGCCCAGGTCCCCAGGGCCGCGGGGTCGGTGGCCTCGCGCTGCCCCGCGACCGGGCCCGCGGCGCCGGCGGGCGGCGGCGGTACGTAGGTGAGGTGGACGGGGACGAGGTCGTTGAGGTCGGCCAGCAGGAAGGGCGGGGCCGGCGCCCCGATCCGCGTCGAGGGGCGGAACTGCGCCACCGGCCAGCGCCCGCAGCCGCCGCCCGCCGGCGGGGGGAGCGGGATGCGGTCGGTGACGCCGTCGGGGGCGACGTGCAGCCCGTGCGGCGGGGCGCCCGGCGTGAGCAGGTCGCGGACGGCGATGTCGGAGATCCAGGGGGCGAGGAGATAGCGCATCCAGCCGTTGCCGCGGCCGATCACCAGCGCGGCGCCGGTCGTCAGGTCCGCGTCGTCCACCCGCGCGAAGTGCAGGGTGGGGGTGGCGTCTTCGGGCTCGGCGTAGCGGACCAGTCGTTCGCCGTCGTGCAGGACGACCACCATGACGTTGTCGATCAGACCGGCGTACAGCAGCTGCGGGGGATGGTCGGGCGGGCGGGTGGAGGTGTCCGCGGAGGCGGTGATCCGGGCGTCGGCGGGCGGTGCCGCCCAGACCCGCAGCGCCCGGCCCAGCAGTTCCTTGTCGCCGGCCTGCCGGCCGCGCGCGGGCCAGGCGGTGAAGTCCAGCCGCGCGGTGTCGGACCACTGTTCGGTGCGGGTGCGCAGCAGTTTGGTGGGGTCCAGCGCCTGCTCGGCGGGGGTCGCCGGGCGGGCCGCCGGGTCGCCGCCACCGCTGGGCACCGCCGCGACCACCGCGCCGATCGCCGCGACGGCCGCCAGCGCCACCGCGGCCCGCAGCCGCTGCCGGCGGCGCAGCAGGTCCGTCGGCCGGGTCTGGACCGTACAGGGGTCGAACTCCCCGGAGTTCAGCAGTGCCGCGGCCCCCGCGCCGGTCTCCCGGTCCAGTTGCTCGGCCGCCCGCTGCGCGGCCTCGGGGTCGGTGGCCCCGGCCCGTTCCAGCAGTGCCCGCACCGCGTCCTCGTCCAGACCCTCCAGCTGCCACAGTCCGATGGCGGCCCGGACCGACGCCGGGACGGCGGACAGCGCCTGGTCCAGGGCGAGTTCATCGACGCCGCCGGCCCGGGGGAACAGCCGCAGGCCCCAGACCCGGGGCACCGCCGGGAGCCCCCGGCCGGGCCGGCCCTCGTGGGCCAGGGCCAGCCGCAGGGTCCGCAGCCGTACCAGGTCGTAGCCGTTCTCGGGCAGCGGGCCGCGCTGGGCCGGCAGCCCGCCGTCCGGGCGGCGCCGGCGACCGGTGCGCGGCAGGGCCCGCTGGACCAGGCCGTGCGCGGTGAGCACCCGGCGGTGGCGGCCCATCGACGGGGGCAGGACGAGATAGGCGAGGCGGACCAGCCGCGGATAGTGCTCGACGAGGGCCGCCTCGGCCCGTTCGACGTCGGCCCGGGTGCGTTCGTCCATGGGCATGGCCTGAAACAGCCCTTCAGGAATTGGCAGATTTACCGACTATGCCGTATATGCCGTCGTTTGGTTGTTGCACGCCTTCCAACGAGTGATTCTTGGGGCGGTCACCCGACGGCCCGGCCGGCCCCGCGCGGCCCGTCCGCTCCCGGCCACCGCCCGCGCCCGGCCCGCCCGTCCCCCCGCTCCCTGCCTGCTCATCCCCCCTCCCCCGCCCCGGACGGCAGCCGCTCTCCGGCCCGGTCCGGCCCGGACGACGGCACGGCAGCATCCGGGGGACTCCGCATGCGGCACACCCCCGCAGGGCAGATGCTGGAGCGGTGATGGACGAGACGGAGTTCTGGGAGCTGATCGACGACTCGCGCGAGGCGGCCGAGGGGGAACCCGAGGAGCAGGCCGACGCGCTGGTCGAGCGGCTGCTCAGGCGCGACCCGGACGCCGTCGTGGACTTCGCCCGCCACTTCGAGTCCCGCTACAACAGGGCGTACACCTGGGACCTGTGGGCGGCGGCCGCGGTCCTGCTGGACGGCTGCAGCGACGACGCCTTCGACTACTTCCGCTGCTGGCTGATCGCCCAGGGCCGGGAGGTCTTCGAGGGCGGGGTGCACGACCCGGACCAGCTCGCCGAGCTCCTCGACGACTTCGACGAGTCGGTGGACGGGGACGCCGAGGAGGTGGGGTACGCGGCCGACGAGGCCTACGAGCAGATGACCGGCGGGTCGATGCCGGACCTGGACCTCCCGCCGCCGCCCCGCGAACCCCTCGGCACGTACATCGACTTCGACGACGACGAGACCCTCGCCGAACGCTTCCCCCTCCTCTGGGACCGTTTCCGGCCATAGGGACTCGGGCCCCGCGCCGGGCAGTTGTCGTCGCCGGACACCGGGCCCGGGCAGTATGGGCGCATGCGGATCGCGATCACCGGCTCGACCGGACTCATCGGCACGGCCCTCGTACGCTCCTTGCGCACGGACGGCCACGACGTCGTCCGGCTCGTCCGGCGTGCCCCGGCCTCCGCCGACGAGGTGCGCTGGGACCCCGCGCGGCAGCAGGTCGACACCGCGGGGCTGACCGGCTGCGAGGCGGTGGTCCACCTCGCGGGCGCGGGCGTCGGCGACCACCGCTGGACCGCCGCGTACAAGCAGCAGATCCGCGACAGCCGGGTGCTCGGCACCCGGGCCCTGGCGGAGGCGCTCGCCTCGATGGACGTCCCGCCGCGGGTCTTCGTCTCGGGCAGCGCGATCGGCTACTACGGGGACACCGGGGACCGGCGGACGGACGAGAGCGCGCCGGCCGGCCACGGTTTCCTGCCCGGGGTGTGCGTGGACTGGGAGGCCGCCGCGCGGCCGGCCCAGGACGCCGGCATCCGCACCGTCTTCGCCCGCACCGGCCTGGTCGTGGCGCGCTCGGGCGGTGCCTGGGGGCGGCTCTTCCCGGTCTTCCGGCTCGGTCTGGGCGGGCGGCTCGGCGACGGCAGCCAGTACTGGAGCTTCATCTCCCTGCACGACCACATCGCGGCGCTCCGTCACCTCGTGACCACCGAGGAGCTGACCGGTCCGGTCAACCTCACCGCGCCGGAACCGGTGACCAACCGGGAGGTCACCGCCGTGATGGGCCGGGTGCTGCACCGCCCCACGCTGTTCTCCGTCCCGGCGCCGGTGCTGCGGATCGCACTCGGTGAGTTCGCCGGGGACGTGCTGGGCAGCCAGCGGGTGGTGCCGAAGCGGCTGCTGGAGTCCGGGTTCACGTTCACGCACCCGCGGATCGTCGAGGCGGTCCGGGCGGCGCTCGACTGAGGGGGGCGCGGCCGGGCGCCGTCCAGCCCCGATAGACGGCCGCGGCCGCCGGCGGCCGCCGGCAAACATTCGCCGAGGCCGCTTCGACGCGCCCCGTGCGCCCCCTGTCGTACGCGCCGGCGGCTCCCTACTTTTCCGCACACACCGCTCGGCATTCCTCGCGGCCTCAGAGGGCATGACAATGCGTGCACCGCCGCTGGGACCGACCTCGGGAGGCCATGTGCTGCGTACCGCATCGACCGTGGACGTCGTCATCGTGGGAGCCGGCCCGGCCGGTCTCGCCGCCGCCCGCCACCTGACCGGCGCGGGGGTGTCGGTCACGGTCCTGGAGGCCGCCGCGCGGATCGGTGGCCGCTCCGTCACCGACCGGCTCGACGGCTTCCGGCTGGACCGCTGCGGCCGGCCGCTGGCCGTCTCCGCCGCCGAACTGCGCCGCACGCCGGGGCTCGGAGATCTGACGCTCCGTCCGTTCGCCCCGGTGCTGAGCGTGCACAACGGCCAGCGGGCGCAGCACATCAGCGGCTCCCGGAGCACAAGGGGCGCACTCTCCGCGGCGCGCGCCCTCGCACGCGCCGACCGTCCGATCCAGGACGCCCTGGCGACCCGGCCCACCTTCCCGCCCCGCACCCCGGACGTCTTCCTGCGGCCGCTGCTGGGCATGCTGCTGTGCGATCCACGGCTGCGCGGCTCCAGCCGGAGCGCCGCGCTCGCGCTGCGCGGCTACGCGGAGGCCGGCCGCCTGTGGATGCCGGCCGGCGGCTCCTCGGCCGTCCCCGACCTGCTCGCGGCCGGCCTGCCGCCCGGCACGGTCCGCACGTCCGTCCAGGTCACCTCGGTCTCCACCACGGGCGTCAGCACCGCCGAGCACGGCCGGATCCCCTGCCGGGCGGTCCTGCTGGCCACCGGCGCCCGCGACGCCGCCGAACTGCTACCGGGCCTGCGGGTGCCCGCCTTCCACCCGGTGACGGTGCTGCACCACACCGTCCCGGCCGGTGCGGACGGCCGCGGTATGCCGTCCCGGGACGCCACCACGGCGATCCTGCCGGTGGACGGGCCGGTCGCCTGCAGCTTCCGCGCCGGGGCGGTCGACCCGTCCCGTACGCCGCCCGGCCGGCCACTGATCACCACGACCGTGCTCGGCGCCGCGGCGGCGCTGCCGCTGTCCGTCCTCGACAAGACGGTCCGGCCCCAGCTGGAGCGGCTCTACGGGGCGCACACCGACGACTGGGAGCTGCTGACCGGCCATCACGACCCGTACGCGGTCCCGGCGATGCCGGCCCCGCACGATCCGCAGCGGCCCGTACGGGTGCTGGCCGGGCTCTACGTCTGCGGCGACCACCGCGATGCCGGCACGCTCCAGGGCGCGCTGAACTCGGGCCGGCGGGCGGCCCGCGCCCTGCTGACGGACTTCGGGCTGCCGGCCCTCACCACCGAACCGGACGTCCTGCGCCCGGCGGCCTGACCACCGGGGCCGGCCGGGCCCGGCGCACCGCCCGGCCCGGCTCCCCCGCGCGGCTGCTCAGCCCAGCGCGGCGATCCGCTCGCGGTAGCCGCGCACCGGCGCCGCGTCCCGGTACGGCTCCAGGCGGCGCTCGAACTCCCTGACGTACTCATGGGCCCGCACCGACCGCATCTCGGACGCCTGGAGCGCCGCCTCGGCACCGAGCGTGCAGGCCTGCTCCAGCTCGCCCAGGCCCAGCCGCGCGGTCGCCAGCACCACCCGGCAGAACAGCCGGCTGCGGGCGAACCCGGCGGCGCGCAGCTGCAGGGAGCGCTCGGCGTGCTGGGAGGCCGCGCGGTACTGCTGGAGATCGCGGTGGCAGTGCGCCAGTTCGTCGGCGAGCTGGGCCTCGTCGAAGAAGCGCGCCCAGTACGGGGTGTCGTCCCCGGGGCGGGAGGTCTCCAGCGCCCGTTCCGCGCGGGCCAGCGCCGCCGTACAGGCCCGGACCTCGCCCAGGACACCGTGGCCACGGGCCTCCGCGGAGTGCAGCAGCGCCTGGACGGCGGGCGGCGCGCCGCTGCCGATGCCCTGCTGGGCGACGCGCGCCAGCTGGACGGCCTCTCTGCCGTGCCCCAGATAGACGGCCTGCCGGCTCATCGTCACCAGGACGTAGGAGCCGTACGCCCGGTCGCCGGCCGCCTGGGCCAGCCGCAGGGCCTGGACGAAGTACCGCTGCGCCAGGCCGTGCGCGGCGATGTCGTACGAGGTCCAGCCCGCGAGCCGGGTCAGATCGGCGACCGCCGCGAACAGCCGGCGGCCGGTGGCCTCGCCGTAGGTGCCGCGCAGCATCGGCTCGGCCTCGTGCTCCAGATAGCGCACCAGGGCCTGCCGGGCGTGGCCGCCGCCGTAGGCGTGGTCCAGCGCCCGGAACAGCTCGCCGACCGAGCGCAGGGCGGCGATGTCACCGGAGGTGACCCTGGAGCCCTGGGTGCGGTCGACCCGGTCGGCGGTCCGGCGCTGCCGGGGCACCGAGGCCCGGCCGCCCTGGACGGGCACCCGGCCGGCGCTCTCGGCCGCGCCCGTACCGGTGCCGGCACCCGGGGCCTCGCCGGTGGCCGGCTCGCCGCGGGCCACCCGGTCGTCCGGCCGGCCGATCAGCCAGTCGCGGCTGGGCACCACGAGACCGGCCGGGGTGAAGGCGATCTTGCGGAGCTCGGCGTGGCTGCCGGAGTCCTTGCGCCACAGTCCGCTGACGATGTCCACCGCCTCGGTGGGGCTCGCGGCGAACTCCAGCCCGGCGTACACCGGCGCACAGGCGTCCAGGCCGAGGTCCTGGGCGGACAGCCGGCGCCCGAGCCGGCGGGTGAAGACCTCCGCGATCAGCGCGGGGGTGGTGCCCCGGGGCTGCTGACCGCGCAGCCAGCGGGTGACCGAGGTCTTGTCGTAGCGGAGGTCCAGGCCGTGCTCGATGCCGAGTTGGTCGACCCGTCTGGCCAGACCGGCGTTGGAGAAGCCCGCCTCGGCGATGAGTGCGGCGAGCTGTCGGTTGGGGGTGTGTGCGGGTCGTTCCGTCATCAGCTTTACGGTCTCCTGCCTTCCGGGCCGGGCGCCGGTTTCGGCCCACCCGGTCCGGCATGCTCATCGCCCTCTTGGAACGGCGTGAATGTAACGGCCTTCGGTGCCGTACTTGCGGCCTGCGTCCCGCGTTCATCCGATCGTGTGAGCAGGGGCGGGACTGCGGTTGCTGGGGGTACACCGGCCGCCTGCGGGGACCGGATCCGGCCGCCGTACAGTTGCTGGGGGCGCGAACGCATCGAAAGGCATCAACGTTGCCGCACAGCGCAACAGAAGTTCGGATGGGAGCTGCCGTGACTGCGATCTCTCGGGGGGAGACCCCCGCACCCGAGGGGCTGCGCTTTGTCCACCTGGGCTTCGGTGACGACGCGGTCGACTACGAGTCGGCCTGGCAGGAACAGCGCCGGATCCACGCCGCCCGGTTCGCGGACGAGGTGCCCGACACCTGTCTGCTGCTGGAGCATCTGTCCGTCTACACCGCGGGCCGGCGCACGTCCGACGACGAGCGCCCCCTGGACGGCACCCCGGTCGTCGACGTGGACCGCGGCGGGAAGATCACCTGGCACGGCCCCGGCCAGCTGATCGGCTACCCGATCCAGAAGCTGCCGCGCCCGGTGGACGTCGTCGCGCATGTGCGGCGCCTGGAGGAGGCGCTGATCCGGGCCTGCGCCGAGTTCGGCATCGAGGGCAGCCGGGTCGAGGGCCGCAGCGGAGTCTGGGTGCTGGGCGACCCGCTGGAGGAGCGGCCGGCCCTGGGCGGGCTCAATCTGGACTTCGACCCGCGGCTGGCGGACGAGCTGTTCGACCCGCGGCTGAACGGCCCGGAGTACGCACCGTCCAACGCCGGCCAGCGCCGGGAGGACCGCAAGCTCGCCGCGATCGGCATCCGGGTCGCCAAGGGCGTCACGATGCACGGCTTCTCGCTGAACGTGAACCCGGACAACACCTCGTTCGACAAGATCGTGCCGTGCGGCATCCGGGACGCGGGGGTGGCCTCGCTCGCCGGTGAGCTGGGCCGGGACATCACCATCGCCGAGGTGCTGCCCGTGGTGGAGAAGCATCTGCGCGACGTCCTGGAGAACGCCGAGCTGCTGCCCCGGGCGGTCTGACCGCCCGGCGGTACGGGACGGTCCGACCGCCCCGGCAGCGCGGGAATGCGACCCTGCGACCTGGGGTTGCCATGCACGTAAAGACGTGCGAATTATCGGGCGTACCCTGGTGTGCGCCGTAGAAACGAAGTGGTAGGGAGCCGGTCGTGTCCGCAGTCGCACCCGACGGACGCAAGATGTTGCGCCTGGAGGTCCGGAACAGCCAGACCCCCATCGAGCGCAAGCCCGAGTGGATCAAGACCCGGGCGAAAATGGGTCCCGAGTACAACCACCTCCAGGGCCTGGTCAAGAGCGAGGGCCTGCACACGGTCTGCCAGGAGGCGGGCTGCCCCAACATCTACGAGTGCTGGGAGGACCGCGAGGCGACGTTCCTCATCGGCGGCGACCAGTGCACCCGTCGTTGTGACTTCTGCCAGATCGACACCGGCAAGCCGCAGGCGCTGGACCGCGACGAGCCGCGCCGGGTCGCCGAGTCCGTGCAGACCATGGGCCTGAAGTACGCCACGATCACCGGCGTCGCACGCGACGACCTGGAGGACGGCGGCGCCTGGCTGTACGCCGAGACCGTCCGGCAGATCCACGCCGCGATGCCCGGCACCGGCGTCGAGCTGCTGATCCCGGACTTCAACGCGGTCCCCGAGCAGCTCGCCGAGGTCTTCTCCTCCCGCCCGGAGGTGCTGGCCCACAACGTCGAGACGGTCCCGCGGATCTTCAAGCGGATCCGCCCCGGCTTCCGTTACGAGCGGTCGCTGGAGGTGATCACCAAGGCCCGCGAGGCCGGCCTGGTCACCAAGTCCAACCTGATCCTGGGCATGGGCGAGGAGCGCGAGGAGATCAGCCAGGCGCTCCAGGACCTGTACGACGCGGGCTGCGAGCTGATCACGATCACCCAGTACCTGCGCCCGTCGGTCCGGCACCACCCCATCGAGCGCTGGGTCAAGCCGGCCGAGTTCGTGGAGCTCAAGGAGGAGGCCGAGGAGATCGGCTACGCGGGCGTCATGTCCGGCCCGCTGGTCCGCTCCTCGTACCGCGCCGGCCGCCTTTACCAGCAGGCCATCGAGCGGCGCGAGGTCGAGGCGTCCAGTCAGGCGGTTTGAGTCCGGCCGGCGCCTCCCGGCGCGCCGTCTTGTGAAATGTGGCACATGCTGGAACCACGCGGCCCGCACTCCCCTCAGGACAGGGGGCGTGGCGGGCCGCGTCAACGTTTCATTGGTGTTTGACCGGCAGGTCATCCGTTGGTAACACCGTTGAGTGACGATGGATGCACGCACCGCTCCCACACCACCCCTGCTTGTCCGAACAGCCAGAGGGAGTCACTGACCATGCAGGCCGCGCCGCTCCGCGCCACCCCCGTCCGCCCCATCCCTTCCGTCACCGGCGCCCTGCGTGCCGTCGAGGCCGTCCTGATGCGCGGCGGCCAGCGCACCGCCCGCCGCAACGCCTGGACGTCGGTCCTGGAGGACCGCCGCCGCGCCAAGGACCGCCACGAGGCGGCGTACGTACTGGAGGCCGCGGCGACCCGGCGTCCGCACGCCACGTAAACTTCGCTGTATGGCGAGGAAGGCACACTCCAACGGCGCTGCCGGCGCTGAGAACCCCGGGCGGCTGAAGCAGATCGCCCTGACCTACAAGATGACCCGTCGGGTCGACTCCAAGGTCGGTCTTGTCGTCGCTGGCGTAGGCATCGTCGTATTCGGCGTCCTCCTTGCCATCGGCTTCGCGATCGGCCACCCCGTCTACGCCGGAATCCTGGGCTTCGTCCTGGCCTTCCTGGCGATGGCGATCATCTTCGGACGTCGTGCCGAGCGCGCGGCCTTCGGGCAGATGGAAGGCCAGCCCGGTGCGGCGGCCGCGGTACTGGACAACGTCGGGCGCGGCTGGACCGTCACCCCGGCGGTGGCCATGAACCGCAACCAGGACGTCGTGCACCGCGCGGTCGGCAAGGCCGGCATCGTGCTGGTCGGCGAGGGCAACCCGAACCGGCTGCGCGGCCTGCTGGCCGCCGAGAAGAAGCGGATGGCGCGTACCGTCGCCGACGCCCCGGTCCACGACATCGTGGTGGGCGACGGCGAGGGCCAGGTCCCGCTGAAGAGGCTCCGCACGACCCTGCTGAAGCTGCCCCGGGTCCTCCCCGGCGCCCAGGTCACCGCGGTCAACGACCGGCTGCGCGCGCTGGGCGACCTGATGAGCAACATGCCCGTACCGAAGGGCCCGATGCCGAAGGGCATGCGGATGCCCAAGGGCGGCGGCAAGGCGCGCTGAGCGCAGCCCCCCGATCCGACACGGGTGGGGCCCGGGACCGCGACGGTCCCGGGCCCCACCCGTGTGTCATGTCACGCGTTTTCCCTGTCGACCCGGTGTGTCACGTCGATCCGGGGTGACATGTCGATACCGCGGTTAGATCCGCACCTGGAATACGGCGGTTAGATCCGCACCTGGACGGCGCGCACCAGGCGGTCGTGCAGTCCGCGGCCGTCCCGGTCCCAGACGACGGCGGGGATGACCAGGACGAGCAGCAGGGTCCGCAGCACCACCCGCGGCAGCGAGATCCGGCCGCCGCCCTCGGCGACCACCCGCAGGCCCAGCAGCCGCTTGCCCGGCGTGAAGCCGACCGTGCCGACCGTCAGCACGCTGAGCACCGCGAAGACCACCAGTGCCCAGTTGCTCGCCGACTGCGCCCGGCCGCCGCTGAGGAGCCCGTAGGCGATCAGCAGGCACAGCGCCCAGTCGATGAAGAGGGCGGCGAACCGGCGCCCGGGGCGGGCGAGCGCCCCCGGCCCTTCCTCCGGCAGCCCGAGCCGCTGCCCGCGGTATCCGAATTCGACGCCCATGTCCTCGGCTGCCGCGCGGGGCCCGGAGATCCACGATCCGATTGCTTGCCTGTTGTCCACCCGTCCACGGTACTGGGGCCGCATACGTTTCCTTCCCGGAGGGCCGGTATACGCGCAGGCGGGCCGCCCGCGACGGTGGCGGAAACCTGGCCTCACCAGCGGGTCCGCAATCCCTCTCATGGGCGCACACTGGGGGGTAAAAGGGACCGCGCGGCGGTTAACCTCGGCGAAACAAATGGGTCATGCTTGAGAAATCCCGCCTGCCTATGGTCGGGCGAGCGCGCCACCGGACTGGTCGCGTTCCGAGTAGCAATCCCGCGTCCGCCGACCGGTGACCGGGCTAGGAGGAGTTGGATGTTCCAGAACGCCGACGAGGCCAAGAAGTTCATCGCGGACGAGGACGTCAAGTTCATCGATGTCCGTTTCTGCGACCTGCCCGGTGTGATGCAGCACTTCACGATCCCGGCAGCGGCCTTCGACCCGGCCGAAGAGCTGGCGTTCGACGGCTCCTCGATCCGTGGTTTCCAGGCCATTCACGAGTCCGACATGGCGCTGCGTGCCGACCTGTCCACCGCTCGTGTGGACCCGTTCCGCCGGGACAAGACGGTCAACGTCAACTTCTTCATCCACGACCCGATCACCGGCGAGCAGTACAGCCGCGACCCGCGCAACATCGCCAAGAAGGCCGAGGCCTACCTCGCCTCCACGGGCATCGCGGACACCGCGTTCTTCGGCCCGGAGGCCGAGTTCTACGTCTTCGACAACGTCCGCTTCGAGACCAAGTCGAACGAGTCCTTCTACCACATCGACTCCGAGGCCGGCGCCTGGAACACCGGCTCCGAGGAGAACAACCGCGGTTACAAGGTCCGCTACAAGGGCGGCTACTTCCCGGCCCCGCCGGTCGACCACTTCGCCGACCTGCGCGCCGAGATCTCCCTGGAGCTGGACAAGGCCGGCCTGCAGGTCGAGCGCCAGCACCACGAGGTCGGCACCGCCGGCCAGGCGGAGATCAACTACAAGTTCAACACCCTGCTGGCCGCCGCCGACGACCTGATGCTCTTCAAGTACATCGTGAAGAACGTCGCCTGGCGCAACGGCAAGACCGCCACCTTCATGCCCAAGCCGATCTTCGGTGACAACGGCTCCGGCATGCACGTCCACCAGTCCCTGTGGCAGGGCGGCGAGCCCCTCTTCTACGACGAGCAGGGCTACGCGGGCCTCTCGGACACCGCCCGCTACTACATCGGCGGCATCCTCAAGCACGCCCCCTCGCTCCTCGCCTTCACGAACCCGACGGTGAACTCCTACCACCGCCTGGTCCCCGGCTTCGAGGCCCCGGTCAACCTGGTCTACTCCCAGCGCAACCGCTCCGCGGCCATGCGCATCCCGATCACGGGCTCCAACCCCAAGGCCAAGCGCGTCGAGTTCCGCGCCCCGGACCCGTCCTCGAACCCGTACCTCGCCTTCTCCGCCCTCCTCCTGGCGGGCCTGGACGGCGTCAAGAACAAGATCGAGCCGGCCGAGCCGATCGACAAGGACCTCTACGAGCTCGCCCCCGAGGAGCACGCGGGCGTCCCCCAGGTCCCGACCTCCCTCCCGGCCGTCCTCGACGCCCTCGAAGAGGACAACGAGTACCTCCAGCAGGGCGGCGTCTTCACCGCCGACCTGATCGAGACCTGGATCGACTACAAGCGCACCAACGAGATCGCCCCGATCCAGCTGCGCCCGCACCCGCACGAGTTCGAGCTTTACTACGACATCTAAGATCCTCCGAGATCTGCACAAAGGGCCGCTACTCCTCCGGGGTGGCGGCCCTTTCCTTTCCCCTGCGCCTCCCAGCGGTCGGTCAGGTTGGTGACCCGAGGCGATGGCTGCTGCGCCCCGGCCCCCTTCCCTCGTTGACACGCAAGAGGCCCCGGTACGCGTCCGTACCGGGGCCCTTGCTTATGGGTAAGCACTCAGCTTTTGAAAATGATTGCCATTCTTACGGCCCAGAAAACAGTCAAAACCAACATGCACAGGGTTGCCACCTCATAGAAGGTTCCCCATGCGCTCTTCAGAGATTCCATTACGTGAGCCCCTGCCGCAAGATCCACGCAAGCAGTAAGTAGTGCCGCGAACAAGGAGATCACAAAAGCGATGACGAGCGACCAGATCAGGGATCGATGGACGGATTGCTTAAGTTCGGTATCGGATGTACTCATGGGATCTACTCCTCTGAAGTCTGAACATGTTTCCTCCAAGTGATGTGAAATGTGCTGCAGGTGCGTCACCCGCAGTGAATCTCGCGGGTCAACTGACCCGGGATTCAGGAGACATGACGCCTTGTCAGGCATCGCTGTCGAACCTCAGGGACCTCTCACGGCGACCTCCAGCGTGATCAGACACCATGCATGCCTCCGGGACCACCCGGAGGGCCACCATCTTGACTGGACGTCAGCAGCAACGCCCACGGTGAGCCAAAAGGCTGCTTCAGAAGGATTCAGCGCCCTTCTGCTGCTTGTTGAAACGTAACTGACCGCCCGTTGGTTCCCCACAGTGCCTACAACGGGCGGCCTTTGTCGCCATTTCGAGGAAGGCATATGCCTACAGCAACTGTCGGCATATGACGGCCCGCCTCGGGCGCCCCGCCACCAGAGGAGAAACCCTCCTCGAAACGTGCGCCGAGGGCATCCCAGCCTCATCACGGACCACTGCGTACAGGTCCCAGGGACGCCGGGATCGTAGGCCTGATCAGCAGGGCCGTGGACAGGGCGGCGAGGAGGGTGAGGGCGAGGGACCACCAGAGGGTGTCGGTGTAGCCGCCTACGGTTGCCTTGGTGATCATTTCCGCGAGTTGGGGTGGGAGCCCGGCCGGGGTGATGGCCTGGCCGCTGCGGGCCGCGGCGGCCAGGGTCGGCGGAAGCCCGTCGGTGGTGGCCAGTCGGGCGGCGATGGCCGCGGCGACGGCGCTGCTGAACAGGGCGGTGCCGAGTGCCGCGCCCACCTTGTCGGCCGTGCTGGTCACGGCCGCGAGCCCGCCGGCGTCCTGGGCGGCGGTGCCGCCCGTGGCGAGGGAATAGAGCGGCATCAGGGCCATGCCGAGGCCGAGGCCGGCCAGGACCATGCCGGGGAGGAGCACGGTGGTGTAGTCGCTGTCGGGCTCCAGGCGGGTCAGCAGGAGGAGGCCGCAGGCGGTGAGCAGCAGGCCCGGTGCGATCAGATGGCGCGCCGGCACGCGGTGCAGCAGGCGGGCGGAGACCTGGGTGGAGCCGATCAGGATCGCGGCGAGGGTGGGCAGGGTGGCCGTGGCGGTGGCGGTCGGGGAGTAGCCGCGGACGCTCTCCAGGTACGTCGTCAGGGTCGGGAAGAGGGCGAGCGTCCCCGCGCCGGTCAGGAACAGGCCGAGGAAGGAGCCGAGGCGGGTGCGGTCCTGGGTGAGGTGGGGCGGGAGGAGCGGGTCGGGGGTCCTGTTCTGCCAGAGGAAGCAGGCCAGGAGGAGGACGACGCCGAAGGCGAGCAGGGCCAGGACCAGGAGGTCCAGCCAGCCGCGCGGGCCGGTTTCCTGGAAGCCCCGGACCAGGGCCACGATGCCGCCGGTGCCGAGCAGCAGGCCCGGAGCGTCGAGGCGGCGGCGGGGGCGGAGCGGGCGGTCGTGGACCAGGGTGGCCACACCGATCACGGCGATCACGGCGAGCGGGACGTCGGCGAACAGGCACCAGCGCCAGCTGAGGTTCTCGATCAGCCAGCCGCCGGTGAGCAGGCCGGCCGTCGAGCCGCCGGCGGCGATGGCGGCGTAGATGCCGAACGCCCGGCCCCGGGCCTTCGGTTCGGGGAAGTTGGCCGTCACCAGGGCCAGTACGGCCGGGGACAGCAGGGCGGCACAGGCGCCCTGGACGGCGCGGGACGCGATCAGCATGCCGGAGGTGGGAGCCATTCCGCCGAATGCGGCGGCCGCCGCGAAGCCGGCCAGTCCGATGAGCAGCATCCGCTTGCGGCCGATCAGGTCGGCGAGGTGTCCGCCGAGCAACAGCAGGGCGGCGAAGGCCAGTTCGTAGGCGGTGAACAGCGGGCTCAGGGCGTCGGCGGGCAGGTGCAGGTCCGCCACCATGGTCGGCATCGCCAGGTGCAGGGACGTCGCGTCGAGCAGGACGAACAGCTGCACCAGACCGACCACCGCGAGGCCCCACCAGCGCCTGGGGTGCGGGGGCGGGTCCTGGAGGTTCTGGAGGTTCGGCGGGGAGGCCGGTGGGGGCCAGGCCTGGGCGGGCGGGTTCAGGGGTGGTCCGAAGCCCTGCGGGGTGGCGGGCCGGGCCGGGGCGGTGGGTGAGTACGCGGGCGGTGGGGGTGTCGACGGTTGCGGCGGGCCGGGCGGGGTGGCGGGGGTTGCCGGGGCCGCCACGGGCCCGCCGGCGGGAGTCGCACCGGGTGTGCCGACGGCCGTCTCGGGGCCGTAGTCCAGCAACCGGGCGGCGTGCCGGCCGAGTTGGGCCAGGACCGCGCCCGGCAGCCACTCCCCCGCCGCGTCCGTCTTCGTGCGGGCCGCGACCTGCTGGAGGGCGGGCCGTCGGGCCGGGTCCTTGTCGAGGCATGCGCGTACGAGGTCGAGCAGTGTCTCCGGTACGCCGGTCAGGTCCGGCTCCTCCTCGGCGATGCGGAAGAGGTGGGCGTTCAGGCCGGTCTCCGTGGCCCCGAAGAGGAGGCGGCCGGTGGCGGCGTAGACGAGGACGGCGCCCAGGCAGAACACGTCGCTGGCCGGGGTGAGTTCGAGGCCGCGGACCTGCTCGGGCGACATGAAACCGGGGGATCCGATCAGCATGCCGGTGCGGGTGTGCAGGCTGTCCCCGGCGAGGGTGTCCATGGCCCGCGCGATACCGAAGTCGATCACGCGCGGTCCGTCCACCGTCACCAGCACATTGGACGGCTTGAGGTCGCGGTGGATCAGGCCCGCCTCGTGCACCGCCTGCAGGGCGAGGGCGAGGCGGTTGGCCAGCAGCCGGACGGAGTGCTCGGGCAGCGGCCCGTAGTCGTCCGCCACCACGGTGGTCAGGTCGGGCCCCGGGATGTACTGGGTCGCCACCCAGGGCACCGCGGCCTCGGTGTCGGCGTCGAGCACGTCCGCCGTCCAGGTGCCGCCCACCCGCCGGGCCGCGGCCACCTCACGGGCGAAACGCCGGCGGAACTCCGGATGCTGTGCGTGCTCGTCCTGGACGACCTTGACCGCGACGGTGCGCCCGGCCTCGGAACGGCCCAGATACACCAGGCCCATACCGCCGGCGCCCAGTCGGGCGATCAGGCGGTACGGGCCTATGTGCGTCGGGTCCGATGAGATCAACTGGTCCACGGGGGCAAGGTAATCCACGGTTCGGATCCCCGTAGCGGATTCACACTTCCTTCTCCCTTGGTGGGGGCAGGGCCGTGGGCGGGGCTGTGGTCAGGGCTCTGGGCGGGGCTCTGTGGCCGGGGGCCGGACTCCGCGGCAGACTGGGGATATGCCTGAATTGCCGGAGGTCGAGGCGCTGGGACGGTTCCTGGAGGAGCGGCTGGCGGGGCGGGTGGTGGGCCGGGCGCAGCTGGTGTCGGTGGCTGCGCTGAAGACCTACGATCCGCCGCTGGGTGCGGTGGAGGGGCGGGCCTTCGAGGGCGTGGCCCGGTACGGCAAGTTCCTCGCGCTCCGGGCCGGGGAGCTGTTTCTTGTGATGCACCTGGGGCGGGCGGGATGGGTCCGGTGGAGTGAGCGGCTGCCGGCGGCTCCGCCGCGTCCGGGAAAGGGCCCGCTGGCGCTGCGGGTGCGGCTCCGGGAGCCCGAGGGTACGGGGTTCGACGTGACGGAGGCCGGCAGTCAGAAGCACCTCGCGCTGTACGTCGTGCGGGATCCGCAGGAGGTGCCCGGGGTCGCGCGGCTCGGGCGCGATCCGCTGGAGGACGGCTTCACCCGGGCGACCTTCGCCGGGATGCTGGCGGGCGAACGGCGGCAGATCAAGGGCGTGTTGCGGGACCAGAGCGTGCTGGCCGGGATCGGCAACGCCTATTCGGACGAGATCCTGCACGCGGCGCGGATGTCGCCGTTCAAGCTCGCCGCCGATCTGTCCGAGGAGGAGGTGGCGCGGCTGTACGCGGCGGTCGGGACGACGCTGGCCGAGGCGGTCGAGCGGGCCCGGGGGCTGGCGCCGGAGGACCTCAAGGCGGAGAAGAGGACGGGGATGCGGGTGCACGGGCGGACCGGTCAGCCCTGTCCGGTCTGCGGGGACACCGTCCGGGAGGTGTCGTTCAGCGACTCGTCGTTGCAGTACTGCCCCACCTGCCAGACCGGGGGCAAGCCGCTCGCCGACCGGCGGTTGTCGCGGTTGCTGAAGTAGTTGCGCCCGGCATGACGCCACCCCGCCGCCGGATGTCCGGCGGCGCGGGCGGCGTGCGGCGTCAGGCCGTGGGACGGTCGGTGGCCAGCAGTTCCCGGAGTTCGTGTACCGCCTCGCGGAGGTGATCGGCGAAGGCGTGCATTCCGGCGGCCACCGGGCGGGGGGTGGAGAGGTAGAGGTGGAAGCGGTCGGGGAGGAGGACGTAGGCGACGCCGATGCAGCGGGGGCTGGTGGAGCCGAAGCCGAAGTACTGGATGTGGGTGGAGGGGGCGGAGCTGGTGCTGAGGTAGTCGTCGCGCATGACCAGCCAGCCGGGGGTGCGGTAGAGGGCGGGCTGTTCGGTGAGGCCGAGGTCGGGGCCGCGGCGGCGCTGGATCAGTTCGAGTTCCCAGAGGTGTTGCTCCGGGGCGTCGCCGGCCTGGCATTCCTTGGCGCGGGTGACGTGGGCGCGGGCCGCGGCGTGGAGGGCGGTGCGGCGGGTGGCGGGGTCGGTCGCCGGGTCCTGCATCGTGGCGACGAAGTCCACGATCTCCGGGGTGACCACGCGCATGGCCTCGGTGCGGCCGCGGCGCCACTGGCGGGTGGCGATCGACTCGTAGGTGGCGCCCAGGTGTCCCTTGGCGCGCTGGTGGGCCAGTTGGTAGGCGAGCTGGACGAAGGCGTCCGGGGAGACGCCCAGGGACTTGGCCGTGGTGGCGCCGAAGTCGTCGAAGGAGACGGTACGGGTGGCGGTGTCGGCGCCGTACCGGGCGAAGGCGGTGGCGGCGGAGCGTACCTGGGCGCGTAGGGCATCGTCGAGCTGGAAGGTGAGGGGGTGCGGGGTGGGGGCGCCCTGGGGGCGCGCTCCGGAGAGGCGGGAGTGGTCCTCGGGCGGGGTGGTGAGCAGGGCGTCGACGAAGCTGAGGATGGTGGTGCCGTCCAGTTCGCAGTGTTCGACGTTGATGCCGGCGCGGCCGTCGGCGAAGACGATGAAGGAGACGGCCTTGTCGAACCAGCGGTTGCCGCGGTCGCCGTGGAGGAGTTCGTCACAGGCCGTCTGGGTGTCCGCGGGGGCGAAGTCCTCCAGGCAGAGGCAGAAGAGGGCGGTTTCGACGGTGTCGAGGGCCGCCGCGTTGTCGGGGTGCAGGGCTTGGAGGGACGCGCGGGCGGCGGCCCATTCGGCGCGGGCCATGGTGGTCAGGTGGCCGACCGGGGCGTCCGGCTCCGCACCGGGGTCGGCCTTGAGGACGGCCTGCAGCCCTTCCTTCAGGTCGTCGAGGGTGTGCGGGGTGCCATCGGGGCCGAGGACGTCGAGGGTGTACATGCGGCCCCGGAAGAAGACCACGATGTGGCGGGCGTCGGACGGGCCGGGCCACTCGGGCGTGTAAGGGGCGCGGACGGTGTCCTGTTCCGGGCCGGGGATGCGGGTGGTGGAGAAGAGGAACTTGTTCTGTTCCATGGTCTGCGGGCGGCCGCGCTGGACCACCGGCGGCAGGGCCTCCCGGTCCAGTTGGTGCTTGTGGTGCAGGGCCCCGGCGATCAGGCCCGCGGCCCGGTCCAGCTGTGCCTGCCCGGTGTCCTGGAAGAGGAAGAAGAAGTTGGCGTTGAGGGCGATGCGGTCGCGGCGGCCGAGGTAGCGGTACGGCCAGAAGGTGTCGAGCCAGCTGTGCACGCCCTCGGTGGCGTCGTACTCCTCCAGGGCGGCCTGGAGCACCCGGCCGGGGCCGCCGGGGCGGAGGAAGGCGGCCACCTCGGCCTCGGTCTCGGCGAGTTGGGCGGGGGTCAGCAGGGGCCGGCACCAGGCGAGGAACCGCTCGCAGCTCTCCTCCAGGGAGGGCAGCGGGACCCGCGGGAGGGTGTCCTCCAGGGCGAAGGTGGGGGTGGGGGCGGTTCCCTCGCCGGTGGGCGGGAGGGCGGTGCCGTGGCTGTCGGTCACGTCTACGGTCCCCTGACTGTTGGTCACGTGCGTCTCGTTTCGGTGTACGGGGTGCGGTGTTCCCGATGGGTTGCGCGGTTCCGGGTGGGTTGCGCGATTCCGGGGCTTGGGCGTGCGGGGGCGTGCGGGGGGGCTAGTCCAGCAGCTGGTCGCCGCGTATCGCGCGGTCCTCGGCGGCCAGGTGTGCGGGGTCGACCCGGCCGAAGAGCTGGCGGGTGCGGGCGACGCTGCCGATGACGCCGGGGCGCTCGCTGTAGGCGAAGATCGCCGAGTGGCGGGCGGTCGTGCCCCGCACCGGGCTGACCCGGTGCAGCGAGTAGCGACCCTTGAACAGCTGCAGGTCGCCGGGGCGGAGCGGCAGGCGGTGGATCAGCCGCCCGCCCCGGCCCTGGAGGACGTCGCGGACGTCGTCGAAGTGCTCGTCCTGTGCGGACCGGATGTTCGGGCAGTACTCGAAGTCGCCGCCGGCTCCGGCCTCCTGGGTGAGCATGCTGACGGTGAACTCGTTGGTGTCGAAGTGCCAGGGGTGTTCCTTGCCCGGTTCGACGACGTTCAGGACGAGCGCGGAGTACGGGTCGGCGAGCTCGTACAGCCGGGGCAGGCGGAAGCAGCGGGCGACGAAGCGCTGGAAGGCGGGGTGGGCGTAGAGCCGGCTGATCAGGGCGCCGGCCGGGATGCGGTCCCGGGCGACGAAGGCGTTGCCGCGTTCGAAGACCGTGCGGCCGGGGTGGCCGGGCGGCAGGTCCCGGTCGACGGCGATGTTGTAGACGTTGACCGATTCGACGTCGAAGTGGGCGCGGGGGGCGAGCCCGGCGCATTCGGCCCGGAGGAGCGCGCGCCGGGCGGGGTGGACGAAGTCCGGCAGGACGGTGCAGCCGAGGGTGTCCAGCTCGTGCCGGGCGCGGGCGACGACGGCCTGCGCCTCGGGGCCGTCGGGGTCCGCCAGGGGGTATCGGCCGGTGTCGACCACCTCGTCGAGGGTCGGGGGCTGCGCGGTGGCGGGGGCGGGGTCGTGCGCGGTGCCGATGCTGTTCACGGTGCTCATGCGTTCCTCTCCGCGGGCGTGGAGACGCCTGCGGGCACCGGGGTGCGGCAGGCGTCCACGTCATGGCGCGTCATTGCACGTCTTTGCACATTGCTGCACGTTGCTGCACGTTTTTTACGTCAACTCCCTCGGAGGAGAGGTGAGTTGAGGTGGAAGCTGGAAGGAGTTGACGTTGCCACACATTCCGGGGCGTTGTCTGTGACACGACGCACGGTGCGGAGATCGTCACGCATTCGGTACGACCGCCCGGGCGGAACGACGGGCGGGCCGGCACCCCGCCTCCCGCGTCGCCTCCCTCACAGTTTTTGCAACTTGTTGCATAACCGCCTCCGCCTGGTCTAGAACCGGTATCAGTCCACCCCGCCCGAGGAGGCCCCCGTGAGCCCGAAGAACCCGTATCCGCACCTGATGAGCCCGCTCGACCTCGGGTTCACCACGCTCCCCAACCGGGTGCTGATGGGGTCGATGCACATCGGCCTGGAGGAGGCGGAGAACGGGTTCGCGCGGATGGCCGCGTTCTACGCGGAGCGGGCGCGCGGCGGGGTCGGGCTGATGGTCACCGGCGGGATCGCGCCGAACGACG
Source organism: Streptomyces sp. NPDC048197 (assembly GCF_043202395.1). Lineage (NCBI taxonomy): Bacteria > Bacillati > Actinomycetota > Actinomycetes > Kitasatosporales > Streptomycetaceae > Streptomyces > Streptomyces sp. NPDC048197. The sequence continues at coordinate 397,388 of NZ_JBIDAJ010000003.1, forward strand.
CGGGCCGGCCGTACGAGGGCGGGGCCAAGCTGACCACCGAGGCGGAGGCGGCGCAGCACCGGACCGTGACCGAGGCGGTGCACGCCGCGGGCGGGCGGATCGCGATGCAGATCCTGCACTTCGGGCGGTACGCGTACCACCAGGACCTGGTCGCGCCGAGTGCGATCCAGGCGCCGATCAGCCCGTTCACCCCGCACGCGCTGACCGACGCCGAGGTGGAGCAGACCGTCGAGGACTACGTACGGGCGGCGGAGCTGGCCCGGTCGGCGGGGTACGACGGGGTCGAGATCATGGGCTCGGAAGGGTATTTGATCAACGAGTTCGTGGTCGGCGCGACCAACCACCGCACCGACCGGTGGGGCGGCTCGTACGAGAACCGGATGCGGTTCCCGGTGGAGATCGTGCGGCGGACCCGGGAGCGGGTCGGGCCGGACTTCATCCTGATCTACCGGCTGTCGATGCTGGACCTGGTGCCGGGCGGCTCGACGCTGGAGGAGGTCGTCACGCTCGCCAAGGAGATCGAGGCGGCGGGCGCGACGATCATCAACACCGGCATCGGGTGGCACGAGGCCCGTATCCCGACCATCGCGACGTCGGTGCCGCGCGGGGCGTACACCTGGGTGACCAAGCGGCTGATGGGTGCGGTCTCGGTGCCGCTGGTGACCAGCAACCGGATCAACACCCCCGAGGTCGCCGAGGAGTTGCTCGCCGACGGACGGGCCGACATGGTGTCGCTGGCCCGGCCCTTCCTCGCCGACCCGGACTTCGTGGCGAAGGCGGCGGACGGGCGGGCCGCGGAGATCAACACCTGTATCGGCTGCAACCAGGCCTGCCTCGACCACACCTTCAGCGGGAAGATCACCTCCTGCCTGGTGAATCCGCGGGCCTGCCACGAGACCGAGCTGGTGCTCGCGCCGACCCGGCTGCGCAAGCGGCTCGCGGTGGTCGGGGCCGGGCCGGCCGGGCTCGCCTGTGCGGTGTCGGCCGCCGAGCGGGGGCACCAGGTCACGCTGTTCGAGGCCGCGGACGAGATCGGCGGGCAGCTGAACATCGCCAAGCGGGTGCCGGGCAAGGAGGAGTTCGAGGAGACGCTGCGGTACTTCCGCGAGCAGCTGGCGCTGCGCGGGGTGGACGTCCGGCTGAAGACCGCGGTGACCGCGGCCGACCTGGGGGCGTACGACGAGGTGGTGGTCGCCACCGGTGTCACCCCGCGGATCCCGGAGATCGAGGGGATCGGCCACCCGAGCGTGGTCAGCTACCTCGACGTGCTGCGGGACGGTGCGGAGGTGGGCGCGCGGGTCGCGGTCATCGGGGCGGGCGGCATCGGCTTCGACGTCGCGGAGTTCCTGACCGACGCCGGTGACGGGGCGAGCCGGGACGCGGAGACGTACTTCCGGGGCTGGGGCGTGGACACCGGGTACGGCGACCGCGGCGGGCTGCGGGCGCCGGAGCGGCCCGCGCCGCCGCGCCAGGTGCACCTGCTCCAGCGCAAGGCGTCCAAGGTGGGCGCCGGGCTGGGCAAGACCACCGGGTGGATCCACCGTACGGAGCTGCGGCACCGGGGCGTGACGATGGTCCCCGGGGTGACGTACGAGCGGATCGACGATGCGGGGCTGCACGTCACGATCGACGGCGAGGCCCGCACGCTGCCGGTGGACACCGTCGTGCTGTGCACCGGGCAGGAGCCCCGCCGGGACCTGTACGAGGAGCTGCGGGCGGAGGGCCGGGCGGTGCATCTGATCGGCGGTGCGGACGTCGCCGCCGAGCTGGACGCCAAGCGCGCCATCAAGCAGGGGACGGAGCTGGCGGCGGCGCTCTGAGCCGCCGGCGGCACCCGGACCGGCACCCGGCCTGCCTAGGATTCCCCCATGTCCCTCCCCCACGCGATCCTCACCGCCCTGCTGGAGAAGCCGTCGTCGGGGCTGGAGCTGACCCGGAGGTTCGACCGGTCGATCGGGTACTTCTGGCCGGCCACGCACCAGCAGATCTACCGGGAGCTGGGGAAGCTGGAGCAGGCCGGGTTCATCCGGGCGCTGCCGTCCGATCAGCCGTCGCGCGGGCAGAAGAAGGAGTTCGAGGTGCTGCCGGCGGGGCGTGCGGAGCTGACCGCGTGGGCGTCCGGCGAGCAGGACGCCAAGCCGGTGCGCAATGCGCTGGTGCTGCGGCTGCGGGCGGCGGCGGTCGTCGGCCGGGCCGGGCTGGACGCCGAGCTGCGGCGCCATCTGGCGCTGCACCAACGGCAGTTGGCGGAGTACGAGGAGATCGAGGCGCGCGACTTCGGGGCGGTGGCCGACCCGGAGGACCGGCTGCGGCGGCTCGTGCTGCGGGCCGGGGTCGGGCTGGAGACCTTCTGGGTGCAGTGGCTCCAGGAGGCCCTGGCCGAGGTCGAGGACATGGCGAGCGGCGGGGAGGACGACGGGGAAGCGGGCGCGGAAGCGGGCGGGCGGCCCGGGGAGTGATTCCCGGGCCGCCCGCCGGTGTCGTCAGCAGGTGGCGCGAAGCGCGGGCGTGTGTCGGCGGGCCGTCAGCAGTTGTCGTAGAGCAGCGCGCGCACCAGGCGGCAGGTCGTGTCGGAGGGGGCGTGCACCCCTATCCGGGCGGCGGTGCTGCGGATGCGGTGGTTGGGGGCCTGCTCGGGGCGGTAGACGCCGGTGTCGAGCAGGGCGATGGCCAGACGCATGGCCTTCAGGCGGCGGTTGTGGGATTCGTACCGCTCGCGGGGCCAGCCGGCGGGCAGTGGTTTCTTGGGCAGCGGGTGGGCGGGGAGAGGCTTCGTCATCGTTACGGCAACAGCCACGGGCGACCTCCTGGAGCGCTGGGAAAACCCTCACTGACTGGTTCCCATTCTACCGGCCGGCACTGACAAAAGCCCCTGGCCAGAGCCGATTTGGGGCGCTGGCCAGGGGCTTTTGTGCGGGCCTGCGTCAGGCCGTGGCGGCCCCCGCCCGCAGCACCGTCTTGTCGGGTTTGCCGACCGGCGTGAGCGGGATGGCGTCGACGACGTGGACGGCGGCCGGGGCGTACATGGCGCCCTTGTGCGCGGTGACGAACGCGCGGAGGTCGGCGAGGTCCACGGTCCGGCCCGGGGCGGGGACGACCGCGACGTGCACCTCCTCGGTCTCGTCCGCGGTGCGCACCCCGTAGACGGCGCAGTGGGCGACCGCGGGGTGGGTGTGCAGCAGGTCCTCGATCTCCGCCGGGTGGACATGGCCGCCCACGACGATGATCACGTCCTTGACCCGGTCGACGAGGTAGAGCCGGCCCTCGTCGTCCAGGCAGCCGACGTCGCCGGTGCGCAGCCAGCCGTCCCCGGGCAGGGCTCGCGCGCTCTCCTCGGGCTGCTTCCAGTAGCCGGCCATCACACCGGCGGAGCGGACATGCACCTCGCCCGGCTCCCCCGTCGGCAGGTCGCGGCCGGCCGCGTCCCGGACGGCGATCTCCACACCGGGCAGTGCGCGGCCGACGGTGATCCGGCCGCCGGGCCCGGTGGGCACGTGGTCCTCCGGAAGGGCCAGGCTGATGCTCATCGCCTCGGACATGCCGTACATCCCGTGCAGCACCGGGCCGAAGACCTCGGCGGCCTGCAGCAGACGGGAGGGCGAGGCGGGGCAGCCGCCGTAGGTGATACGGGCGAGGGAGCTGAGGTCGGTGGTGGGGAGGGTGGGGTCGTCGAGGAGGCGGTGGAGGAGCGGCGGCAGCAGCCAGAGGTCGGTGATGCGGTCGCGGGCGACGGCGGCCAGGACGGCGGCGGGGTCGAAGGAGCGGTGCAGGAAGACGGTGCCGCCGCCGGCGAGGGTGAGGTCGGACAGGATGCCCGCCAGATGGGCGAGCGAGGTGCAGGCCAGGAACCGGGCGGGCCCGTCCCCGGGCTCCGGCGCCATGTGGGCGAGCATCGCGCCGTAGGGGGCGTGCGCCATCCGGACGCCCTTGGGGATGCCGGTGGTGCCGCCGGTGTGCCGGATGCACCAGTCGTCCTCCGGGCGGGCCCGGCTCGCCACCTCGGGCGTGGCCGGGAGCGCGGTGCAGGCGGCGAGCAGATCCGCGCCGAGGGCGGGGGCCGGCGCCGGGCCGAGGGTCAGCACCTCGGGGCGCGGGCCCGGCAGATGGCGGAGTACCTCCTGTGCGGTGGCGTGCAGTGCGGGGTCGACGACGAGCAGGGCCGGTTCGACGCTGTCGGCTATCCGGGCCAGGGATTCGGCGGCCATGCCGTCGTAGAGGAAGACCACCCGGGCGCCGAGGAGATTGACGGCGTAGCGGACCGCGAGCACCTCGGGGCGGTTGCCGCTGAGCAGGCAGACCGTGTGGCCGCGGCCGATGCCGCGGGCGTCGAGCACCGCCGCCATGCGGTGGACGGTGGCGTGCAGCTCACCCGCGGTGAGGTCGCGGTGGCCTTCCGGGCCGGTCAGTGCGAGCCGTTCCGGGTCGCGGGCGAGGGCGGCCAGGATGGTGTCGGCGTAACTGGTGAAGCCGGTGGCGGGTGGCATCGACGGTGTGCTCCTCGGTGCGGTGCTCGGGCGGTCGGCGGCCGGACGGTGACCGGCCGGCGGAACCGACGCTACGGCCGATCTCTCATGCCCTCCACGACCAAATGCGCCATGTACTCATGACCGTTGAGGCATGAGCGGGGTGAGGGACTGCTCCGCCGCCGCCAGGATCTCGGTGACCCGCAGGCCGAAGTGGACGTCGCAGGCGTTCGGCAGACCGGTCTCCACCGCGGCGCGCAGGGCGTCGAGGGCGCGGTGGTAGGCCGGTCCGGGGCCGTGCTGACGGCGGGGCAGGGTGGTGACGCCGGCCGTGCCGCGGAGGGTGACCTCGACGCCGGCCGCGGCGGCCGGGGCGGTCAGCCCGACCGTCGCGGTGCTGGCCGCGCCGCTGCTGTGCCGCATCGTCAGGAGCACGGTGTCGGCCGGGCCCCTGGTGGCGGTCACCTCCTCCGCGTCCCCCAGGACGGGCAGCAGGACGGAGAGCGCGTGCGGGCCGACGTCCCACAGGCCGCCCTTGTCGCGGCGCCACGGCGAGTGGGCGTACGGGCTGGTGGAGCCGTCGGAGAAGACCGGCGCGAGCCAGTCGGCGTGCGCGGTGAACCAGCCGCCGGCGGCCGCCTGCGCGGCGATCCACTCGCCCTCCTCCGCGCCGAACCGCGCGGTGAAGAACACCACCGAGGCCACCTGCGCCCGGTCGGCGGCCTCGGCGACCGCCCGGGCCTCGGGCACGGAGGTGGCGACCGGCTTGTCCAGCAGGAGGTGGCAGCCGGCCCGCGCGGCGCGCTCGGCCAACGGGCCCTGCACGGACGGCGGCAGCGCGATGGCCACGGCGTCGCAGTCGGCGCACAGCTCGTCGGGGCTCTCGTACGGGCGGGTGCCGTGGGCCTGGGCCAGGGCGGCGGCGGCCTCCGCACGGCGCCCCCAGACGCCGGTGAAGGCGACGCCGGGGTGGTCGGCGAGGGCGGGGGCGTGCACGCTGCGCGCCCAGGGACCGGTACCGAGGAGTCCGATGCGCAGGATCGTCATGCGGCCAGTGTCCCCCGGGGCGGGCGGCGGACGGCCGATTCCCCGGGCGGCCGGGCCGTGTCCCCGGGGCGGTAATCGGCATGCCCGCCGCGCCCGCCCGGTGTTACGTTTCCCCCAGCCGGCCGCGGGACTCCGGTGCGACTTCCGGACCTGCTCTGCAAAGCAACGATTCGCTGTTCGTGCCCCCATTCCCCGGCCGGCGTCCGACGACGGGGAGGCGCCGGTGCACAGCTGCCCGGATCTGGTGGCGGCCGAGGACGTGCTGCTGTTCGTGAACGCCGCGATCACGGCCACCGGACAGCGGGAGTTCCGCTCCGGCGCGGCGGAACAGCAGCTGTCGCTGGACTTCCTGCACGAGTACGTACGGGTCAACTACCGCCCGTTGTACGCCGCTTCGCTCGCCCTGGACATCAACGACCACAACGCCGCGCTGATCGTGCGCCGGCTGCTGGAGACCTCGGGCGAGGCGACCGCGGAGGCGCGGCGCACCGAAGGACGGCTGATCGCGGCCCGGCTGGCGCGGCTGCCCGCACCGCGGGTGTACCGCCTGTTCCGGGCGCTTCGCGCGGCCGGGGTGAACAACCGCCGGACCCGCGCGATCATCCGCGACTGGGTCGCCGCGCGCCCGGACCCGGCGCTGGACGCGGTGAAGTACCGGGCCGGCCTCACGTGCGCGGCGCGCCACGCCCATCTGCCGCTGCACGGGCCGGGCGAGGACGGTGGTGAGCTGGGCGACTTCCTGTTCGCGCCGCGCCGCCGGAAGCAGTTCGACACCCCGCTGCTGGACGCCTGGCGCCGGGCGCACCACGAGCAGGGCGCGCTGTACGAGCTGCCGTTCACCGTCGCCGAGGGGTTCGCGGCGGCGCACGGCATCGGGCGCCGGGCCTTCCTGGAGCGGATCGCCCCGCGGATGACGCGGCGGGAGCGGCTGCGGATGCAGGAGTCGGCCCGTGCGCACGGCGCCGAGGTGGACCGCGATCTCACCGGGATGCCGCTGACCCGGCTCGCCTCGTACGTCCTCGGGCTGCCGCCGGCCGACCGGGTCGCCCGCCGGGCCGAGCTGACCGGCGCGCTGCGGGCGGCGGCGCGGCGTACCGCCGGGGCCCGGGCCGGGACGTGGGGCCGGGTGGCGGCCGTGTTGGACGACAGTTACTCCACCACCGGCTCGCGGCAGAAGCGGCGCCGCCCGCTGGCGACCGCGCTGGCCTGCCACTTCCTGCTGGAGGCGCTGGCGGAGGCGTATCTTCCGCTGTGGACGTCCGGGCGGCAGGACGCGCTGCTGGCCCGCCCTTACGGGCCGACCCCGCTGGGCATGCGGGTGCTGGACGCGCTGGAGTACGCGCCCGAGCGGCTGGTGATCGTCTCGGACGGCTGGGACAACGCGCCGCCCGGGCTGGCCGGTGAGGTGCTGCGGGTCTGGCGGACCCGGCTCGACCCGCGCGGCGCCACTTCCGTGGTCCACCTCAATCCGGTCTACGACGCCGAGGACTTCACGGTGCGGCGGCTGTCCCCCGTGGTGCCGACGGCCGGGGTGCGCGACGCCGAGGACCTGCCGGCGCTGGTGCAGCTCGCGCGGTTCGCCGAGGGCCGCACCGGGCTCGCCGAGCTGCGGGCCCATCTGGACGAGCGGGTGCGGCAGTTCCTGGCGGCGGACGGGGAGCCGGTCCGTGCAGAGGGGGCCGCGGGATGAGCAGGCTGGATCTGAGCGGGCTGCGGGCCCGGCCGGCGCAGGTGTGGGGCGCGGTCCGGCTGGTCCCGCTGGTGCGGGCGGAGCCGATCACCGATCTGCGGCTGCACCGCGAGCTGTACGAGGACGGGCCGCTGACGGTCCGGGGCGAGCGCGGCACGGCCTACACGGCGTACGTTCCGCACGGTTTCGTGGCGAACTGGACGGGCGACGGGTCGCCGGCCGCCGCGTACGGCTCGCAGCTGAGCGATGAGCGGGACCCGGTGGTGTGCGCGCCGCTGCACCTTCCGCGCAAGCTCGTCCAGCGGCGGCGCGGCAAGGAGGAGGGGACGAGGGCCGGGGCGGGGGCCGGGACGGGGAAGGCGTCCGGCGGTCCCTCGGGAGGGCTGCGGTTCCTGCCGCTCCATCTGGCGCTCGACGGCTATCTGGCGCTGCACTTCGGCGGTCCGTCGATCGTGTGGGAGGAGTGGACCCGGCGGGCGGTCCGCGACGGGCTCTCGCCGCGCGCGGAGCGGGCCTACCGGGGCGAGGCGATCCCCGGGCTCGACGACGCGCTGCGGGTCTTCGAGATCCATCCCGGGCAGTGCGGGGTGCTGGTGTACGTCGCCGACGCCCTGGCCGCCGCCTTCGTGGTGCCGCATCCGGACGACTACCGGGCGCTGCACCCGTCGCTGCTGCAGGACCTGTACGGCGAGCTGATGTACCAGTACGCCCTCTACGGCGGGCCGGTGCCGGAGTTCACGGCCCGGATCACGGCGGAGTACATCAGCTCGCTCGCCGAGCTGCGGTCCGCCGCCGAGCGCCGGCAGCAGGAGTGGGAGAGTGAGCACGCCGTCCTGATGGCGGGCGAGCTGCTGGACGAGACCTACGAGGTGCGGCAGGCGTACCGGATGGGGCAGTTCCGGCTGTCCCGCTTCCTGCCGCCGTTCGCGCTGCACCGCACCCAGCACATCGGCGAAACGATCACCGACGGCAAGGGGCGGGTCGCCTACCTCAAGACGTTCCGGCTGACCGACAAGCAGGTCCGGCGCGGTCATGTGCTGCACCGGCTGGCGGCCCACGACTGGCACGTGGGGCGCACCGCGGAGGCGATGGGGATCAGCGGTCCGGAGCTCGTCCGGCGGGTGACACACCTGGGGTTCGAGGGGCTGCTGAAGCCGCCCGCCGAGGGGTTGGCGAAGGGGCGCGGCTGAGGTCTGCGCCACAGCACAGCCCCGCAAATCCACCGAAAACCGGCATAGATTCCCAGGCAAATCGGAGCAAACTCCTCAGGAATGGCGGGATGTCCGGCTGAGTAACCTGCGGTTCACATATGGGCAACGGACGGGAAACGGCCACTTGCCAGAGTGCGAACGTACGCCCGCACGCGTACCCGCACCTACCCGTATAAGAGGACCCCGTGACCATCAAGGCCGAGTACATCTGGATCGACGGCACCCAGCCGACCGCCAAGCTCCGCTCCAAGACGAAGATCCTGGCCGACGGGAGCAAGCTGCCGCGCTGGGGCTTCGACGGGTCCAGCACGAACCAGGCCGAGGGCCACTCCTCGGACCTCGTCCTCGAACCGGTCTTCAGCTGCCCGGACCCGATCCGCGGCGGCGACCACCTCCTGGTGCTGTGCGAGGTCCTCAACACCGACCTCACCCCGCACTCCTCCAACACCCGTGCGCTGCTGCGCCCGGTGGCGGAGAAGTTCGCGGCCCAGGAGCCGATCTTCGGCATCGAGCAGGAGTACACCTTCCTCAAGGGCGAGCGGCCGCTCGGCTTCCCCGAGGGCGGCGGCTTCCCGGCCCCGCAGGGCGGCTACTACTGCGGTGTCGGCGCGGGCGAGATCTTCGGCCGGGAGATCGTCGAGAAGCACCTCGACCTGTGCCTGGCCGCGGGCCTGGGACTGTCCGGCATCAACGCCGAGGTCATGCCGGGCCAGTGGGAGTTCCAGGTGGGCGCGCTGCCGCCGCTGGAGGTCTCCGACCACATGTGGGTGGCGCGCTGGCTGCTGCACCGTACCGCGGAGGAGTTCGGCGTCACCGCGTCGCTGGACGCCAAGCCGGCCAAGGGTGACTGGAACGGCGCGGGCGCGCACACCAACTTCTCCACCCGCGCGATGCGCGAGGGCTACGACCCGATCATCACCGCCTGCGAGGCGCTGGGCGCGGACGGCAAGCCGCTGGAGCACGTCCGCCAGTACGGCACCGGCATCGAGGACCGGCTCACCGGCGCGCACGAGACCGCGCCCTGGGACGAGTTCAGCTACGGCGCCTCGGACCGCGGTGCATCGGTGCGCATCCCCTGGCAGGTCGAGGTCGAGAAGAAGGGCTACATCGAGGACCGGCGGCCGAACGCCAACGTCGACCCGTACGTGGTGACCCGGCTGATCGTGGACACCTGCTGCACGGAGCTGGCGCGGCGCGAGCAGGTCTGAGGCGGGGCGCAGCGCGAACTGCCATAGGGCGTACGGCCGTAGCGCGAACTGCCAGAGCATGTATGGCCGTAGCGCGTACGGCTTGGCGCGCGGCTTGGCGCGCACGGAGGGGCCGGACCGGTGGGTCCGGCCCCTCCGCGTGTCCGGCATTCGCCCGGCCGCCGGGCGGCATTGTCAGTGGCGGCAGCATTGTCAATGACGGCGGCGTTGTCAGTGGCGGCGGCGTTGTCAGTGGCGGATGGCAGGCTGGGATCATGCTTGCGATCAGCGTCAAGACCGAGTCCGGGGCGGACCTTTCCCGCCCCACCGCCGCGGAGCTGGCCGGACTGCTGCGGCGGATCGGCGCCGACGGCGACCACTTCGCGGTCGTCGAGCGGCTGCCCGACGAGGACCAGGTGTGCCTACAGACCTGGCGGGACGGCGACGGGCCGTTCGCCGTGGAGCACCGCGACGGCGCTCCGGAACGGCACTTCACGGCCTCGACCGCGGACCCCGAGCGGGTCGTGGAGGTGTTCCTGGACTGGGCCCGCGGCGGGCAGGCATGGCGTACGGCCCTGGACTGGCGGCCCGCCGACCTGTTCGCCACGCCCGGCCTGGACCCCGCGATCCGCGCGGAGGCCGAGGAGCGGGCCCAAGCCGGCATACGCTCCGGCTTCCGCGCCTTCCACGAGGTCGTCAGGGACGTCCAGGACGGCTTCGACCCCGCGGAGGCCGAGGTCTCGAAGGAGGAGGCACGGCGGGTCGTGGCGCAGCTGTGGGAGCAGCGGCTCACCGAGCAGGCAGGGTGGCCGGAGGTGACCGACCCCGACCGGGTAGCCCGGGCCTTCGCCGCGCTGGCGGACCAGGGACTGACGGCCCGGATGGACTTCACCTGCTGCAGCAACTGCGCGCTGGGCGAGATAGGGGGCGAGCGGGCCGAGGGGGACCGGGGCTTCGTCTTCTTCCACCACCAGGACACCGCGGCGGCCGCCGAGGGCCACGGCCTCGCGGTCCGCTACGGCGCCTACCCCGGCCCCGGCCAGGACGCCGCCGAAGTGCCGGGCGAGCAGCGGGCCGAGGTCGGCCGGACGGTGGCCGCGGCGCTGGCCGGGGCGGGCCTGCCGGTGCGGTGGGACGGCGATCCGGACCGCGTGATCGACCTCGCCCCGCTGGACTGGCGCAAGCGCCTGCCGACGGGAGCCTGAGATGACACCCCGGCCCCGCCCGCCCCTCCCGTCCCGCGTGCCCTGGGCCGCACCGCTGTACGTCGGAGCCGTCCAGCTCGGCGCGTACGCCACCGCGCGGCTGCCCGCCCGCCGCCGGACGGAGCTGCTGCGCGCCCACTCCACCAACGTCGCCAACCTGCGGGCCGGCCACTGGGGCACGCTGCTCACCAGCGCCGGGTTCGTCGAGGAGCCGCTTCCGGTGCCGTACGGCGCGGCACTGCTCACCGTCCTCGGCACGGCCGAGCGGCGCTGGGGAGTGCGGCGCGCGGCGGGCGTCTTCGCGGCCGGCCACATCGGCGCCAGCCTGCTGGTCCACGCCGGCCTGCGCGCCCGCGCCCACCTGCGCGGGCCCGAGGACCCGACCCCGCACGCCGTCGACGTCGGCGCCAGCTACGGCTTCTACGCCACCCTGGGCGCGCTCGCCGCGTCCGTCCCGCACCGCGGCATACGGACCGCCGCCACGGCCGGCCTGCTGGCCCTGGGGATACGGCCCGTACTGCGCCGGGGGCGGACGTTCACCGACGCCGGCCATCTGACCGCACTCGCACTGGGGACGGCGATCGGAGCCGGAATACGCGCAGGACGGCACACGGCACACGGCACACCCGGAAAGGGGGCAAAGCGGGGATACGCGGTGGCAGACCGCTGATGGACCGGGGATGGGCGACAACGGGAAGCTGGCGGACCGGGGATCGGCGACAGCAGGCCGCTGATGGACCGGAGATCGGCAACAACGGATTTCGGCCACCCGTCCGCCCCCCTCCCCGCCCCCAACTCCTGTCCTCACAAGCCGAGTCGGAACGGAATCGCGCCCGGTCCGGCGGTATGTGCCGCCCGAGTGCGGTGGATTCGCGTCACACCACCACCCACACGAGGGACAGATCACCGACTGTCTGGTTCAATGGGGCCATGGCCAGCCTCACCGACACCGCGACAGGTCGCAGCGACCTCGAGCCCTTCTGGCCGTCCCGGCAGGCGCACGCTTTCGACCGTCTGTGTTGCCGCGCGCACTGAGCGCGGGCCCGCACACACCTCATCGACGCCGCTGACCGGCGTCCCCAGCCCTGCCCGCGCGCACGACGTCCCTGACGCCCCTCTGCGCGAAAGAGCTGACTCCTGATGACGAACGTCCGTACCCTGACCGCCGGTTCCACGACGGCCCCCCTGTCCCCCCTCACCACCCCGCCCCCGAACCGCCACCGCCTGCGCGCCGTCTCACCCGACGAAGCCCACCCGTCACCCGCCGCCGCCCCGGGTGGAGGCGCTGCGCGCCACAGCGTCCCTGCCGTGGCGGAACTGCTGAACTCCGGCGCCACCTGGCTCCCGGCGCCCCAGCACAGCCTGCCGGCCCTGCCCGGCCAGCCGCCGATGGTGGGCTACCTCGTCCTGGTGCCGGCCGACCAGGCACCCGCCCCGGCCGCGCCGCCACCGGCCGCACGGCCCGAGGCGCCCGCACCGACCGGCGACGAGATCGTCCGGATCGACCCCGAGCAGCGCACCGCCCAGGTCCTGGGCCGCCCGCTGGACCTGACGTACCTGGAGTTCGAGCTGCTGGCCCATCTGGTCGCCCATCCGCACCGCGTGCACACCCGTGACCAGCTGGTGACCACGGTCTGGGGCTACGGGCACGTCGGGGACGGCCGCACCGTCGACGTCCATGTCGCCCGGCTGCGCCGCAAGTTGGGCGTCGAGCACCGGTCGTCGATCGTGACGGTGCGGCGGGTCGGCTACAAGTACGTGCCGAGCACCTGAGCCCGGCCAGTCCGGCGCCGGTCCGGACCGTACGAGTCCGACGTCCGTCCGGACCGTACGAGTCCGACGCCCGTCCGGACCGCAGGAGGCCGGCCCCGGCACCGGTGGCCCCTTCGGGTCAGACGCCCTCCCGCTTCCCCTGGAGCGGGAGGGCGTGCCGCACCCCGCGCCGGTGCACCCAGCCCACACCCCCCGCCACCAGCAGCCCGGCCGCCGAGGCCAGCAGCATCCCGCGGGCCGGCGACCCGGCCAGCGCCGTACCGCCCAGGCCGCCGAGCGCCGCGCTGCACAGCGCCCAGAGGCCCGCGCCCACCGCGTCCAGCAGGACGAAACGGCGCAGCGGGTAGCGCACGCTCCCGGTGGAGAGCGCGGCGACGACCCGGCCACCGGGCAGGAAGCGCCCGGCAATGACCAGCAGCGCGGCATGCCGTTCCACCCGCGCCCGGGCCCTGGCGTGCCGGGCCCGGCCGCGTTCGCCGCGCAGCAGCCGGGCGACGGCCCGCGGGCCCGCGTACCGTCCGACGGCGTAGCCGAGGCAGTCACCGGCCAGCGCCCCGGCCGCCGCGACGCCCGCCAGCAGCGCGAGCAGCGGCAGGTCGGGACCGATGAGCACCGCGACCAGCACGACGGTGGTCTCGCTCGGCATGAACGGCAACAGCGCGTCGAGCCCGGACACCAGCAGCACGACCAGCCAGAGCCAGGGCGAACCGAGCAGGCCCTGCAGGGTGCGGGCCAGCGTGTCGAGGTGGTCGAGCTGGTCAAACATGGACCCGCGCGGACCGCGCCGCGCCCGGTACCGGCACGGCCGCCACCGGCCGCCCGTACAGCGCCGCGCGTTCCGCCCGCGCCGCCAGCTCCCGCCGGTCCGCGCCGTCCGCGCCGTCCGCGGTCGTCAGCAGCGGATGGGCGGTGACCCGTACGGTCAGCGCGCGGGCCGCGAGCACCCGGCGCAGCGAGCCGAGGAAGGTGTCCTCACCGCAGAACGCGGCCACCGTGCTGGGCCGGCCCTGCTGGGCGTACGCCAGGGTGACCGGCCGGACCGGCGCACCGGCGTCGAGGGCGGCCTGAAAGGTGGCCCGGCGGAACACCCCCCGGCCGGCCGTGCACCAGGTGGTCGCCTGCGGAAACACCGCCACCGACCGCCCGGAGGCCAGCAGCCGGCTCAACTCGCGTACTGTTGAGGGCAGTTGACGAGGATCCGTGCGATCGATGAAGAACGTACCGGCGCGCCGGGCCAGACCGCCGACGACCGGCCAGCCGCCGACCTCGCGTTTGGCGAGGAGGGTGACCGGTTCGACGGCGAGCAGGGCGGGGATGTCGAGCCAGGAGATGTGGTTGACGACGAGGAGGGTCCCGGGGCCACCGCCCGGCGCGGTGAGCGGCCCGGCGCCGGCGCCCGGCGGCCCGGCCACCGGAGCCGGGCCCTCCAGGCGGATGTCCAGCGCGTCGAGCAGAGCGGCGGCATGGGCGCGCAGCCGTACCGGGCCGGCCATCCGCCCGCCGTCGGTCAGCGCCCGGCGCACCCGGTGGGTGAAAACGGCGGAACGCCGCACCGCCTCGGCGGCCGGGACCCGCGGCAGTGCGTGCCGGGCGCAGTCCGGGGTGCAGTCGGAACGGACGTCCCAGGGGCCGTTCACCGCTCCCCCAGGAAGTAGCGCCGGTAGCGGTCGCCGAGCCGTTCCATGTCCAGGACGACGAAGAAGTCCGCGACGTCGAACTCGGGGTCATGCGCGGGCGCGCCGCAGATGAACGCGCCGATCCGGAGGTAGCCGCGCAGCAGCGGCGGCAGCTGGGCAAGGCTGGGGCGCCCCGGCACGGGGACGGTGGAGTGCCACGGCCGGTGCGGGGTGACCGTCAGCTCGGGCGGGGCGGCGTAGCGGGTGCGGCCCAGCTCCCGGGCGTGGGCGGCGGCCGTACCACCGTCGGCGAGCGGGACGGAGGCACAGCCGGCCAGATAGCGGTGGCCGGAGAGCAGCGTGTAACGGGCGAGCGCGGCCCACATCTGGGTCATCACCGCGCCGTCGCGGTGATCGGGGTGCACACAGGAGCGGCCGGCCTCGATGAGCGAGGACCGCAGCGCGGCGAGCGCGCCGAGGTCGAACTCGCCGTCGGAGTAGAGCCGCGGGCTGCGGCCGGGCGGCAGCAGCCGGTACGTACCGACGATCGCGCCGCTGGCGGTGTGGGTCACGACGAGGTGGTCGGCGACCTCGTCGACGTCGTCGATGTCATGGCCGGCCAGCGGGGTGTGCAGGGTCGCGCCCATCTCCTCGGCGAAGACCAGGTGACGGAGCCGCTGGGCCGCGCGGATCTGCTCGGGAGTATCGGCTATCTGCGCGGTGTAGCCGGTGTCGGTGGGAGCGGCAGCCGCGGGTGCGGCGGCGGTGGGGGCGGACGCGGTCGGTGCCATGCGCATGGGAGCTCCATGGGGAGTGGAAGGCCGACGAGTCGACGGACGGGGCTGACCTGGCCCTTCTCTACGCGCCAGACTGTTCCCGCACCGGCCGCCCGAGCGCGTGAAGCGGAGGGGGCGAACGGGTGAGCCTCGGCGAAACACTGCGTTGTGGCCTGCTTCCCACGTACCTGACTGTCCCGCCGTTCCGCTGCGCTTTGCGGTGCCTCCCACGTAGCCGTCTGTCCCGCCGCGGGGCTTGGTCGCCGTTGCGCTTTGCGGCGCCCCGCATGTACTCATCTCTCCCACCGCGGGGCGTCTCGCCGTTGCGCCTGCGGCGGGCTGGGTTTGTGGTGGGTGCGGTGACGGGCCTCCGGGGCCGGTTGTGTGGACTGCTGACGCTTTACGCTCCGCTGCGC